>DASWST010000163.1:0-9326 GCA_036402515.1 Pseudonocardia sp.
GGAGATGGGCAGCGGCGTGCTCGAGGCGCACCCGGAGATCGCCGAAATCAAGCTGTCCGCGCCCAACCGGCACCACTTCGTGGTGGACCTGGCCCCGTTCGGGCTGGACAACCCCAACGAGGTGTTCTACGCGGCGGACCGGCCGTACGGCCTGATCGAGTGTGCGGTGACCAGGCAGGACGCGCCGGACCCCGGACTGGCCTGGGCGGCCGTTCCCGGGTTTGCCTGAGCGCCCGATGCCCCAGTCAGTCGGGTAGCCGCAGTTCGTCGGGCCCGAGCGGGGCGAAGAACGCGTCCACGTCTTCCCCGCGGACGTCGGCCAGCCGGGGCGGCGACCAGCGCGGGGTGTGGGTGCGGTCCACCAGGCCGGCGGTGATGCCCTCGACCAGGTCGGGATGCCGTAGGAAGCGGCGGATCACCCGGTAGTCCCGCACCAGGCACGGACCCAGGCCCGGCTCGTCGGCGGCGGCCCGCAGTGCGCGCAGGGTCACCGCGACCGCGGTGGGGGACACGCTCTCCAGCCGCCGCGAAGCCGCCAGAGCCGAGGGCTCGGACCGCGCGGACAACCGGCGGACGATCTCCACCGGATCGTCGCCGGCGTAGCACTCGTCGATCCAGCCACGGGCTTCCGCCAGCTCGCCCGCCGGCGGCGAGCCCGACGCGGGCAGCCCCTCCAGGCCGGCGCGCTGCAGCGACGCGAACACGCCGGCGAGCTCCGCCGAGGTCATGTACAGGTTGGCCAGGCCGCACAGCAGGGCATCCGCCGCCCCGATGTGCATCGAGGTGAGCGCCACGTGGGTGCCCAGCTCGCCGGGTGCCCTGGCCAGCAGGTCGCAGGAGCCGACGTCCGGCGCCAGCCCGATGAGCACCTCGGGCATCGCCACCCGGGACCGCTCGGTCACGATCCGGACGTCGGCCCGGCCGGCCAGCCCGAGCCCGCCGCCCATCACCACGCCGTCCATCAGCGCCACCACCGGCTTGGGGAACCGGGCCATCAGCAGGTCCAGCAGGTACTCCTCGCGCCATAGTTGCGCGGCCGCGTCCTGGTCGCCGAGCGCCGAGTCGCGCACCACGGTGAGATCGCCGCCCGCGCACAGGCCCCGGTCCCCAGCCCCGTCCAGCACCAGGAACTCCACCGAAGGGTCGTCCCACCAGGCCCGCAACGCGTCGGTCGCGGCACGGATCATCTCCAGGGTCAGCGCGTTGATCGAGCTCGGTCGGTTCAGGGTGATCCGACCCAGCTGGCCCTCTCGGCGCGCGTTGAGCTGTTCGGAGGTACGCGCAACGGTCATTGGCATCCCGTTCCTTCGATTCGCGCTCAGGGTTCCCGTTTTCCCGGGATCAACGCTTGTTGTCCGAGTCACGCCACTCTATGGTCAGACCACAGCACGGATCTACCACAACGAGGCGGTGACTTATGTCGGCACGGCAGGAGCCGATCCGCGTGATGCTGGCGAAGCTCGGTCTGGACGGGCACGACCGAGGAGTGAAGGTGGTCGCGCGCACCCTGCGCGACGCCGGCATGGAGGTGATCTACACCGGGCTGCACCGCACGCCCGAGCAGGTGGTCGAGGCCGCCGTGCAGGAGGACGTCGACGTGCTCGGGGTGAGCATCCTCTCCGGCGCGCACCTGCCGATCTTCCGCAAGCTCTACCAGGTGCTGGACGGGCTCGCCGAGCCGGTCGGATTCGCCGTGCTGGCCGGCGGGGTGATGCCGGACGAGGACGAGCAGACGCTCAAACAGATGGGCGTGGCCGATGTGCTCGGGCAGGACACCACGCCGGAGACCATCGTCGAAGCGGTCCGTACCGCCGCCGCCAACCGCCCGGTCGTGGTCTGATGGCCCGCCCGGTCGCCCTGCCCACCCCGGACACCGCCGTGTTGGAGCAGTGGAGCTGGCCGCCCAGCTACGACGAGGGGTACCGCCCACCGGAGCAGCAAGGGCATTGGTTCCCTCGGCGGGAGACGATGCCGGCCGAGCAACGCGACGAGGCGATCCTGGGCCGAATCCGCGAGGTGATGACCTACGCGTGGGACAGCTCGCCGTTCTACCGGCGCAAGTGGCGCGACGCCGGCCTGCACCCGGACGACATCCGCTCGCTGGCGGACTTCGAGCGGGTGCCGGTAGTACGCAAGGAGGAGCTCCGCGCCGACCAGGCGGCACACGAGCCGTTCGGTAGCTACCTGTGCGTGCCGCCCGACGAGGTGAAGCACATTAACGGCACGTCCGGCACCACCGGTCGGCCGACCGCGTTCGGCATCAGCGAGCGGGACTGGCGCAGCGTGGCCAACGCGCATGCCAGGGTGATGTGGGCGATGGGCATCCGGCCGAGGGACACCGTGCTGGTCGGCTCCCCGCTGAGCCTGTACTGGGGATCCTGGGGCGCGTACATCGGCGCGGAACGCCTCGGTGCCCGGGTCTTCCCGTTCGGCGCGGGCGTCGCCGGGCAAACCGCGCGCACCGTGCTGTGGATGCGCCAGATGGGCGTCACGGTGTTCTACGGCACGCCGTCCTACGCGCTGCGGCTTGCCGAGGTGGCCCGCGCGGAGGGCGTCGATCCGGCCGAGCTCGGCCTGCGCAAGCTGTTCTTCTCCGGTGAACCGGGCGCAAGCATGCCGTCCATCCGGGGCCGGGTCGCGGACGCCTTCGGCGCGCAGGTGTACGACTCCGGCTCGATGGCCGAGGTGAGCCCGTGGATGCACCTGGGCGCCGGGTCCGATGAGCCGGGTGTGCTGTGCTGGCAGGACCTGGTCTACACCGAGGTGTGCGACCCGTCGTCGCTGCGCCGGGTGCCGTACGGCGCCGAGGGAACGCCGGTCTACACGACGCTGGAGCGGACCAGCCAGCCGATGATCAGGCTGCTGTCCAACGACCTGACCCGGTGGGAGGCGCCGGACGCCGCGCGCGGCCGCACCTACCCGTTCCTGCCCCGCGGCATCTACGGCCGGATCGACGACATGTTCATCGTGCGCGGCGAGAACATCTACCCGAGCGCCATCGACGAGGTGGTGATGTCCGACCCCGGGTACGGCGGCGAGCACCGCATCGTGATCAGCCGGGTGGAGGCGATGGACGCGCTGGTGGTGCAGGTCGAGCACCAGCCAGGGCAGCGGCTGGACGGCTGGGCCTCCCGGTTGTCCGAGCGGCTGCGCCGGGTTCTCGGGGTTGGCGCGACGGTTGTTCCGGTGCGGCAGGGCACCTTCGAGCGGTCCGAGTTCAAGGCCCGGCGGGTGATCGATGACCGGGACCTGCTGCGTGCGCTGAGGGCCGAGCGGTGAACCGGGTCGAGCGGGTACGTGCCGGGCAGACCGCCGCGATCGCCCGCATGATCAGCCGGATCGAGCGGCGAAGCGACGGGGTGGCCGACGAGCTCGCCGAGCTGCACCGAGCTGGCGGGCACGCGCACATCGTCGGTGTCACCGGAGCGGCCGGCAGCGGCAAGAGCACCCTGGTCGCCGAGCTGACCGCGCACTACCGCCGGGCGGGCCGGACCGTCGGCGTGCTCGCCGTGGATCCGTCCAGCGTGTTCACCGGCGGCGCCATCCTGGGCGACCGGATCCGGATGTCCGCGCTGTCCGGCGACAACGGGGTGTTCATCCGCTCCATCGCCACCCGGGGCGCGCTCGGCGGGCTGTCCCGGGCCGCGCTGGACGCGATCACCGTGCTGGACGCGGCCGGCAAGGACGTGATCGTGCTGGAGACGGTAGGCGTCGGGCAGGCCGAGGTGGACGTGATCAGCGCGGCGCAGACCGTCGCGGTGGTCAGCGTGCCGGGCATGGGCGACGACGTGCAGGCGATCAAAGCCGGCCTGCTGGAGATCGCCGACGTGCACGTGCTGAACAAGGCCGACCGGGACGGCGCGCAGAAGGCCTACGCCGAGCTGCGCGACATGCTCAAGCTGGCGCGGCGCACCGAAGGCGGCTGGGAAGTGCCGATCCAGCGCACCGTGGCCGCCACCGGCGAGGGGGTGGCCGACCTCGTGGAACGGTTTGACGAGCACCGCGCCTGGATGGCCCGCTCCGGCGAGCTGGGCCGCCGCGCCCGGCGTACCGCGGCCACCCGGATCCGCTGGATGGCCGAGGAAATCGTGCTGGACCGGCTGCGCGCCGGGCAGTCCGAGTTCGACCGGGAGGTCGACCGGGTCGCCGAGCTGACCACCGATCCGCTGCACGCCGCCCGCCGCCTGCTCGGCGAGAGCGAGCCACTCGACGTGATGGGAGCGTCATGACCCACGAGTTGACGACAGAAGCCCTGGTCAAGGCGGTGACGGCGGAACTCGCCGACTGGGAGGCGAACGAGCTGGCCGCGTTCACCGCCCGGCAGCCGGAGTCCCGTGAGGAGTACCGCACCGGCAGCGGCGCCCCGGTGCAGCGTGTCTACACCCCGGCCGACCTGCCGGCGGACTGGGACGAGATCGGGCTGCCCGGCCGCTACCCCTACACCCGAGGGCCGTACCCCACCATGTACCGGGGGCGGACCTGGACGATGCGACAGATCGCCGGCTTCGGGCAGGCCGAGGAGACCAATGGCCGGTTCCGGTACCTGATCGCGCAGGGGCAGACCGGGCTGTCCGTGGACTTCGACATGCCCACCCTGATGGGGCTGGACTCCGACGATGAGATGAGCCTCGGCGAGGTCGGCCGGGAGGGCGTGGCGATCGACACGCTGCCGGACATGGACGCGCTGTTCGACGGGATCGACCTGGAGCGGATCAGCGTCTCCTTGACCATCAACCCGTCGGCCTGGATTCTGCTGGCGATGTACGTCGCGGTTGCCGAGCAGCGCGGCCTTGACCTGGACAAGCTGTCCGGGACGATCCAGAACGACATCCTCAAGGAGTACGTCGCGCAGAAGGAGTGGATCTTCCCGATCCGCCCGAGCATGCGCATTGTGCGGGACACGATCACCTATTGCGCTGGGCGGATGGCCCGGTACAACCCGGTGAACATCTCCGGCTATCACATCAGCGAGGCCGGCGCGAACGCCCTGCAGGAGATCGCCTTCACCATGGCGATCACCCGCGCCTACGTGGACGACGTGGTGGCCACCGGGGTGGACGTGGACTCCTTCGCGCCCCGGCTGTCCTTCTTCTTCGTCAGCCAAGCCGACCTGTTCGAGGAGGTCGCCAAGTTCCGCGCGGTACGCCGCTACTACGCCAAGATGATGCGCCACCGCTACGGGGCGAAGAACCCGCAGTCCATGCGGCTGCGCTTCCATGCGCAGACCGCGGCGGCCACGCTGACCAAGCCGCAGCCGCTGAACAACATCGTGCGCACCGCGCTGCAGGCGCTGTCCGCGGTGCTCGGCGGCGCCCAGTCGCTGCACACCAACGGGCTGGACGAGGCATACACGATCCCCAGCGAGCAGGCCATGAAGGTGGCGCTGCGCACCCAGCAGATCATCGCCGACGAGACCAACGTGCCGAACGTGATCGACCCGCTGGGCGGCTCCTATTACGTGGAGAAGCTGACCAGCGAGCTGGAGCGCGGCATCGAGGAGTACTTCGAGCGGATCGACGAGCTCGGTGGCGTGGTCGCCGCGGTCGAGCAGGGGTTCTTCCAGCGGGAGATCTCCGACACCGCCTACGACTTCGCCCGCCGCAAGGCGAGCGGGGACCGGCCGGTGATCGGGGTGAACAAGCACGTCGACACCGAGCCGGACGCCAAGATCGAGACCCATCAGCTGGACCCCGAGTCGGAGGACCGGCAGATCCGGCGGCTCAAGCAGATCCGCGCCGACCGGGACCCTCGCCGCGCCGAGGCCGCACTGACCGCGCTGGTCGAGGTCGCGCGGGACAACGACGCGAACCTGATGCCCGCCACCATCGAGGCGGTCAAGGCCCACCTGTCCATGGGCGAGATCACCGGCGCGCTCCGCCACGTCTTCGGCACCTACACCGAAACCCCAGTCTTCTAGCAGGTCAGAACCCGTGAGTGGTTTGCGTTGCTATAGCAACGCCAACCACTCACGGGTCCTAGCCCTCAACGGCGAGGTCCCCATGTTTCAACAGCCCATTGCTCCTGTTGGTGGCAGCCTTGGTTGGTCCGCGCTGGTGGCGGCGCTGCCGCTGCTGCTGTTGTTCGTCCTGCTCGGGGTGTTCCGGGTGCGTGCCTGGCGCGCGTCGTTGACCGGGTTGGCCGCCTCGCTGGTGGTGGCGATGCTGGTCTACCGGATGCCTACCGGGCAGGCGTTCTCCTCGGCGGCCGAGGGTGTCGCCTTCGGCCTGTTCCCGGCCATGTGGATCGTGATCAACGCGATCTGGATCTACCGGATGACCGTGTCGTCCGGGCACTTCGATGTACTGCGGCGCAGCTTTGCCTCGGTCAGTGACGACTTCCGGGTTCAGGCGATCATCATTGCGTTCGCCTTCGGCGCGCTGCTGGAGGCGCTGGCCGGGTTCGGCGCGCCGGTGGCGATCTGCTCGGTCATGCTGGTCGCGCTGGGCCTGCCGCCGTTGAAGGCGGCCACCGTGGCGCTGGTGGCGAACACCGCGCCGGTAGCCTACGGCGCGGTCGCGCTGCCGGTGATCACGCTGTCCCGGATCACCGGGTTGCCGCTGGACGACGTGGCGGCGATGACCGGCCGGCAGGTCCCGTTCCTGGCGGTGATCGTGCCGTTCGTGCTGCTCGGCCTCTTGGACGGGCGGCGGGGGCTTCGCGAAGCCTGGCCGGCCGCGCTGGTCAGCGGCCTCACCTTCGGCATCACGCAGTACCTGATGTCGAACTACGGCCCGGTGCAGCTGGCCGACATCGTCGCCTCGCTGGTGTGCGCAGGCTGCGTGCTGCTATTGGTACGGCGGTGGCGGCCGGCCGGCGGCGCACGGACCGCGGCGGCTGAGGAGGCCGGCGGCGAGGCCGGGCTGGCGGTGGCGGCGGGGGGTGGACCGGGCGCGGCTCGGGCCGCTTCGGCCGACCAGGCGGCGCCCGACCGGCGTGCTGAGGTGCTTCGCGCGTTCGCCCCCTACGGCGTGATCATTGTGTTGTTCGCGCTGGTGGCACTGCCCCCGGTGGCGGCGGCGCTGGGTTCGGTGACGAAGTCGTTCGGCTGGCCGGGGGTGCACGTGCTGACCGAGGCCGGCAAGCCGCTGAGCCTGGCCACGTTCAAGTTCGACTGGTTGGCCAACAGCGGAACGGTGCTATTCGTCGCCGGTCTGCTGTCGGTGGTCATTCTCGGGCTCGCGCCAGCCGAGGGCGCGCGGTGCTACCGCGGGACGCTGCGCCAGCTCGGCGGCGCCATGGTCACCGTGGTCTCGGTGCTCGGGATGGCCTACGTGCTGAACCTGTCCGGGCAGACCGCCACGCTCGGGCAGTTCCTGGCCGGCGCCGGCGGGATGTTCGCGCTGCTTTCCCCGGTACTCGGCTGGTTCGGCACCGCGGTCACCGGCTCGGACACCTCCTCCAACTCGCTGTTCGGGCTGCTGCAGGTCAGCGCCGCCCAGCACACCGGCATGTCACCGCTGCTCGCGGCGGCGGGCAACACCAGCGGCGGTGTGCTGGGCAAGATGCTCAGCCCACAGAACCTGGCGATCGGGGCGAGCGCGGTCGGGTTGGCCGGCAAGGAGGGCGACCTGCTGCGCCGGGTGCTGGTCGCGACGCTGATCTTCCTGCCGCTGATGTGCCTGCTGGTCTACCTGCAGTCCACCCCGGTACTGGGCTGGATGGTGCCGTGACCGCGTTGCGGATCACAGCGACCGCCCCCGAGCGGGTGACCTCGGTGATACTCGCCGTGGGTAGCGTCGATTATGGTCAGACCACATGTCGCCGCAACGAGCGTCGCAGTGAGTGTGCCAGGGAGCCTGACGATGTCCGAGACCGCCGAGACCGGGTGGCAGCCCGTCCGTCGGTTGCGCACCCACGAGCACGTGCTGGCGCAGATCGAGCAGCAGATCCTGGACGGCCGGTTGTCCGCCGGCGACCGGCTGCCCGGTGAGCGCGAGTTGGCCGATTACCTGGGAGTGAGCCGGGCCGGAGTGCGCGAGGCGCTGCGGGTGCTGGAGGCGTTGGGCGTGGTCAGCGCCGGCGTCGGGTCCGGGCCGGCGGCCGGCTCGGTGGTCCGGGGCGAGGGCACCGAGGCGCTGGCCAACCTACTGCGGCTGCACCTGGCGCTCTCCCGGTTCACCCAGCGCGAGGTGGTGGAGGTCCGGGTTCAGCTGGAGCGGTGGGCGGTGTCCGAGGCCGCGGTGCACGCCGGCGCCGAGGGCGTAGCCCGGTTGCGCTCGATGGTGCTGGCCATGCGGCAGCCCGAGATCAGCTACGAGCAGTTCAACGAGCTGGACACCGGCTTCCACGTCTCGATCGCGGAGATGAGCGGCAACGCGCTGCTGGGCACGCTGATGCGGGCGCTGCGGGACGCGGTGCGCCGGGAGATGCTGGCCGTGTTCGAGTCGCTGACCGACTGGCGGGCCACCGCGAACGCGCTCGCCGACCAGCACCAGGCAATCGTGGACACGATCGAGGCCGGCGATTCGGCGGGTGCCACCGCCCTCGTCGAGCGGCATATCGCCACGTTCTACGCCTCGAACGGGCACTAACTCCTACCTGGAACGCAGCGCGAGGAACACGTCAACGCGGTCTTCGAAGCGGCTCAGGTCGCGGCCGGTGAGTTCCTCCACCCGGCCGATCCGGTAGCGCACGGTGTTGATGTGCAGGTGCAGTCGGGCGGCGGCCTTGCTCCACGAACCGGAGCAGTCCAGGAACGCCTCCAGGGTCTGGTAGAGCCCGGCGCTGTTGCGCGCGTCGTACTCCAGCACCGGGTCCAGCACCCGGGCGGCGAAGGCGTGCCGCACGTCGTCCGGCACCGCGGCCAGCAACGCCACGTGTGAGGTGACCTCGGCGTCGGCCACCACGGTGAGGGCACCGGTGCGCAGCCGGGCCAGCTCGCGGGCGTGCCGGGCCTCGCGCAGCGCGCCGGACAGTGCCTCGGCGCCGGAGGGGCGGCTCAACCCGACGGTCAGCCGTGCCGCCCCGAGCCCGGGCTCCAGCCGGGCCAGCGCGGCGCGCAGCAGGTCGAGCGGCTCCGGGCCGCCCGGTGCGGGGGCGGCGGGCAGCAGGGCCACCGCCAGGCCGTCCGGGGTGGTGCCCACCACCGGTGCGCCCAGGTGCGCGGCGGCGTCGTCGAGTACCGAGCGGGCCAGCTCGGTCAGGTCGCCGCGGTCCACGAAGCCGGCCACCGCCACCGCCACCGGCCGTTCCGGGTTCAGCCCGGCCTGGCGTAATCGCTGCAGCGTCTCGGGCCGCCCCCCGCCGCCGGCCGCTACCAGCCCGACCGCGTCGTCGGCGATGTCCCTGGCCACCCGCCAGCCCTCGGTGCGCCGGGCCCGGTCCAG
>DASWST010000164.1:0-20988 GCA_036402515.1 Pseudonocardia sp.
GATGGTCGCTATAGCGACCATCGCCACTCACGACCTCTGAGCTGCTCATGACTGGAGCTGGTCCCAGACCTCGCGATCCCGCTCCGCCGTCCAGATCACCGGCCGCTCCACCCCGCCCAGCTCGTCCCACAGCCGGGAGACGTCGAACGGCAGACAGTGCTCGAAGATCGGCCAACGGCCGTAGTCGTCCACCAGCGCCGCGTGCGTCGCCTCGAACGCCTCGCGCAGCGTGCCGCCCCGGGACTGCACGGCGCCGACCTCGCGGAGCATCACGTCCAGGAAGTTGCGGGTCTGCGCGATCGCCGCGCGCACCGCGTCCCGCCCCTGACTAACCGCGCCGCGCCCGCCGACCAATGCCTCGGCACCCAGCGCGCCCACCCGGTCCAGCGTGCTGGAGGTCCAATCGCGGTGGAACGCGTCGCCCGTGTAGAGCGCCGCCTCGGCCTCCACCAGGTCGCCGGCGTACAGGATCCGCTGCCGCGGCAACCAGGCCACGAGGTCGCCCTCGGTGTGCCCGCGCCCGCAGTAGCGCAGTTCCAGGTCACCCCGATCGCCGCCCAGGTCGATGGTCAGCTTGTCGGAGAAGGTCAGCGTCGGCCAGGTCAGCCCGGGGACCGATTCGGCGGCCTTGGCCAGCCGGGGCATCCGGGCGAACTCGCTCTCCCAGTCCTCCTTGCCGCGCTCGGCGACCAGGGCCCTGGTGTTCTCGTGCGCGACGATCACCTCGGCGTCGAACGCGGACGCGCCGAGCACCCGCACCGCGTGGTAGTGGCTGAGCACCAGGTAGCGCACCGGTTTGTCGGTGTGCTGGCGCAGCACGGCCAGCCAGTCCCGAGCGGCCACCGGGGTGGCCAGTGCCTCGAAGCAGACCAGGAAGTCTTCGCCCTCGATCGCGCCGACGTTGGGATCACCCTCCGCGGTCAGCGCGTAGACCCCGTCGGCGAGCACCTCCAGGGTCTGCTCCTTGGCCGCCAGGTCGGCGGACGACGCGAACGGCTTGGCACTGGTCATGAAACCTCCACAAATCGGCGCAGCCACAGCTGCTGGGGTCCTCGGAACGAGACGTTGGGTGGGAAGTCGAAGCGTTGGTCGGGCACCAACTCCAGATCGGGGGCCGCCGCCGTGAGCAGCTCGAGCACGATCCGCGCCTCCATCCTGGCCAGCGGCGCGCCCAGGCAGAAGTGGGTGCCCTTGCCGAACGCCAGGTGCCGCCCGGCGTCCTCGCGGTGCACGTCGAACCGGGCCGGGTCGGCAAACCGGTCGGCGTCTCGGCCGGTGCCGCCGAGCAGCAACAGCAGCTTCGCTCCCTCCGGGATGTCCACCCCGCCGATCTGTACCGGCTTCGTGGTGATCCGCCGCCAGGAAATCACGCTGGTGTCGTAGCGGAGCACCTCCTCCACGGCGTTCGGGATCAGGCTCGGGTCGGCGCACAGCGCTTTCCACTGCTCGCGGTTCTCCAGTAGCCGCCGAACCGCATTGCTGGTCAGGTTCGTGGTCGTCTCGTGCCCGGCGAAGCTCAGCCCGTAAATGACGCTGGTGATCTCCAGCGCGGACATCTGTGCGGGGTCGGCCAGATGGACGCGGACCAGGTCGCTGGTGAAGTCGTCGCGCGGCTCGGCGATCCGGGCCCGGACGAACTCGGTGCAGTAGTCCCAGTAGCGGCGCATGTTGCCGGCGATCTCGACCTGCTCGGCCGGCGTCGGGTGACCCCAGGAAAACGCCATCCGGTTGCCGCACCAGCTCTTCAGCAGCTCGGTGTCCTCAGCGGGGAACCCGATCAAGGTGAAGATCATGAATGCCGGCAGCGGGTAGCTCAGGCCGGCGACCAGGTCGAACGGCTCGTCGCCGGGCAGCTTGTTGATCAGTTGCTCGGCGGCGGCGCGAACCCTGGGCTCCAGCGCGGCGGTGCGGCGGGCGGAGAACGCCTGCAGGTTGAGCCGCCGGATCCTGGTGTGCACCGGCGGGTCGGCGTTCGACATGGTCTTGGGCAGCGGGAAGTTCGGGCCGAGCTCGGTACGGGCCGCCTCGGTGAGCGGGAACATCGGATCTTGCACGATGGCGGCGGAGAAGGTCTGTGGGTCCCGGAACACCGCTTCGATGTCGGCGTAGCGCCTCAGCACCCACATCCCCAGCCCGGGCGCGAAGCACACCGAGGGCAGCTGGCCCAGCTCTGGATACGGGTCGGCCAAATACTCGGGGTCGAACGGATCGAAGCCCACATGGTGAGGGCACGCGCCGGTCGCGGTCTCCGTCGTAGCCATTGGCAACTCCCTTGTGCACCGTGCTCTGAGCATCGGCCGGCTGTCGAGCCGTGTAAAGCGCACAAATCGCGGCTTTCGTATGAGCTGACCTCATATAGGCAGCTCACTGGGGGCCGCCGGTCCGCACCCGGTGCTGAGAGAGCCGACTCAGGTGTTGAGAACGCCGACTCAGTGTGCTGAGAACGCCGACTCGCCCTGACCAGGTCCCCGACTCACCCTGGCGGAATCCCCGACTCGCCGGAAGTGAAGCTGTCGGTGGTTGGTGGCACCTCGCGTTGATGAAGGAGTGCCATCTGCGACGACTACCGGGCCAGCGCGTTCATCGACGTCGGCCAGGACGAGCACGACCAGCGGGCCGGTCGGAGCCTGGCGATGCCGGTACTGGCCGCCTGGCAAGACCCGGGCGACATCGCGCTGCCCTTCGACCCCGAGCGGATCTGGTCCTCCTGGGCACCGGACCTGCGCACCCGGGTCCTGCCGTGCGGTCACTTTCTCCCCGAGGAGCGGCCCGCCGAGATCGCCGACGCCATCGCGGCACTCGCCAGCGTCTGATGCACGATCAGGTGGGGCCGGCGTTGAGGACGCGGTGGCAGTGGTCGGCGAAGGCGCGGGCCCGGCGGGTGGGCGGCGCGGCGGACGGCCAGGCCAGCACCACCGCTGTCGGTGTCACGTGGTCGGCCACCGGGCGGGTGACCAGCGGACGGCCCTCGTAGCTGACGTCCACCATCGGCTGTTGGATGAGCAGCGAAAACCCCTGCCCTCGAGCGACCAGCGAGCGGACCATCTCGAAGTTGACCGAGCGGTGCCGCACCCGGGGCACCACCCCGGCGCCGGCCAGCAGCAGGGTGAAGTGGTGCTCGCTGGGCGGGAAGTTCAGCATGATCATGTCGTGCTCAGCGAGGTCGGCCAGCGCGATCGAGGTCCGCGCGGCCAGCGGGTGCGTCGGGGCGAGCAGCACATGCGGGCTGGTCAGGTACACCGTCTCGCGCTGCACCACCGGGCTCAGGTCCATGTCGTAGAGCAGCGCCACCTCGCACTGGCCGTCCAGCAGCATGGCCTGCAGCTCCACCAGCGAACCCTCCACGAAGTCCAGCTCGACCAGCGGATGCGCGGCGTGGAAGCTGTCCAGCAGGGCCGGCATGATGAACGGGCCGATGGTCTGGAAGCAGCCGACCACCAGCCGGCCGCGCAGCGCGGTGCCCAGCTCGCCGGCGCCGGCGCGCAGCTCCTCGGCCAGTCGCAGCAACCCCCGGGCCGACCCGATCAGCTCCCGGCCGGCGGCGGTCAGGGTGAGTCCCCTGGCCCGGCGGCGCAGCACCAGCTGGACGCCGAGCTGCCGCTCCAGGTCCGCCACGCCCAGGGAAATCGCCGACTGGGAGACGTGCAGCGCGGCGGCCGCCCCGGTCATCGTGCCGGCGTCGGCGGCCGCCACGAAGTAGGACAGCTGACGGAGGCTGAGATCCTCGATCACCGCCCCATCCTGGCCGTTAAGTGCGGCCGCCGAAGTCGGGGATCACTCCACGGTGACGCTCTTGGCCAGGTTGCGTGGCTTGTCGATGTCCCGTCCCAGCGCGGTGGCCAGGTGGTAGGCGAACAGCTGCGTCGGAATGGTCAGCAGGATCGGGTCCAGCTCCGGTGAGTTGTTCGGGATGCGCAGCTCGGCGTCCACCAGGCCGGGTGGCAGCGTCGCGTTGGTCACCGCGATGACCGGGCCACCGCGCGCCTTGATCTGCTCGATGGTGGAGATGTTCTTGGTCAGCAGCTCGTCGTTCGGCACGATCACCACGCTCGGCATGTCCCGGTCGATCAGCGCCAGCGGGCCGTGCTTGAGCTCGGCGGCCTGGTAGGCCTCGGCGTGCAGGTAGGAGATCTCCTTGAGCTTCTGCGCGCCCTCCCTGGCCACCGGCCAGCCGCGCACCCGCCCGATGAAAAACATGTGCTCGGCCTTGGCATAGCGGCGGGCCACCTCGGCCACCTCGGCGTCGGTGTCCAGCACGGCCTGGATCTGGTCAGGCAGCGCGCGCAGCCCTTCGACCAGTCGGGCGCCCCCCGCGGCGGAGAGGTCCCGCACCCGGCCGAGCAGCAGCGCGAGCATCGCGAACGAGACGGTCATGTTGGTGAACGCCTTGGTCGAGGCGACCGACACCTCCGGGCCGGCGTGCAGGAACACCCCGCTGCCACACTCCCTCGCCACCGCGGAGCCGACCACGTTGACCGCGCCGATCACCCGGCCGCCCTTGCGGTTGAGCTCCTGCACAGCGGCGAGGGTGTCCAGCGTCTCGCCGGACTGGCTGATCGCCACGTACAGGGTGTCCGAGTCGATCACCGGGCTGCGGTAGCGGAACTCCGAGGCCGGCTCCGCGTCCGCCGGGATCCGGGCCAGCTCCTCCACCAGGTTCGCGCCCACCTGGCCGGCGTAGTAGGCCGAGCCGCAACCGAGGAACTTCACCCGGCGCACGTTGCGCAGCTCCCGGGGGTCCAGCCGAATGCCGCCCAGGTGCGCGGTGGCGAACCGGGGGTCCAACCGACCGCGCAGCGCCCGCCGGACCGCCTCGGGCTGCTCGGCCATCTCCTTGCGCATGAAGTCCTCGGCGTCGCCGAGCTCGTAGTCCTCCTCGGACAGCTCGACGGTCTGCGCCCGCCCGCTGGTGCGGAACGCGTCGGCGCGCACCGTGGCGATCTCGCCGTCCTCCAGGTACACCACCTGCTGGGTGTGCCGGACCAGCGCGGCCACGTCGGACGCCACGAACGTCTCGCCCTCGCCGACGCCGAGCACGATCGGGCTGCCGTTGCGGGCGACGACCAGCTCGTCCGGACGCTTCGAGTCGAGCACCACCAGGCCGTAGGTGCCCTCGACGGAGCTCAGCACCGCGCGGACCGCGGCCTCCAGCGTGTCGGTCTCCTCGGCGCGCGCGGCGATCAGGTGCACCAGCGCCTCGGTGTCGGTGTCGGACACCAGCTGCACCCCGTCGGCGATCAGCTTGGCGCGCAGCTGGTCGGAGTTCTCCACGATCCCGTTGTGCACCACGGCGAACCGGCCGGAGGTGTCGGTGTGCGGGTGCGCATTGGCGTCGGTCACCTCGCCGTGGGTGGCCCACCGGGTGTGCGCGATGCCCACCGAGCCGGGCGCGTCGTCGCCGACCCGCCGGCGCAGCTCCTCCACCCGCCCGGCGGCCTTGTGCACCTTCAGGCGGCGGCGCTGCACCAGGGCGATACCGGCCGAGTCGTAGCCCCGGTACTCCAGACGGCGCAAGCCCTCCAGCAGCACCGGGGCGGCGCTGCCGTGGCCGATGTACCCGACGATCCCGCACATATCCGTAGTCCCCTCAGCCGTACACAATTCGACGTAGTTGGCGCTGCGACAGCTCGGCGGCGGCCACTCGACGCTGCCCCAGTTCGCCGGCGATCACCGGCCAGATCGCCGCGTTGCCGTGCCCCTGCCGGTTCAGCTCGGCATGCCGGCGGCGGACGAACTGCTCGGTGGTCTCGCTGAAGTACGCGAGCACGTCGCTGATCAGCCGCGCGGCCACGTCGGGCGCGAGCCCGGTCGAGGCCACCACGTGCGCAACCAGCTCCGCGTGGGTCAACGCCGGGCCGGTGAACGCACTCACGAGGGAGGAGCTTGGCACTCTTCACCCTACTATCGCCAGTCCGTGCCCGAAATCGGGCACACCCGAGGGTGAAGGGGGCTAAAGTTCCACAATTTCGACGGTGTCGAGCGGCGAAACATGGTCGCACGCCAAGGTCCGCCCCTCTAACCTGCACCGGCCGGCCGAGCCCGTCCGCCGCGCGCCTCCCGCTCAACCCGAGGCGTCATGATCGGCCCATGCTGATCCGCCGCGAGGAGCCGGCCGACCACGACGCGGTGCGCCGCGGAAGGTGACCGGCGGCACGGATATGCGCGTTCCATAAGGAACGCACAGGTTCAGCGCCGATCCGCATGGTTTGGTAGCGTGCCTCCCGATCCACCCTGAGAGCCTTATGAGCGGCGTCTGGCTACTGGAGGGAGCTCCCCGATGCACCGATATTGCCCGCCCCCTACCGGAATGTGCTCGTGCCGGCGCAGGTAACCGTGCGGCGGCCCCGGGTGTACCTGCACATAGGCGCACCGAAGACCGGCACTACCTATCTACAGAATGTGTTGTGGCGCAATAGGGACGCACTGCGTCAGGCTGGGGTGCTATATCCCGGATTGAGCAAGGATGCACAGTTCCATGCCGCTATGGATTTACGGCAGGCCTACTTCCAGGAGCACTTGAATCCGGCGGTGCCGGGCGCGTGGGAGCGACTGGTCGGCCAGGCCCGCGCGTGGCGCGGGGACGTGGTGGTCAGCCACGAACTGTTCAGCATGCTCGATGCGCAGGTAGCCCAGGACGCGCTGGCACACCTCGGGTGGGCCGAGGTGCACCTGGTGTGCACCGCCCGTGACCTGGCTCGCCAGGTCCCCGCGGTCTGGCAGGAGGACATCAAGAACCGGCAGGTACTCAGCTTCGGCGAATTCACTCGCGAGCTGTCGGCTCCAGGGCCAGCCACGCACTATCTGGCAAATCTCTTCTGGCACATGCAAGATATCCCTCGGGTGCTGGATACCTGGGCGGCAATGCTTCCCCCGGAGCGCGTTCATCTCGTCACAGTGCCACCGCCCGGAGCCGCACCGGACGAACTGTGGTCCCGATTCAGCCTGGCAATCGGTACCGACAGTATCGGGGATGACCTCGACCTGGGGTGCGAGCCCAATCGTTCGATGGGCATTGCCGAAACAAACCTGTTGCGTAGGCTTAACCTTGCATTGGGGGACAGCCTGGATTGGCCCGCCTACGACGTGCTGGTGAAGGATTTCTTGGCCCTGTCGGTAATGGGTGCGCACGCATCCGCCCCGTTGGCCCTACCACTCGCCGACCACGAGTGGGTTGCGCAACGGGCGCGGCGGATGGTGGGCGCGCTGCGCGAACGCAATTGCCGGATCATCGGGGATCTCAACGAACTGATCCCCGACGCGCCCGAGCAGCACCCCCGCCACCCGGACGACACCACCGACGGTGAGCTCGCCGACGCCGCCGTGCACGCGCTGGCCGGCCTGCTGCATTGGGCTCGTGACCACACTCCGCCCCGCCAGCCGGCCTGGCGCCGAGGCGCGGTCCGAATCAGCCAACGCCACGCTTCGCTCAGACAACTTCGCCGGCGCTACCTGTCAGTGAAGGCGCGCCGTGGAATCCATCGGAGCCGGTGAACCGGCCAGCGCGGTGTAAGCGCGCCGCAAGGGGCGTCCTCTACGGTCCGCGCAATGCTGGGCGGAGACACCGGGTCTCCCTCGGCGAACCGTGGGGGAGCCATGTCCGTTGACCCGGGGAACTACCCGCCGCCGGAGCCCGGGAATCACCGGTCGCCCTACCAGGCCAGCCAGGAGCCGTACGAGGCCGCTCCGGCGCCCGCTCTCCCGCCGCACCCCTGGCCGGGCCAGCCTCAGTTCGGCCGTCCCCACCCGCCGGTGGCACCGGTACAGCCGACCAACACCATGGCTGTCCTCGCGCTGACGCTCGCGTTTGTCTTCGCGCCCGCCGGCATCGTGCTCGGCATCATCGCGAAGCGGCAGATCCGACGCAGCCACGACCAGGGCGAGGGCCTGGCCACCGCCGGGATAGTGGTCGGATCGATCTTCACCGCGCTCATCGTGCTCTGGATCGCCTTCGTGGTGATCGTGTTCTTCGGGATGGCGGCAAGAATGCCCGCCTAGATCACCCGGTGCACCACCACGGCTCCAACTTCATGCCCGCCGCCACCCGCCTGCAACACAACCTGCTGCGCTGGGTTTCGGTAGCGCCCTAGGCCGGCGAGGGGAAGGTTCCCCAGTACTCGTGCAGGCCGTTGATCCGGTCGCCGGACACGGTCAGCACGATCACCTCCCAGTTGTCGTAACCGAGCGCCGGGCCGGCGGTTCCCGTTGCCTCGGTCTGGTAGATCACCCCAGCTTCGGTGACCTCCCGCGACCTCACCACCGACTCCAGGCGCGCCCCGCTGGTGCCGTTCTGCCTGGCCCATTCACTCAACTTCTGCTGTCCGGTGGCGCCTTCGTGTCGCCCGACGTGCGGCCCGATAGGAAACCAGAAGCTGAACTCGGGCGTGGTGGTGTCCAGGAAAGGCTGCCAGTCGCCGGTGCGCCACGCGGTGACAAAGCGATCCATCGCGCGATCGGCCACGGCGGCCGCGGCGGGCTCGCGTTCGGTGGCGGCTTCCGCGCAGGAACTGAGCAGGCCGACCGTGACGAGCGCCAGTGCGGCAATTCGCCGAAACCTCCGGCCGGCCACCGTCCTGAACGAATCAAGGCGCACGAGCGCTTCCCTTCTCGGTGAGGAGATCGCCCGACGGCGGGCCGACAAACGCGGATTCTGAGAGACTCTCAGTATTGAGTTCAATCTATGTGCTCCGCGTGAAATGCCGGTCTGGTTCGCGCGGCCCGAGGTCATTCGGGCTGACCCCGCGCGGCGAAGTCGGCACGGATCTGGTGTGGATCTCCCGGTACCGAGGCCCGGCTCCGCGCCCTATTCTCCCGTTCTGTGCAGAACAGAGCTGTCTTCGTCATGCTCGCGGTGCTGGTGCTCGTCGGCTGCGGCGGGCGGGCGGCCGCGCCGTCGGCGGACAAGTCACTGATTCTGGCCACCACCACGAGCACTCAGGATTCCGGGCTGCTCGACGAGCTGCTGCCGGCCTTCACCGGCGCAACCAGGTGGCAGGTCAAGACCGTGGCGGTGGGCAGCGGGCAGGCCATCGAGCTCGGCCGCCGAGGCGAGGCCGACGTGCTGCTCGTGCATTCACCCGCCGCCGAGGAAAAGTTCGTCGCCGAGGGCGCCACGGGGCGGCGCCGGCTGGTGATGCACAACGATTTCGTGCTGGTCGGACCGAAAGCCGACCCCGCCAGCATCCGTGGAGTCGACCCGACGGAAGCGATGGCCCGCATCGCGCGCTCGGGGGTGCCGTTCGTCTCCCGCGGCGACGACTCCGGCACGAACGCCCGCGAAGACCAGCTCTGGCAAGCGGCCGGGATTCGGCCAGCCGGACAGTGGTACCAAGAAACCGGCCAGGGAATGGGGGCCACGCTGCGGGTGGCCGACGAGCACGGCGGCTACACCCTGTCCGATCGGGCCACCTGGCTCAGCCAGCCCGGCTCGCTCGTGGTGCTGAACCAGGGCGACCGGCGGCTGCTCAACGTCTACCACGTGATCGAGATGACCACCCGCGCCGGAGACCGGGTCCAAGCGGACGGCGCCGCGGCGTTCGCCGACTGGATCCTCAGCGCCCCGGCCCAGCAGATGATCGGTGAGTTCGGCCGCGCCAAGCTCGGGCAGCAGCTGTTCGTGCCCGACGCCGGCAAACCCGAGCCCGCCGGATGAGCATGCCGGCCAGTATCGGCATCGGCTGATGCAGGTTCTACTCGACGGCCTGATGCAGGCGGTGCGGCTGCTGCTCACCGGTGACGCGGACACCTGGGCGATCACCGCGCTGACGCTGCGGGTGTCGCTGACCGCAACCGGCCTCGCGGTGATCATTGGTGTGCCGCTGGCGGCGGCGGTGGCATTGACCCGGTTCCCGGGGCGGCGGGTGGTGCTCGCCGCGGCCAACACCGGTCTCGGGCTGCCGCCAGTAGTGGTCGGCCTGTTCATCACCGTGCTGCTGTGGCGCAGCGGCCCGCTCGGCACGTTCGGCCTGCTCTACACACCCACGGCGATGATCATTGCGCAGGCCGCGATCGGCACCCCGATCGTGGTCGCGCTGGCGGCCGCCGCGCTGCGACAAGTGGACCCGGATTTCCTGGTCCAGATGCAGGGTCTCGGTGCCACCCGACCCCGGGCGTTGCTGGCGCTGATCGGCGAAGCCCGGCTGCCGCTGCTCGCCGCCGCGATGGCCGCTTTCGGGGCGGTGGTCAGCGAGGTGGGCGCGGCGCAGATGGTCGGCGGCAACCTGGCTGGCGACACCCGCGTGCTGACCACGGCGGCGGTACTCGCCACCAGCCGAGGCGAGTTCGCGCTGGCCATCGCGTTCGGGCTGATCCTGCTGTTCATCGCGTTCGCCGTGAACCTGGTGCTGACCCTGGCCCAGCACCGTGAGCCGGTCCGCCGATGAGCACCCGCATCGGCTGCCGTGACCTGCGGGTGAGCGCGCGTGGCCAGGAGATGCTGCACGTCGAGCGGCTCGATGTCGCCGCCGGCGCGACTCTGGCTGTGCTCGGACCCAACGGCGCCGGCAAATCGACACTGCTGCGGGCGCTGGCCCAGATCGGCGGACACCGGCGCACCGGCCAGATACTGCTCGACGGGCACCCCGCCGGCCACCGTCAGATGCGTGCCGCGGTCGCCGCGGTGCTGCAGCGCCCGATCCTGCGCCGCGGCACCGTCGCTGCGAACGCCGCCTCGGGACTGCGGCTGCGCGGCGTCGGCCGCTCCGAGGCTGCCCGTCGAGCCGCGCCGTGGCTGGCCAAACTTGGTGTCGGGCACCTGGCGGGCCGGGACGCCCGGACCCTGTCCGGCGGGGAGGCCCAGCGGGTGGCCCTCGCCCGGGCGCTCGCCGTCGCACCCCGAGTGCTCCTGCTCGACGAGCCCTTTGCCGGACTCGACGCCACCACCCGCACCGACCTGCTCGCCGACCTGCGCGCGGTGCTCGACAACCTGGACACCGCCACCGTGCTGGTCACCCACGACCGCCATGAGGCCCACGCGCTCGCCGAGGAAACCGCGCTGCTCGTGCACGGGCGGATCCGCCAGCACGGCCCCACCCCGGAGGTGCTCGACCACCCCGTCGACACTGTCTGCGCGCGACTGGTCGGCTACACCAACCTGCTCCCGCCGGCCCTCACCGGGCAGCCTGACCTGCTCGTCGCCCGCCCGGAACGCTGCCACCCGCTGATACCCGGCACCGCCACACCGCCCGACTCCCTCACCGTGCACGGAACCGTTCGTCGGGTCGTACCGCTCGGCGGCGGCACCCGCGTCGACCTCGACCCCGAACCGAGTGGCAACACGCTGGCCTGTCTGATCCCGGCTGACAGCGAACTCAAGACACAGCCCGGGCACCGCGCGACCGTCACCATCGCGACCGCCGATCTCCGCCCGGTCGTGGCGGATGCTCAGGTCTGTCCGTCAACGAGCCGTTCGAGCAGTCGGTCGACGCTTTCCCCGTCATCCTGGGGATCACGCAGGCGCGCCGGGTAGCGCCCCTGTTCCGCTCGCCCAGGGTGGCGACGGCCTGCTCGAAGCGCGCGGCTTCGATGAGTAGACGCTCGCGCAGCGCGGCGTCGGGCTCGCGCACGCCGTCACCTCCCGCTCCGCATGCCCTCAGTCAAGCTGAGCCGAGCGCACCGAGGCTGGCGGAAATCGGACATCTGCACTCCACGCCGTCACCGGCACCTGAGGGCTGCGGCGGCCGCCGACCCGCGCTGGGCCGGTGAGGGGAACTCCGACCGATCACGTGTCTGGACCGGGCCCGTTCGGGTACCGGTCGGTATGACCCTTTACGGCTTCCACGCGTCGCACGAGCAGGTCCACCCGTCGGCCCTGCTCGACGCCGTCCGGCAGGCCGAGCAGGCGGGGTTCGACGCCGCGATGTCGTCGGACCACTTCTCGCCGTGGAGCGAGCGGCAGGGCCAGTCGGCGTTCGCGTGGACCTGGCTCGGCGCGGCGATGCAGGCGACCACACTGCCGTTCGGCGTCGTCAACGCGCCGGGGCAGCGCTACCACCCGGCGATCATCGCGCAGGCGATCGGCACGCTGGGCGCGATGTTTCCCGGCCGGTTCTGGGCCGCGCTGGGCACCGGGGAGGCGAGCAACGAGCACATCACCGGCGCCGGCTGGCCTCGCAAGGACGTGCGTGCGGCCCGCCTCCGGGAGTGCGTCGACGTCATCCGGGCCCTGCTGCGGGGCGAGGAGGTCAGCCACGACGGGCTGGTCACGGTCGACCGCGCCCGGGTCTGGACGCGGCCCGACGAGCCACCGCCGCTGATCGGCGCGGCCGTCTCGGTGGCGACGGCCCGCTGGTGCGCGGAGTGGGCCGACGGCCTCATCACCGTGAACGCGCCGCTCGAGCACCTGCGCGCGATGATCGATGCCTACCGCGAGGCCGGCGGGCAGGGCCGCCTGTACCTGCAGGTGCACGTGAGCTGGGCGCCGGAGGAGGAACAGGCCGAGGCGATCGCGCACGAACAGTGGCGCAGCAACGTGTTTCCACCCCCGGCCTGCTGGGACATCGACTCGGCCGCGACGTTCGACGTCGTTTCGGAGAGCGTGTCGATCGAGCAGGTGCGCGGCTCGGTACAGGTGTCGAGCGATCTCGGCCTGCATGCCGCCCGCCTGGCCGGGTTCGCGGAGCTCGGATTCGATGAGATTGCCATCCACCATGTCGGGCAGGAGCAGACGGCATTCGTCGACGCGTTCGGCGCGAAGGTGCTGCCCCAGCTGCGGAGCGCGGCATGAGGCTGACCAAGACCGCCGACCTGTGGTGGAAGAACGCCGTCATCTACTGCCTCGACGTGGAGACTTTCGCCGACGGTGACGGGGACGGCCGCGGGGACCTCCGCGGGGTGATCGACCACATCGACCACCTGCATCGGCTCGGCGTCACCTGCCTATGGCTGATGCCGTTCTACCCGACCCCGGACCGCGACGACGGCTACGACATCACCGACTTCTACGGCGTGGACCCTCGGCTGGGCACGCTCGGCGAGCTCGTCGAGCTGGTCCGCACCGCGCGCGACCGCGGCATGCGGGTGATCGCCGACCTGGTCGTCAACCACACCTCGGCGCAGCACCCGTGGTTCCAGGACGCGCGCAGCTCGCCGGACTCCCGGTACCGCGACTGGTATGTGTGGCAGGACGAGCCACCGGCCGACGGGCCCCAGGGCGTGGTCTTCCCCGACCAGGAGACGAGCCTGTGGGAGTACGACCGCACGGCGAAGCAGTACTACCTGCACCGCTTCTACAAGTACCAGCCCGACCTGAACGTGGCGAATCCCGAGGTCCGCGATGAGATAGCCCGGATCTTGGGGTTCTGGACGCACCTGGGCCTCTCCGGGTTCCGGGTGGACGCCGTGCCGTTCCTGCTGGAGACCGCCGGCCAGGACGACGCCGACGCGCTGCCCGACCCGCATGACTACCTCGCCGACCTCGCCGCGTTCCTGCGGCGTCGCAACGGCGAGTCCGTGCTGCTGGGCGAGGTCAACCTGCCCTACCCGGACACGATGCCGTTCTTCGGTGTCCGCGACGGCGGCGGCAGCACCGACGAGCTGACGATGTGCTTCGACTTCATCGGCATGCAGCAGATGTACCTGTCGCTGGCCCGCGCCGACGCCGAACCGCTCGCGCAGGCGCTGCGGACCCGTCCCGAGCCGCCCGAGGACGGGCACTGGGCGACGTTCGTGCGCAACCACGACGAGCTGACGCTCGACAAACTCACCGACGCTCAGCGGCAGGAGGTCTTCGCCGCATTCGGTCCCGACGAGGACATGCAGCTCTACGGGCGAGGCCTGCGTAGGCGGCTGCCGTCCATGCTGGGCTGCGACGAGCAGCGCATCCGGATGGTGTACAGCCTGCTGTTCTCCCTACCCGGCACCCCCGTCCTGTTTTACGGCGAGGAGATCGGGATGGTGGAGGATCTCAGCCTGCCGGGCCGGTTCGCGGTGCGCTCGGACATGGACTGGGAGGCTGTGGCGAAGCAGCGCCGCGCGCCCGACTCGCTGCTGGCATACATGCGCAGGCTCGTCGACGCCTACCGTGACTGCCCTGAGCTGGCCTGGGGCAGCTACACCGTCCTCGATCCGGGGCCGGACGCGCGCCCGGTGTTCGCCCACTCCTGCACGGCCGAGGGCGCCACCGTGGTGGCCCTGCACAACTTCTCCGACCGGGAGGTCACCGCGTCGATCACCGGGATGTCCGGGCGCTCGCTCGTGGACGTGCTGGAGCCGACCGCGAAGGCCGTGCCGGTGCGCAAGGGGCGGATCGAGGTGACACTGCCGCGGTACGGCAACCGGTGGCTGCGCATGGGCTGACCGGGGTTTCAGTACTCGTCGCGGATGCGGATGCGGCTCCACGTCGGGTGCTGTGGCCAGCCCCGCGGCGAGTCCTCCCACTGCTCCTGGCGGCCGTAGGGGGTCAGGTCCATCAGGTTGAAGTCCAGCCGCAGCCGGTCCACCCCGCGCGCGTCGGTGAAGTAGGTGCGGAACACCTCGTCGGTGCCCGAGGAGTCGTCGCGCAGCAGCACGCTCAGCCCGAAACCCCTCAGGCCCATGTCGTCGTTGAAGTCGCCGCCGTACGAGGAGTACCAGGGCACCGTCCAGCCCATTCGCTTGCGCACCAGGTCGATCTCCTCCTGGGGCGCGCGGGCCATCAGCACCAGCCGGGTGTCCCGGGCGTTGAGGTGCTCCTGGTGGGCGATGTTGTCGGTGAACGACGCGCACCCGCCGCACAGCCAGTCCTGGCCGGGCTCCTGCATGAAGTGGTAGATCACCAGCTGGCGGCGGCCGTCGAACAGCTCGGGCAGGGTGACCGTTGAGCCGTCCGGCCCGGTGAACCGGTAGTCCTTCTCCAGCCGGACCATCGGCAGCCTGCGCCGCTCGGCGGCCAGCGCGTCCAGCGCCCGGGTGTGCTCCTTCTCCTTGGCCAGCAGCGCGTCCCGAGCGCTCTGCCACTCCTGAGCTGAGACAACGGTGGGTCGGGTCATGATGTCCTCCCAAGCATTCCCTAAAGGAACTGACTGGGTGGACGGTAGCACCGAACGTCTCTTAAGGGAACTCCTTTGTCTAGACTGGGTTCATGCAGCGAACCCAGTTCGGCGACATGGCCTGCTCCATCGCCCGCACGCTGGACGTGATCGGGGAGCCGTGGTCGCCGCTGATCCTGCGGGACATCTATGCGGGCATCAACCGCTTCGAGCAGATCCAGCAAGACCTCGGCATCTCCCGCAAGGTGCTCACCGAGCGGCTCAAATGGCTGGTGGAGAGTGGCGTGCTGGAGCGGCACGCGTACTCCGAGCGCCCGCCCCGCCACGAGTACCGGCTCACCAGCAAGGGCACCGAACTGTGTGACCTGCTGCTGGTCATGGTGCGCTGGGGCGATCGCTGGCTAGCCGGGGAGGCCGGGCCACCGGTGCTCTACCGCCACCACGCCTGCGGCCAGATCAGCCACGTCGAGCTGCACTGCTCGGTGTGCGACCAGCCGATGCACGCCACCGACATCGACGTCGAACCCGGCCCCGGCCTCGACGCACCGCCCGTGCCCTCGGTGGGGTAGCGGTCTTGGCAGTCGCGGGTGGTGCGGCCGCGCCGGTTCAGACGGCAGTCCGGCCGCCGTCGGCGGCGACGGTGGCGCCGGTGATGTAGGCCGAGGCGGGCGAGGCCAAGAACGTGATCACCTGGGCGATCTCGTCGGCCCGCGCCGCTCGACCCAGCAACGTGGTGGCCCCGAGCGCCTCGATTCGTCCTGGATCGGCGGCGGTGTACACCGGTCCCGGCGCGACCGCGTTGACCCGTACCCCGCGAGGGCTGAACTCGGCGGCCCACGAGCGCGTCATCGCCGCGAGCGTCGCCTTCGTACCGCCGTAAGCGGCCGCGCCGGCGAGGCCGATGCCACCCGCCATGCTGGCGATGTTGATGATGCTCCCGCCGCCGTTGGCCGCCATCTTGGGCGCGAGCGCCGCGACCAGGAAGTACGCCGCCCGGACGTTGGAGTCGAACAGCGCGTCGAAGGTGGCCACGTCGAGGTCCGCGGTGGGGCCGAACCAGGAGAAGCCGGCATTGTTGACGAGCACGTCGACCTCGCCGGCCTCGTCGGCGAGGCGGCGGACCTCGACCGGGTCGGACAGGTCGGCCGCAACGAACCGCGCCATTCCGAGCGCCTCGATGATCTCGGCGACGACTTCCTCTCCCCGCTTTGAATCGCGGCCGTGCACGATCACCTCAGCGCCTTCCCGGGCCAGTTGAATGGCAGCGGCACGCCCGATGCCGGAGGTGGCCCCGGTGACCAGGGCGGTCCGGCCGTGCAAGCTCTGATGAGCGGTGGTCATGGTGGTGCTCCTTCGATCGATGGCAGCGGTCAGCTAGCTGGAGCGTCCCGCCGGCACCGCGGCTGGAGCACCGCATGAACGTGTGATCCCTCAGGTGGGAGTGTCGGGCGAACGTGCCAGGCTTTTGGCATGGCGAGGTCCACGAGCACGGCGCTGCACGGGCGCGATCGGGAGCTCGCCGTCCTGCGTGAGGCGCTGAGCCGCTTGCGCCTCGGGGCGGGCGTGGTTGTCGTGATTGAGGGCACGCCGGGGATCGGGAAAAGCCGCCTGCTCGCCGAGGCGATACGGATGGCGGATCGGATGTCGGTCTCGGTGGGCCTGGGCGAGGCCGACCCGTCCGAGGCCGTCGTCGAGCTTGCGCCGCTGCTGCGGGCGCTGTTCGACGGGCCCCAGCCGCTGCTCGAGCGCTCCGCGCTGCCGGACGTACGCGGCGGGCCTGAGCAGCGTTATTGGCTGGTGCAGGATCTGGAGTCGCTGTTGGAGGACGCGGCGTCGATCGGACCGGTGCTCGTGTGCCTGGACGACCTCCAATGGGCCGACGGCGGCACCCTGGCCGCGCTCCGCGCCCTCCCGCCCCGGCTCGAGTCGCTCCCGGTCGCCTGGATCCTTGCGGCCCGTGCGATCCAGCCCGGCAGCGCGCTGGACGACCTGGTCGAGCAGCTCGCTTCGAGAGGAGCACACAGAATCACCCTCGAGCCGCTGACGCCCGACGCGGTCGCCGAGCTCGCTTCGGAGGTGATGGAGGCGAGCCCCGACCAGGCGCTGCTCGAGCTGGCCGCGGACGCGGCCGGTAACCCGTTCTTCCTCGTCGAGCTGCTGCGGGGGCTGCGCGAGGAGCGGCTCGTGCGGATCGAGGACGGCGAGGCGAGGCTGGTGGACGCGCGGCTTCCCGAGCGTGTTGCCGCCAGCATGCGCCACCGGCTCGCGCGCCTGTCGGAGTCTGCCCGCCAGCTCGCCGTCGCGGCCGCCTCCCTCGGCCGCGGCTTCACCGTCGGGGAGCTGGCGTCGATGATGCGGGCTCCGGCAACCTCCCTGCTCACTCCGGTCGAGCAGCTGATCGAGGCCGGCGTGTTCGCTGAGCGCGCCGATCGGCTCGCCTTTCGCCACGACATCATCCGCGAGGCCGTCCGCGGCAGCACGACGGTTTCAGCGCGCCGGGCGCTTGACCGCCAAGCCGTGGACGTCCTGCTTGCGGCCGGGGCGATCCCGGTCGAGGTCGCCGCGCAGCTCGCTGCCAGCGCCGAGCCAGGTGACGAGGTAGCCGTCGGCCTGCTCAAGGACGCGGCCGACGCACTCGGCCTGTCCGATCCCGCGGCGGCAGCCGAACTAGGCCGCCGCGGGATCGAACTGATACCCGCTGGTCATCCGGTCGCCGGTTCGCTCGTCGCGACCACCACGATCCTGTTGCACGCCGCTGGCCAGGTGAACGACGCCCAGGCGTTCGCGCAGCAGCATCTACGGAATGTCGTTCCGGCGGCTGAGGAGGCGGCGGTCTGCCTCAGCCTGGCGAGCATGTTCGCCCTATCGCCCGACGTGCGCGCGGAGGCAGGGCGGCGAGCCCTCGCGCTCCGCGATCTGTCCGATGAAGGCCGCGCCCAGCACCAGGCGCGCCTTGCCTACAACCTGGTCCAGGCCGGACGGCCGGACGAGGCGACACTCCTGCTCCAGCAGGTTCGAGCGACGATCGAACGCGCGGGAGACCTGGCGGCACGATCGATCCTCGGGCTGACCCAAGGGGCGCTGCGGTACGTCGACGGCCACTTCTCCGCTGCGCTCACGGCGCACGAGCAGGCAATGCGCGACGGGTTCGGCCCCGGTGAGGAAACTCGCGAGTGGGTCGCCCGGCAGTGGCGCAGCGAGCTGCTCGCCGTGCTCGACCGCTTCGACGAGTCGCTCGAGCTGATCTCGGCGGGTATCGCCGCGGCGAACCGGGAGCGGCAGGCGTTCGCGCTCGACTTCTTCGAGACCTGGCGGGGGCGACAGCTGTTCCACACCGGTCACCTGCCCGACGCGGCCGCCGCGCTCGAAGGCCGCTTCGACGCCGCGGGCGGGATGCCGGTGGTCGGCGCGCTGTACGCGGCAGGCGTCGTCGCCCTCGGCCGGGTCGCGATCCACACCGGTGACGAGCGACAGAAGCGCGAGACGGCGGCATTGGCACGCGCAATGTTGGCGGACGGCACTCCCGCCAACCGTGCGCACGGCGGCTGGCTGCTCGCACTCCGGGCGATGGCGGACGGCCAACCGGCGGAGGCCCGCGCGCTGCTCGACGCGGCCGGGGGCGTCTCCGGCGGGCGCGTCATCCCGCTCTACCCGATGGACGTAACCGACGACCCGCAGCTCGTCCGGATCGCGCTCGCCGCGGGCGATTCGCGACTCGCCGCCGACACGGTCGCCGCGGCGGAGGAGCGGGCGCGGCGCAACCCGGGAATCGGCTCGGTGCGGGCGGCGGCCGCGCACGCCCGCGGTCTGCTCGACGCCGACGTCGCATCGCTCGCCGAGGCCTGCCTGCTCTTCGACGGCGGCCCGCGCCCCCTCGCCCTCGCCTCCGCGCTCGAGGACCTGGGGGTCGCGCAACTGCGGACGAGCGCGCCGGCGGCTGGCGTGGACACGCTCACCCGCGCGCTGGTCCGGTACACCGAGGCAGGCGCAACCTGGGATGCGGGACGGGTGCGACGGCGCCTGCGGGCCGGCGGTGTCCGCCGCCGGCTGGTGACCAGCACGCGTCCGAACGCCGGGTGGACCGCACTTACCGACTCCGAGCTGGCCGTGGTTCGCCTCATCGCCCAGGGGCTCACGAACCGCGAGACGGCCATGCGGCTGTTCGTCTCTCCGCACACGGTCAACAGCCACCTCCGCCACGCCTTCACCAAGCTGGGCGTCAATTCCCGCGTCGAGCTCGCCCGCCTGGTGGACGCGCACATCGAGGCGCCGGCCCTCGACAACTAGTGCCCGGACGTGGACAACAAGTGCCCACTAGAGCCCGGCACTAGGAATCGCACAGCCATGCGATGTCGCCCCGATGTCCCCGGGCGCAACCTGCGATCAGGTCATCTGACCGAAGCGGGACTCGGAGGGTTAGACATGTCTGGATTGAACGGAAAAGTTGCCGTCGTCACCGGCGGAAGCAGCGGGATCGGCCTGGCCACCGCGCAGCGGTTCGTCAAGGAAGGCGCCTACGTCTTCATCACCGGCCGGCGCCAATCCGAGCTGGACAAGGTGAAAGCTCTGCTCGGCGACAATGTGACAACCGTCCAGGGTGACGCCACCAGCACCGCCGACCTCGACCGCCTCTTCGACACGGTGCTGCGGGAGAAGGGGAAGCTGGACATACTGGTCGCCAATTCCGGGCGCGTCGAGCCGGAAGAGTTCGGGAAGATCACCGAGAAAAACTTCGACAAGACCTTCGACCTGAACGCCAGGGCAGCGCTGTTCACCGCGCAGAAGGCGCTACCCCTCATGCGCGACGGAGGGTCGATCGTCCTGGTCGGCTCCATCGCCGGCTACAAGGGCATCAACGGCTACAGCACCTACAGCGCGACCAAGGCAGCGGTGCGCTCCTACGCCCGTACCTGGACCCAGGAGTTCAAGGACCGCGGCATCCGGATCAACTCCCTGAGCCCGGGGCCGATCGATACCCCGATCATGGACGGCCAGGCGGACACCAAGGAGGGCGCCGATGCCATCCGGGCCGCCTTCGCCTCGGTCATTCCGCTCGCCCGAATGGGACAACCCGAGGAAGTCGCGGCCGCCGCCTACTTCTTGGCCTCCGACGAGAGCAGCTTCGTGGCCGGCATCGACCTCGCTGTCGACGGCGGCATGGCGCAGGTCTGAATCGAAGGAAGTAGGGACCGGATCCTGCTCCTCGAACCCGCCGCGGCACGATGACTACCTGCGATATGGGCAAGTCGGCCGTTCCTGGACTCGAAACTTGATTGATTCCAGAAAACAGGCCACACTTCGGGGCGTGCCAACCACCTCGGACTTCGAGCGCATGTTGCGCGGGGTCGCCCTGCGTGTGACACGTCCTCGGGTAGCGGTGCTGTCCGCGGTGCACGACCATCCGCACGCAGACACGGACTCGATCATCCGTGTGGTGCGCGAGGATCTCGCTGAGGTGTCCCGCCAGGCCGTCTATGACGTGCTGCACGCGCTGACTGCGGCGGGTCTGGTGCGGCGCATCGAGCCGACGGGCTCCGTGGCACGCTACGAGTCGCGGGTCGGGGACAACCACCACCACCTCGTGTGCCGGTCGTGCGGTGCGATCGCCGATGTCGACTGCGCTGTCGGCACCACGCCCTGCTTGACCGCGTCCGACGACCACGGGTTCGCGATCGACGAGGCCGAGGTCATCTACTGGGGCCTGTGCCCCGGCTGTTCCACCACACGCAGTTCCTGAGCACACCCCTGATCCCGGAAGGATTCCCGTGTCTGACAGGCCTGACGCCGTTGTTGGAGAGATGAACGAGGAGCAGGAAGCCCGGTGCCCGGTCGCGACCGGGCGCCGCCCGCACCCGACCGAGGGCGGGAGCAACCGTGACTGGTGGCCGAACCAGCTCAACCTGGCGATCCTCCGGAAGCACCCCGCCGTGGCCAACCCCATGGGCGAGGACTTCGACTATGCAGCGGCGTTCAACACGGTCGACCTCGACGCCCTGGCGAGGGACGTCGACGAGGTGCTGACGAC
>DASWST010000165.1:0-23735 GCA_036402515.1 Pseudonocardia sp.
TATAGCGACCATCGCCACTCACGACCCTGGGGATCAGCCGGGGCCTATGGTCAGCTCCAGCCGATCGTCGACCACGGTGGCGTCCACCCGCTGACCCACCACCAGATCGCCGGCGATCAACATCCGGGACAGCCGCCGCTCCAGCTCGCGGCCGATGGTCCGGCGCATCGGGCGTGCGCCGAACTCCGGCTGGTAGCCCCGATCGGCCAGCCAGTCCACGGCGGCCGAGTCCAGCCGCAGCTCGATCCGCTGGGCGTTCAGGCGTTCCCGGGTCTGGGCCAGGAGAAGCTCGGTGATGGCCCGCAGCTGCTCCCTGCCCAGCCCCTTGAACAGCACCACGTCGTCGACCCGGTTGAGGAACTCCGGCCGGAAGTGCCCCCGGGCCACCGCCATGATCGGCTCGCGGATCTCCTCGATGGACCGGCCGGCGGCGGTCGCGGCCAGCATGGCGTCCGCGCCCAGGTTGCTCGTCATGATCACCACGGTGTTGCTGAAGTTCACCGTGCGGCCCCGGGAATCGGACAGCCGGCCGTCCTCGAGCACCTGGAGCAGCACGTTGACCACGTCCGGATGCGCCTTCTCCACCTCGTCCAGCAGGACAACGGTGTAGGGGGTGCGGCGGACCGCGTCGGTGAGCTGGCCCGGCTCGTTGTGGCCGATGTACCCCGGCGGGGCGCCGACCAGCCGGGACACCGTGTGCGCCTCGGAGAACTCGGTCATGTCCAGGCGCACCAGCCGCTCCGAGCCGCCGAACAGCGACTCGGCCAGCGCCCTGGCCAGCTCGGTCTTGCCGACCCCGGTCGGGCCCAGGAACAGGAAGGACCCGATCGGCCGGTTCGGGTGGGTGAGTCCGGCGCGGCCGGCTCGCACCGCGTCGGCCACACCTTCCACCGCCTCGTCCTGCCCGATCACCCGGGTGCGCAGCTGCCGCTCCAGGTTCAGCAGCCGGTCCCGGTCCAGCTCGGTCAGCTGGCTGACCGGGATTCCGGTGCCCCGGGACACCACTTCGGCGACGTCGGCGGCGCTCACCTCGGGCAGTCGCGCCGAGTCGGCCTTGGTCGCGTCCTTCGCGGCGGCCAGGTCGGCGGCGGCCGCGTCCAGCTCGACGGTCAGCGCCTGGGCGCGTTCGTAGTTCTCCGCGTCCACCGCGACGTCCTTGGCCCGCCGCAGCTGCTCGACCCGCTGCTCCAGCGCGGTGATGGCGGCGGAGTCCTCCGGGGCGGCCGCCCGCATCCGGACCCGCGCGCTTGCCCGGTCCATCAGGTCGATCGCCTTGTCCGGCAGGAACCGGTCGGTGAGGTAGCGCTCGGAGAGCCGGGCGGCCGCCTCGGTGGCGGCGTCGGTGATCCGCACCCGGTGGTGTGTCTCGTACCGTTCCCGCAAGCCGCGCAGGATCGCCACGGTGTCGGCCACCGACGGCTCGTCCACCACGATGGGTTGGAACCGCCGCTCCAGCGCGGCGTCCCGCTCGATGTGCCGGCGGTACTCGTCCACCGTCGTCGCGCCGATCACCTGCAGGCCACCCCGGGCGAGCGCGGGCTTGAGCATGCTTGCCGCGTCCATCGGGGCGCCCTCGGCGGACCCCGCGCCGATCACCGTGTGCAGCTCGTCCAGGAACAGCACCACGCTCCGGTTGGCCGCGAGCACCTCGTCGATCACCTCGGTGAGCCGCTGTTCGAACTCGCCTCGGTACTTGGTGCCGCCGACCATGCCGGCCAGATCCAGCGCCACGATGCGCCGCCCGCGCAGCGCCTCGGGGACGTCGCCGGCCACTACCCGCGACGCGATGCCTTCCACGATCGCGGTCTTGCCGACTCCCGGGTCGCCGATCAGCACTGGGTTGTTCTTGCTGCGCCGGCAGAGCACCTCCAGCACCTGGGCGACCTCGTCGTCCCGGCCAACCACCGGGTCCAGCCGACCCGCCTTGGCGTCGGCGGTGAGATCGCGCCCGTACCGGTTGAGCGTCGGGGTGGGCCTCGAGGCGGCCCCGGCCTCGCCCGGCTCACGGCTGCTCTGGCCGCCGCCGAGGGTTTGCTCCAACCCGTCGACCAGGGACTTGACCAGTTCTTCGAGCGGGTTGAAGCCCGGCCCGAACGGCCCTTCCGGCATCGGTGAGCCTCCTCGTCGTCGGCGCGTGCCGCGCACACCCCGTGCCTTGATAATCCCTCGGTTTCCCCGCCGGCGCCGCGGCTGACCGGGCGGGTGATCTCACCCGGTAGCAAGGCGTGATCGCGTCGAGAGCGGGTAGCCGAGGGTCAGCGCGAAAGGGAGGTCGACCAGATGAACCCGAGAAGGGCCGCCGCCGGTGCCATCGCGGTGCTGACTGCCCTCACCCTGGTCAGCTGCGGGGAAGGCAGCGGGCGGGGCGGCTCGAACCAACCTGGTGTGTCGCTGCCGCCGAGCGCCGCGCCAGGCCCCGCCGGCGAGGCGCAGCGGACCTCGGTCAACGAATCGTCGCAGCAGGACATCGCCGCCACGCTGCGCGCCAACGGGGTGCCCGACGCGGAGCACTGGGCGCAGATCATCGCCGACAACAAGCCCTACCCGAAGGAAGACCGGAGCATGGCCAAGCTCAGGCAGGTCCTGGCGCAGAACCACGCGGATCCGGAGACCACCGACAAGATCGTGAACGCGCTGCGGCCCTGAACGTGTCGGCTCGGGCGGTCACCGGGACTTGGGATCGTCGCTCGGGTGGTGCTCCTGCCCGACCTGCTTGCTGGCCACCTCAGAGGGGGTGGGGTGCCGCCGGGTGTGCGACTCGGCCCGGAACCGCTCGACCAGGTGCGGGTAGTGCAGCTCGAAGGCCGGGCGCTCGGAACGGATCCGGGGCAGCTCGAGGAAGTTGTGCCGAGGGGGCGGGCAGCTGGTGGCCCACTCCAGGGAGTTGCCGTGCCCCCACGGGTCGTCCACGGTGACCACCTGGCCATACCGGTAGCTGCGGAACACATTCCAGATGAACGGCAGGGTGGAAGCACCCAACACGAACGCGCCGATCGAGGAGACCGTGTTCAGCGCGGTGAACCCATCGGTGGGCAGATAGTCGGCGTAGCGGCGCGGCATGCCCTCGTTCCCCACCCAGTGCTGCACCAGGAACGTGAGGTGGAACCCGAAGAAGGTCAGCCAGAAGTGCACCTTGCCCAGCGTCTCGTCCATCATCCGGCCGGTCATCTTGGGGAACCAGAAATAGATGCCCGAGTACGTGGCGAAAACGATGGTGCCGAACAGCACATAGTGGAAATGGGCGACCACGAAATACGTATCGGACACGTGGAAATCCACCGGCGGGGAAGCCAGCAGGATGCCGGTCAGCCCGCCGAACAGGAAGGTGACCAGGAAGCCGACCGCGAACAGCATCGGCGTCTCGAAGGTCAGCTGGCCCTTCCACATGGTGCCGATCCAGTTGAAGAACTTGATGCCGGTCGGGATCGCGATCAAGAACGTGGTGAACGAGAAAAACGCCAGTAGCACCGCACCGGTGGCAAACATGTGGTGGGCCCACACCGCCGCCGAGAGCGCGGCGATCGCGATCGTCGCGTACACCAGAGCCTTGTAGCCGAACAGCGGCTTGCGGGAGAACACCGGGAAGACCTCGCTGACGATGCCGAAGAACGGCAGCGCCACGATGTAGACCTCCGGGTGGCCGAAGAACCAGAACAGGTGCTGCCACAGGATCGCGCCGCCGTTGGCCTCGTCGAACACGTGGCCCCCGAGGTGCCGGTCCACCTCCATGCCCATCAATCCCGCCGTCAAGATCGGGAACGCGATCAGAATCAGAATGGTGGTGATGAATATGTTCCAGGTGAAGATAGGCATCCGGAACATGGTCATGCCGGGCGCGCGCAGGCAGATCACCGTGGTCAGCATGTTGACGCCGCCCAGGATGGTGCCCAGGCCGGCCACCGCCAAGCCCATCACCCACAGGTCGCCGCCCACGCCGGGAGAGTGGGCCGTGCTGGCCAGCGGGTGGTAGGCCGTCCACCCGAAGTCGGCCGCGCCGCCCGGGGTGAGGAACCCGGCCATCACGGTCAGCCCGCCGAACAGGAACAACCAATACGACATCGCGTTCAACCGGGGGAACGCCACATCTGGCGAGCCGATCTGCAGCGGCAAGATGTAGTTGGCGAAGCCGAACAGGATCGGCGTCGCATACAGCAGCAACATGATCGTGCCGTGCATGGTGAACAGCTGGTTGTACTGCTCCGGGGAGAGGAACTGCAGGCCCGGGCGAGCCAGCTCGGCCCGCATCAACATCGCCATCGCCCCGCCGGCCATGAAAAACCCGAACGAGGTCACCAAATACAGGACCCCGATGTCCTTCGGGTCCGTGGTGTGCAGGAAACGCAACAGCGAGGTGCCTTTGACCGTGGGACGCACCGGATAGGCGCGGGTGCTGACCGGCTGCGGAGCGAGCTCTGTCACGGTGCCTCCCAACAGCGCCGTCCGGAGGTGCGATCGCGGGCATACCTCAATCGGTGGGTAGCCACGCCGCCCACGGCTAAACATCCCACTGCCGGGTAACGGGAGAAAGGCCCGGATCGGCCGAACTTGAGGGAGGGAGTCGCGGTGGCTCACGAACCGGCCCCGGTGCTCGACCGAGCTCACCCACGCGGCCGAGGGCCTGCCCAGGCCTCGGCCCATCGAGCTGCCCTCGGCCGGCGAGGTGGAGCTGGACAACGCGATGATCCCCAGGGACGCGTTTTTTGCCCAGACCGAGGATGTGCCGGCGAAGGAGGCGGTCGGGCGGATCTGCGCCGAGCAGGTCACCCCGTATCCGCCGGGCATCCCGGTGCTGCTGCCCGGGGAGCGGATCGGCCAGGCCGTGCTGGACTATCCGCGCACCGGGTTGGCGGCGGGCATGGTGCTGCCTGATCCCGCCGACCCCGAGCTGAACACCCTGCGCGTGGTGGCCTAGCGGGGATACGCCGACCGGGATGCTCGCCGCCGGGATGCTCGCCGTTGGGGCTAGTCGCCGTAGGAGGTGCTCGCCGTTGGGGCTAGTCGCCGTTGGGGCTAGTCGCCGTTGGAGGTGCTCGCCGTTGGAGGTGCTCGCCGTTCCCCCCGACTTCGCATACCTGGGGTTCATTTCGCATAGGTCACACACTGTGCGAGGTGTAGGTCAAGTATGCGAAGTGGGGAGGGGCGGTCAGGGAAGTGGGGGCGGACAGGAAATGGGGAGGGGCGGTCGGGGCAGTACTCGGCCAGGCCTGTACAGCGGGTTGCTGGGGAACGGCTGGGCTTGGGTGCGGGGAGGCCCCGGGCGGGTGCCCGGGGCCTCCCTCCTCGGTTCGGTGACGGTTGTCAGCCGCCGACGGTGTGTTTGGCCAGCTCGGCGACCCTGGCCTGCGCGGCGGAGACCACGCTGGAGCGGTTCCGGTGCGCCTCCTCGTAGTTCACCATGGTGCGCACGTCCTCGATGTTGTCCAGCTCCTTGGTCCGGCGGGTGGCCTCCTGCGGGCTGAGCTCGTCGTAGTTGCTGATCGGCAGCTCACGGCTGCTGAACGAGCCGAGTTCTCGGCGTGTCTCGTGCAACGCCGTGGCGGTATCGCCCGCGCTTTCCCGCCGGGCTTCCACCTCGGCCCGCTGCAGCGAAGCGTCCCGGCCGCTGACAGCGACCTCGCGGGCGGCGCCGCCGAACCGCATCGCCCGATCGGTCACGCCGGCCGCCGTACCCCGCACCAGGCTGCCCATCTCCTGTGCGCCGTCTATCGCCCGGTTGACACCCTCCCGGGCGGCCCGCACCGGCAGCCCGATCACCTGGGTCACCCCGCCGGCGGCCCGCTGCAGGGGGGTGGCCCGGAGTGCCGCGGGGCCGCCCAGAGCCTCCTCGGCCAACACGGTGCTGATCCACTCCACGGTCGCTGAGTGCGCGGTCTCCAGCTGCTCGGCCAGTGCGCGTACGGCGGGCTTGTTGGCCGTCTCGGCGAGGGCTTTGAGATAGCGAGCGCGCCCGAGCAGCCGTTGCTCCAGCGCCAGATCCTGCAGCAGCGCCTCGTCGAACGGCTCGACCTGCTCGACGGTGCTCTTCACCAGCGCGGTGAGCCGCCCGATTACCGGCGTCACCGCGTCGGGCACCCCGCCCAACTCGCGCAGGTGGTCGGCGATCAACCGGCTGCGTCGCTCGGCGTTCTGGCCGTTCTGAAGCAGCTCGCGCCGCACCGCTTCGGTGCGGGCCTGTGCGGTGCGCAGGCGGGCGACCTGGGCCTCGGTCTGGGTCAGCTGCCGGATGGCCCGCAACTGCCGGATGAGCGTCGTGGTCGAGGTCATGATGGATGGAACTCCGTCCTTGTCGCTCGTCAGTGCCTTACCGCCGGTCCTGTACCCGGCTTGTCCGGACTGAATGCGACGCCGGGGCACCAACGAGCGATGCGACCCACCCGGACCAATCAGTCGAAGAAGCGGGCCATTCGGGTGGCCCCGGGTGCCGGCGCGGTGGGCGCCAGCGGGGTGAGGTCGGCGAACACGGTCGCCTCGTCCCGGGCGGCGTGCAGCGGGTACCAGCGCGGGTCCGCACCCGCCCGCTGGCAGATGCCCTTCACCGTCTGGACGTCGAACAGCCGCAGGTGGGTGGGGTCGGCCACCGCGTTCACGTGCTGCCACCATGGGGAGAGGATGTGCAGGATGCCGTCCGGCCTGAGCACCCGGTGGCACTCGTCGACCAGCGGCAGGAAGTCCATCAGGTGCTCCAGCAGATGGACGGTGAAGATCCGGTCCACGCTGGCGTCGGCGAACGGCAGGCCGCCCCGCAGATCCGCGAGTACCGACACCGCGTCGGTCCGGCGCTGGTCCACGCCGATGTTCTCCGGGGACTGGGTGGTGGCTCCGCAGCCCAGGTCGAGCACGACGGGCGGCCTGCCGCCCACCCGTACCCAGTCCCACACCGCGAGCACGCCGGCCAGCCGCCCGAGCAGCTCGCGGACCGAGGCCAGCTGGTCGGCCGAGTCAACGTGGCCGGTCAGATGCAGCACCCGGCCGCGGGATCGGACGCACAGGTCCAGGTCGGGGAGCCGGGCGTCGTGCCGCAGCAGCTCGGCCGCGGCTCGGGCGAGATCCTGGTCGACCAGCTCGGCGCGGCTCACACGGGCACCTCCGTCCGGTCCTTCAGCAGGTCGAGCGTTTCGTCGATCACTTCGTCCGGGTGCACCTCGGCGACGAACGAGCGGGGATGCCGGCAACCCTCGCCCAGGCCGCGCAGCGGGTACAGGTCGCCGTGACAGGGGGCGCCGCACTCCGGGCAGCGCAGCGTCCAGCTCATCAGCACCCGGTCGCGGGCCCGGCCGGCCGGCGCCGCGTTGATCGCGTTCCCGCACCAGAACACGGTGACCGTGGGCACGCCGACGGCCCGGGCCAGGTGCAGCGGGCCGGTGTCCACGCCCACCACCACCGCGCAGCGCCGGTACACCGCACCGAGGCCGCCCAACCCGGTCCGCCCGGTCAGGTCGATCACCGGAGCACGGGTCGAGCCGGCGATCTCGGCGGTGAGCTCGGCGTCGGCGGGCGCCCCGGTGAGTAGCACCCGCGCTCCCTGGTCGACGAGCGCCTCGGCCACCTGGGCAAACCCGGCGGTGGGCCAGCGGCGGCGCGGATCGCTGACGCCCGGGTGCAGGGCCACCAGCGGTGTGCCGTCGTCCGGTGGGAGCGCCGCCCTGGCCTCGGCATGGTCGGCCTCGGTCAGCTCCAGGTGCGGGTCGGTACCCAGGGGCGTGGCGCCGACCAGCCCCACCACCTCCAGGTAACGGGCCACCTCGTGCTGGTAGTAGCGGTAGGCCACCGAGCGGTCCAGCGGCGCGGCACCGGGCGCGCGCAGGCCGACGGTGACCCTGGCGCCGAAGGAGAGGACCAGCGGGTTCGCGGCGGCGCCCCCGCCGTGCAGCTGCACCGCCAGGTCGGGTCGCGCCGCGACGACCCGCGCGCGGAACTCCGGGAGCAGCTCGGCGGGCGGTGCTTGGGCTGGCTGGCCGGCCAGCCCGTCCACCCGGGGCAGCACCCACACGTCGTCCACCGGGCCGGGCCGTTGATCGAGGAATCCGGGTTGCCACGGGGAGCCGATCAGGGTGATCCGGGCCCCCGGGTAGCGCGCCCGCAGCGCCCGCAGCGCCGGCTCGGCCACCAGATAGTCACCCAGCGCGTTGGCCCGCAGCACCACGATCCGCCGGACGTCCTCCAGCGGGCCGCTCACCACGAGCGCACCAGCTCGCGCGCCTCGTGGTCACGCACCGGCACGGTGGTTGGCGCCTCCTGGTGGTAGGCCCCGGTGGGCAGGATGCCGGCGCCGCCGAACCGGGCCATCACCCGCTGCTGGGCGACCACGTCCTCGCCGACGTGCTCATCCGGCAGCTCCCGCCAGAAGGAGAAGCCGCCGCAGGCCAGCAGCGCCTCCCGGTCGTAGAGCACGCAGCCGCCCACCCAGGCCACCTTGTAGGCGATCCACCGCTCGTCGCGCAGGTGTTGCTGGGCCAGATGGGTGGGATTGGCCGCGTTGTGCAACGTCCAGCGCCGCCACGCTGGGGTGTCCGGGCGTACCTGCTCCGGTTCGGGTCGGCCGGTCCACCGCTCGAACGGCGCCAGCTCGGCCGGGCGCACGTCGTCCAGGTAGGACAGCCCCTGCACGGCGGCGCCGACGAACCCGCAGCGCAGCTCCCGGATGGCGGCCAGCATCCTGGCCAGCGCGCCGGGTTCCAACCACACATCGTCGTCCAGGTACAGCACGTACCGGGCGCGCGCCCTGGCCAGCAGCGCCGCGCGGTGCTCGGCCAGGCCGCGGCGGGGCAGGTGCCGCGCGGTGTGCACCGGCCGGCCCTGCAGACGCAGCACCCGGATCAGGGTGCGGGCCGAGGGCGTGTGGTACCCGGCCTGGCCGTCGGACTGGTCGGACAGCAGCACGCCGAATTCGACGGCCAGCTGCGCGGCCAGCCCGGCCAGTGTGGTGGCCAGCTCCACCGGCCGGTTCCGGGTCGGTACCAGCACCTCCAGCTCCGGCGCGGCCGTTCCGCGCACCTCGGTTTCCGGTGTGGCCGTTTCCGGGCCTGTCGTCTCGGGCGGGGTCATGAGACTGCCCGATCCCGGATCCGGCGCACGATGGCGGTGGTGGAGTGGTCCGAGAGGTAGTCCAGCACCCGGACCTCGCCGCCCAGCCGCCGCACCACCGGCGTCTCCGGCAGCATCTGCGGGGTGTAGTCGCCGCCCTTGGCGTAGACCTCGGGGCGGACCAGCTCCAGCAGCCTGATCGGGGTGTCCTCCTCGAACACCACCACGTGGTCCACGCAGCGCAGCGCGGAGAGCACGGAGGCCCGGTCGGCCGCCGGGTTCACCGGTCGGTCCGGCCCCTTCAACCGGGCCACGCTGGCGTCGCTGTTCAACGCCACCACCAACACGTCGCCCAGTTGCCGGGCCTGCTCCAGGTAGGCCACATGCCCTCGGTGCAGCACGTCGAAGCAGCCGTTGGTGAACACGATCCGCCGGCCCTCGGCGCGGTGCTCGGCGACCGCGTCCACCAGCTCCGAGGCGCTCAGCGGGGCGGGTCGGCGGGGTGCCAGCCGGGCGGCCAATGCCTCCGCATCGACCCGCACTGTGCCGACCCGCGCTGTGCCGACCCGTGCTGTGTCTCCCCGTGCAGTGTCTCCGCGTGCCGTGTCTCCGCGTGCTGTGCCGGCTTCCTCGGTGGCGGAAGCGATCGCGCTCTCGGCCGCCGCCTGGGCCAGCCGCAGCGCCACGCCCAGCTCGACCCGGCAGGCCAGCGCGGCGGTGAGCGTCGCGGCGAACACGTCACCCGCGCCGCAGGCCCGGCTCTCCGGCGCCGGCACCGTCGATACGTGCCGGACGTCCACCGCCGGGTCCGCCGGGACCAGCACCGCGCCGTCCCGGTCCAGGGTCACCACCACCGAGGCGGCGGCGCAGCGCTCGACCAGCCGGGAACGCTCGCCGACCAGGAACGCCACCCGGTCGGCCGGCAGCGGCTGCTCGAGAACGCCGGCGGCTTCCGCCGCGTTCGGGGTGACCACGTCGGGCCGGGCCGGCGCCCAACGCGTCGGCCGATGTGCGTCCACCACCAGCAGCCCGATCCGGTCGCGACACCGGCGCAGCAGCTCGACCACCTCGTCCGGCACGCCGCCGGCGCCGTAGTCGCAGACCAGCACCGCGTCCGCGGCGGGCAGCGCGCGCTCCACCGCGGCCGCCAGAGACGAGGCGTCCCGGTCCGACATGCGCCCCGGCCCGGAGCGGTCCCAGCGGGCCAGCACGGTGTCCCCGCTGCACACCCGTTGCTTGGTCACCGTGGCCCAGCCCGACCCGATCAGCAGCTCGGCCGTGTCCACCCCGGATCGGTCCAGCTCACGGCGCAGCTCGGCGCCCTCGGAATCGTCGCCGACCACGCCGACCAGCCGGGTCGCGGCGCCCAGCGCGGCGAGGTTGGCCGCCGTGTTGGCCGCGCCGCCGGGCAGCGGGCGCCGCGCGGTCACGTCCACCACCGGGACCGGCGCCTCCCGGCTCACCCGCTGGGCCACCCCGCTGAGCCAGGTGTCCAGGATGGCGTCCCCGACCACCAGCACCCGGGGCGCCCGCTCGGCGATCAACGCCGGAACCGTGCCCAGGTCCGGGGCCCCGCTCGCCGCGCCGCTCACGGCCACGACGGCTCGGTCGACGGGCAGACCACCAGCTCGCGCAACTCCACCCCGGCTGGTCGGGTGAGCGCGAACAGCACCGCCGCGGCCACCTCGGCTGGGTCGTTGAGCTGGGCATCCGCCGCGGGCTTGAACTGGTCGGGACGCCCGTCGAAGAACGCGGTGCGCATGCCTCCGGGGATCAGCGTGGTCACCCCGACCTGGCCGGCCAGCTCGGCGGCCAACGCCCGGCTGAACCCGATCACGCCGAACTTGCTGGCGCAGTAGGCGGTCGCGGCGGGCAGCGCGCGCAGCCCCAGGGTGGAGGCCACGGTCACCACCCGGCCCCGGGACGCGCGCAGCGCGGGCAGCGCCGCCCGGACCACCGCGGCGGTGCCCAGCAGGTTGACCAGGACGGTGCGGTCCCAGTCCGCCCCCGGTACGTCGCCGAGGTCGCCGCAGGCATCGGTCCCGGCGGCGGTCACCACAGCGTCCAGTCCGCCGGCGGCCTCGGCGGCCCGAGCCACCGCGGCTTCGGTGGCCCGGGTGTCGGCCAGGTCGCAGATGATCGGGTCGTCCGGCCCGGCGGGCTGCTCCGGAGCCACCCGGTCCAGGGACAGCGGGCGGCCTCCGGCGGTGCCGATGGCCGCCGCGATGGCACGGCCCAGCCCGGACGCGGCGCCGGTGACCAACACCGTGCCCAGCGTGCTGCCGGACAGCGCGGCGAGGGACGAGTCGGCCGAGAAGCCGGGGCCGGGGTCGGTCCCGGGGTCGGTCGTGGAGTCAGTAAACAGGCTCATGGTGTCCTTCCTGTGCGCGTCGTGGAAGTCGTGGGGGAGCAGCGCCGAGGCGCACCGCGGCGGCGCCGCCGGCCTGGACGAACTCGCTGGCCGTGGCCACCGCCGCGCGCACTCCCGCGACCGGGTCGGCATCGCTGAGCAGCGCTACCGCCAGTGCGGCGGCAAAGCAGTCACCGGCGCCGCACGGGTCGGCCCGCTCGGGCGCGGGTGCCGCCGGGATCAGCTGGGCATCCACCCGTTCCGCGGTTCCGGCGACGGCGACAGCGGCGCCGAGCGCGCCCGCCGTGACCGCCGCCGCCCGGGCGTACCACCGTTCCGGCAGCAGCCGGGCGGCATCCAGCGCCGCCGGGCCCGGCTGGTCCGCGAGCGCGGTCGGCCGCAGTGCGCGGCGGGCCTCGGCGAGGTTGGGGGTGACCATGGCGCAGCCGGGTACCGGCGTCGCGCCGCGCGGGTGCGGGTCCCAGACCACCGGGACCCGGTCACACAGCCCGGCCAGCGCCTTGGCCAGTTCGGGGTCGGCGCTGATGCCCCGTCCGTAGTCGGCCACCAGTACCGCCCCGGCGTCCTCCAGGGCCTCCAGCATGTCCGGGGTGGCCGGGCAGGCGGTGCCCTGGCCGTGGTCCACCCGCACCAACGGCCGACCGCGGTCCAGCAGCCGGACCTTCAGGCAGGTCGCGCCCAGCACCGGGCCGGCCACCAGCTCGACCCGCTCGCCCAGGGTGTCGGCCAGCCACTCGCCCTCCCGGTCGTCGGCCAGCGCGGTGACCAGCCGTACCGGAACCCCGGTGGCGGCGGCCAACACCGCCGCCAAGCCGGCTCCGCCAGGGCGGCCCAGCGCCCGCTCGGCGTCCAACACCGGAGCCGACGCCGCGTCCGGGCAGTGCCGGGTCACCGTGCCGGAGATGTCCAGGTCGTAGAGCGTGTCGCCGACCACGACCAGCGGGCCGGCGGTCACGAGGCCATCCGGGGATGCGCGCCCAGGTGTGCCGGCAGGGCGGCCTCCACCGCCAGGCAGAGCAGATGCGCCCCGACCAGCTGCGCCTCCTGCACGGTGGCGGAGGACCCCGGCAGGCAGAGCACGTCGTCGCACCGGGCGGCCAGCGGGTTGGGGGCCGGGCCGGTCATTGCCCAAGTGGTGATGCCGGTGCTGGCGGCGGCGTGGGCGGCGGTGAGCAGGTTGGCGCTGGCGCCGCTGGTGGACAGCAGCAGCAGGACGTCGCCGGGGCGCCCGTGCGCATGTACCTGGCGGGCGAAGACCTGGTCGTAGCCGTAGTCGTTGCTGATCGCGGTCACGCTGGAGCTGTCCCCGTGCAGCGCGATGGCGGACAGCGCGATGCGGTCCCGGTCGAACCGGCCGACCAGCTCCGCGGTCAGGTGCTGCGCTTCCGCGGCGCTGCCGCCGTTGCCCGCGACCAGCAGCCGCTGGCCGGAGGTGAGCCGGGCGGCCAGCTCGGCGCCCCAGCGGTCCAGCCGGGCACAGGCCGCGCGGAGCTCGGGCAGGATGGCGGCCAGCTCGTCGAGGTGACCGGACAGCGCGCGCGGGCTCACCGGGCACCTCCCGCCGAGCTGACCCGGGCGGACTCGGACCGGCGGCCGCCGCGCAGCCGCTGGTACACCCGCATGGTGTCGGCGGCGACCCTGGGCCAGCAGTACCGGGCTACCGCTCTCGCCCGCCCGGCGGCGCCCAGCGCGGTGCGCAACTCGGCGTCGGCGAGCAGCTCGGCGAGCGCCTCGGTGAGCGGGCCGGGCTCCCGGGCCGGGACGTGCAGCCCGCTCATGCCGTCCACCACGGTGTCGGTGAGGCCGCCGACCGCGCTGGCCACCACCGGCACCCCGCAGGCCATCGCTTCCAGCGGCACGATGCCGAACGGTTCGTACCAGGGCACGCAGACCACGGCGTCGGCGCTGGTCAGCAGGGGAGCGACGGCGTCGCGGGGAATACCGCCGACCAGCCGGACCCGATCGGCCACGCCCAGCTCACCGGCCAGCTCGAGCAGCCGCCGGGCGTCCGGGTCGGTGTGCAGCAGCTCGGCGGCGGGCCCGCCGGCGATCACCAGCTCGGTGTCCGGCAGGCTGACCAGTGCGCGGATCACGTCATCGGTGCCCTTGCGCGGGACCAGCCGGCCCAGCACCACCAGCCGGTAGCGGGCGCCGCGCGCTTCGGGCGGCACGTCCGGACGCAGCGCTTCGGTGTCCACTCCGCTGGGCACCACCGAGATGCGCCGGCGCGGTACCCCCTGGCGGACCAGCTCGAAGAGCTCGTCGCTGCAGGTGGCGACGACCCGGTCGGCCCGCCTGGCAATGTCCCGCTCCAGCTCGATGCGTGGCTCCGGACTGGTGTCCTGGGTGCCCTGGTGGCGGCGCTTGACCACCCCGAGGGCATGGAAGGTCTGCACCACGGGGATGTGTGGGAGCTCCTGGGTGGCATGCAGGGCAGCCAGCCCGGACATCCAGAAGTGCGCGTGCACCACGTCGGGTGGGTCCGCGCACCAGGACCGCGCCAGGTTCTCGCCGAACTCCTGCATGTGCTCGAAGAGCTCGTCCTTGGGCAGCGGCGCCGGTGGGCCGGCCGGGTCGTGTTGCACGGTGACGCCGGGACGCAGCGGTACCTGGTCCGGCTGGTAGGGGTCGGTGCGTCGGGTATGCACCACAACCTCGTGCCCGGCCCTGGCCAGCGCCGAGGACAGCTCGGCCACGTGCACGTTCTGCCCGCCCGCATCCGTGCCGCCCAACGGCGCCAGCGGGCTGGCGTGCTCGGACACCATCACGACTCTCATCGCGTCAGCTCCCCTTTCTCGTTGAAATCGCGCATCAGCGCAGCCGCCCCAGCACGTCGTCCCATCGCCGAAGAAACGCCGGCAGGCCGTACTCGGCCAGGGCCGCCTTGCGCGCGGCGCGGCCCATCTCGCTAGCCCGGTCCGGGTCGGCCACCAACTCGGCGACCGCGCGGTGCAGCCGGGCCACGCTGGTGGACACCACACCCGCCTCCGGCGGCACCGCGACCGACGCCTCGGTGCAGGCCAGCGCCACCACCGGCATGCCCAGTTGCATGGCCTCCAGCAGGGACAGCCCCAGCGAGGTCCAGCGCATCGGGTGCAGGTACAGCCGGCGCCTGGTCATCTCGTCGTGCAATCGGCGCTGCGGCAGGTCGTCAATAGCCCGTACCGCGCCCTCGGCTGGGGGATCCGGGGTTTCCGCCAGCCGCTCGACCAGCCCGCCCAGGCCCATCCCGAACACGTCGATGCCGGCGGCCGTACTGAACCCGGGCAACAGGTCGGTCCCGGTCACCCGCCAGCGGCGGACCGGTTCGTTGATCACCACCGCAGCCCGGTCCAGCTCGCCGGTGTACCGCTCGCCCGGGTCCACGATCCCGTGCGGCACGACCAGGGTGGGCGCCCGGCCGTTGTCCCACATCAGCTGGTTGAAGTCGGTGACGTGCACGATCGGGATGTCGTCCCGGTCGGCCAGCGGATGCCGACTGATCGCGGCCGGCCCCCGTGGCGTGTTGTGCTCGACGTAGACCGCCGCCACGTCCTGGCCAGGGCGCCGGCCGCACCAGTGTTCAACCAGCTCGAGCTCTTCGGGGCGCTGCAGCACCACGATGTCGATGTCCGCCTCGGCCAGCCGCTCCGGCGATGTTTCCACCGCGCCGGCCGGCCAGTCCCACGCGGCCGGCCGCCCGACGCCCCACGGACCACGGTCCCGCACCGTCGGGATCAGGTAGTCGTGGCCGCCCTGCACGAACGACGTCGTCCACGAGCCGTGCACGTGCCAGACCAGCACGTTCATGCCGCCACCTCCGTGTCGAGCAGGGCGGTCACCGCGTTCACCACGTCGGTCGGGGTGACCCGGTTGAGGCAGGGATGGCCGGGCACCGGGCACTGTCTGGCCCGGCTGTCCCGGCACGCCGCGCCCTGGTCGCCGAGCAGCACGTGCGGCACCCGGTACGGCGCCCAACGCACCGCCGGCACCACCGGGGCGAACAGCGACACCACCGGGGTGCCCACCGCCGCCGCCAGGTGCGCCGGCCCGGTGTTGCCCACCACGACCGCATCCGCGCCGGCGAGCACCCCGGCCAGCTCGGCAAATCCGGTGCGGCCACCCAGGTCGGCGCCCGCCGACCCGGCCACCTCACGGGTCAGCGCCACCTCCGAGGATGCCCCGGTGACCAGCACCCGGTGCCCGGCGGCGGCCAACGCGCGGACCGCATCCCGGCAGCGGGCGGCCGGCCAGCGCCGGGCCGGGACCCGCGCGCCGGGATGCAGCACCAGGTAGCGACCGGGGCCGGTCAACGCGGAGACGTCCGGAGTTGGCCGCACCGCGAGAAGGCCCGCGTCACCGGGCGGCAGGCGGAACCCGGCGGCCGCCGCGATGGCCAGCGCCCGTTCCGGCTCCGGCAGGTCCTCCACCAGATCGGCGCCCGGGCGCACCCGCACGTCCAGCAGCGCACCCGGGTAGTCCGCCGATGCGCCGGCCACCCGGGGCACCCCGGCCAGCCGCAGCAGCAGCGCCAGCGGCAGCGGGGACTGGTGGAACGAGGTCAGCGCCACCGCGCCGGCCAGCTCGAACCCGGCCAGCCGGTCCACCAGCTCGCGTATGTCGGCCGGGTCGACCGGCGGCGCCGGGTTGGCGATCCACGGGCAGTCCCAGGTGAGGATCCGGTCCACCCCGGGCAGCAGTTCCGCCGCCGCCCGCCCGCCCGGTCCCACCAGCATGGTCAACTCGTCACAGCCGGCGGCGACAGCGCGCACGGCGGGCCCGGCCAGCAGCACGTCACCGTCGCTGTCCAACCGCGCCACCAGCACCCGGATCATCGGGACCTGCCCAGCGGAGCGCCGGCCCGGACCGGCAGCAGTCGGGTCACCGCGGTGAACAGGTCAGGGGCCACCTCGGGCGCCAAGGCGATCTCCTCGGGCAGGGTCGCCTGGGTGGGTACCAGCACCGCCCGGGCGCCGGCCGCGCGCGCCGCCGCCACGTCCGAGCCGATGTCCCCGATCACCACCAGGTACTCGGGGTCGATGCCCAGCTCGGCCGCCGCGGAGCGGATCATCCCCGGCGCCGGCTTGCGACAACCGCAGCCGTCCCGCTCGGCATGCGGGCAGATCCGCCACACATCGAACGGGCCGAGCAACTCGTCCACCCGCGCGTTCACCCGGGCCACCTGGTCGCGGTTGATCAGGCCGCGACCGATCCCGGACTGATTGGTGACCACGCCGATGGGGATGGCGTGGTCGCGGAGCAGGTCCACGGCGGCCCGCGCGGTGGGCGTCGGGACGACCGCGGCCGGGTCGCCGTTGTAGGGCACGTCGACCACCAGGGTGCCGTCCCGATCGAACAGCACCCCGTGCGGCGCGCTGTCGTCGGCGGGTCGGTTCGTCCGAGTCACCAGAGCACGATTGCCCTGAGAAGCGGACCTAAACCGCAGAGTCACGACTACTACTGTGAGTAGCAGCACGGCCGCCGAGACCTACCGTATGCGTTTGTCTTTTGTTGCCCGGGGTAGCGCAGCGGCATGACCCTGCTCGCGCTGCGCGCGCTCGGTTTGGGGGACCTGCTGGTCGCGGTGCCCGCCCTGCGCGGCCTGTCCGCCGCGTTCCCCGGGCACCGCCGACTGCTGGCGCTGCCCGGGTGGCTGCATCCGCTGGCCGAGCTGATCGGCGGGTGGGACGAGCTGGTGGCGGTTGCGGGCCTGGACGAACCGCTGCCCGCCGGTCTTCCGGACATCGACGTCGCGGTGAACCTGCACGGCCGGGGGCCGAGCAGCTCGGCGCTGCTGGACCAGGCGCACCCGCGCCGGCGGATCGGGCACGCCCAGCCGGGCTGGCCGGGACCGGCCTGGGTGCCACCGCTGCCCGAACGACAGCGCTGGTGCCGCCTGCTGGCGTGGCATGGCGTGGCGGCCGACGCGGCGGACATCGCGCTGGCCCGGCCGAGTGCGCCGGCCCCGGAGGTGGGCGCCGTGCTGGTACACCCCGGTGCGGCGTACGGCGCGAAGCGTTGGCCACTGCCCCGGTTCGCGGACGTCGTCGCGGCGCACCGGGAGCACGGACACCGCGTGCTGATCACCGGCGGCGCCCAGGACCGGGACCTCGCCGACCAACTCGCCGCACTGGCCGGTATACCGGCCTCGGACGTGCTGGCCGGGCGGACCGGACTGCCCGAACTGGCCGCCCTGGTCGCCGCCGCCCGGCTGGTGATCAGCGGCGACACCGGCATCGCCCACCTGGCCTTCGCCTACCGCACGCCGTCGGTGACCCTCTTCGGGCCGGCCGATCCGCGCCAGTGGGGCCCGCCGGCCGGTGGTCCGCACCTGCTGCTCGGCGGTCGGCAGCGCAGGGGCGACCCGTTTGCCACCGACCCGGATCCCGCGCTCCTCGCCGTCACCGTGCCCCAGGTGCTGCGGGCCAGCGGTGTTCTGGGCGTATTGCCGTCCACTCCCGATTGGCGTCGCACCCGGCTGGAAATGGCCTCCGACGGTGCACCGGCAGAATGCGCAGTGCCCGCTCGGATTCCGAAGTAGTCGGGACGGACGCGAACTCCGGGCGGTCCGAGTCCGGCCGGACGGACGAGAGTTTTGGCTCTCGGCGGAACGGGCAGGAATGGAGTGTGCTGCTACTGCGACCGCCCGGGGTCTACCGGGTCGACACTGATTCCACATTGCTGGCCGACCTGTTAGCCCGGACCGGCCACGCCGAGGGCCGAGATGTGCTGGATGTCTGCGCCGGCACCGGTGTGCTGGCATTGAGTGCGGCCCGAGCCGGCGCCCGTTCGATTACGGCTGTCGATTTGTCCCTGCGCTCCACGATGGCAACCTGGTTGAACTGCCGGCTACATGGTGCACCGGTCACCGTGCTGCGCGGAGACCTATTCGGACCGGTTCTCGGCCGACGTTTCGACCTCGTGGTGGCCAACCCGCCCTATGTCCCCTCCCGGGCTTCGGCGCCCGCCCGGCACCGGATCGGGCGCTGCTGGGACGCCGGCCAGGATGGCCGCCTGATGCTGGACCGGATCTGTGCCGGGGTGTCCGATGTCCTGGCCGAGGACGGCACCTTGCTGCTGGTGCAGTCCGAGGTGTGCGGCGAGGATGTCACCCTGTCCCGGCTGGCCAAGGCTGGGCTGGCGGCCAAGGTGGTGGACCGGGCCGTGCTGCCGTTCGGTCCGGTGATGTCCGCGCGGGCCGCCCTGCTCGAGGCTCGCGGGCTGATCGCTCCGGGGCAGCGCGAGGAAGAGATCGTGGTCGTGCAGGCCAACCGTGGTTGAGCGGCGCTACACCCGGGTGGACATCACCGGCGAGGGGCCGGTGCTGGTGCGCGGCCCGGTGGAGATCACCGTCGGGGACGGGGCGGTGGTCCGATCGGAGCGGCCGGTCACCGCGCTGTGCACCTGTCGGCGCAGTCGGCGCTTCCCATTCTGCGACACCAGCCACCGCGACCGTGCCCGTCGGTCCCGCGAGGGAGACGCGTGATGTCCGCGACGGTCGACGCAGCGCCATCGGCTCACGCCGCCCCGCCGCTGCCCGCGCCGCGCGGACCTGTCTCCTCGGCGGTGCTCGCCGCACTGCGCGCTGGAGCGGTGCGCGCTGGGGCGGTGCGCGCTGGGGCGTGCCCGGATATCGGGCCGGCGATCTCGGTGGCCGATCCGTACCGCGACGACATCCAGCTCGCCCTGTACTGCCTCTACGAGCTGCATTACCGAGGGTTTGCCGAGGTCGCCGAGGAGCTGGAGTGGGAACCCGCGCTGCTCGCGGTGCGCCGCGAGCTTGAGCGGTCCTTCCTCGCCGCGTTGCGCCGGGACGTCCCGCCCGGCACCGACGTCCAGGCCGAGATCGCCGAGTTGCTCACCGAACCGGCCGACGTGGACGGCCGAGGCGTGTCACACCACCTGATGCGCGACGGCACGCTCTGCCAGCTGCGGGAGTACCTGGCGCTGCGGTCGATCTACCACTTGAAGGAGGCCGACCCGCAGGCGTGGGTGATCCCTCGTCTGCACGGAGCGGCCAAGGCGGCGCTGGTCACCGTGGAGCACGACGAGTACGGCGCCGGAGACCCGGAGCGCATGCACGCCGAGCTCTTCGCCCGGATGCTCCGCGCGCTGGACGTGGACGACACCTATGGTGCGCACCTAGACGCGGCACCCGCCGAGGCGCTCGCCGATGTGAACTTCATGTCGATGTGCGGGTTGCACCGCCAGCTGCGCGGAGCGCTGATCGGCCAGTTCGTGACCGTGGAGCTCACCTCCTCGCCCGGGTCGGACCGACTGGTGCGGGCGATGCGCCGCCTTGGCCTCGGTCCCGACGCCATCGATTTCTACGCCGAGCACGTGGAGGCGGACGCGGTACACGAACAGGTGGTTCGGCGCGGCGTGCTGGCCCCGCTGCTCGCGGTGGAGCCCGAGCTGGCCGCCGATGTGGTGTTCGGGATCCGGGCCAGCGTGCTCCTGGCCGAGCACCTCGAGTCGCGCCTGCTGCGGCGGTGGTCGACCGGCCAGACCTCGCTTCGTCGACAGTTGCCTGGCTGAACGACCACCCACCTGGTACTTGTCCGATCGGGATCCCCGGAGGAGGCTCAACGCCTGATCGGACGTGAAGTGGGTGAGGAGCATGAGATCCGGGGGTATCGCGTTCGCGCCGCCGCCCAACGGGTCGGCCGTCCGCGCCCCTCTCCTGGTGTGTGAGCGGCCGGAATCCGCGTTGCCCCGGTGGGCGTCCGCGTGGTGTGACCAGGCCAGACTCGGCATATCCCGGCGTCCCACGCTGCCCAGCCCGGCGGCCCAGTCGTGCCCTGGCGGGGCCGGCGAATGGGCGCGGGTGATGTCCGACGTGTGCACCACGACGGCGGCCGGTGGCACCGTGCTGATTAATCGTCCGTCCCGGCGTGAATCGGGTCCGCCCCGGGTGGTGGCGGCGGTCCAGGACGTGCCCGGCGATCAGACCGTGCTGCTGGACGCGGCCGCGTGCGCCGAGGCGCTGCCCGCCGAGCTGGCGCTGGTGCACTGCGTGCCCATCTCGTTCGGTGAGCGCAGCGTCGGCCTGGATGCCGCGGTAGACCGGGGGCGCACGGTGCTGGAGGAGTGCCTGCGCTTGCTGGGCCAACTGGATCACCGGACGCGGGCGTCAGCTCGGCTCGAGCGCGCGAACCCGCACGAACTGGTCGACGAGGAGCTCGACGCGGACCTGCTGGTGATCGGCGGCAGCCGGGTCGGGCCGTCCCGCGAGCTGGGACTTGTCGCGGTCAGCGCGGTCCGGCACGCGCCGTGCCCGGTCCTGGTGGTGCCCCGCCGCCCCGTGCCGAAGGGCTGATCACCGGGGCCGCCGGCATCGGCGGCCGGGGGGCGAACCTCAGCTACGCGCCGCGCGCGTCCACACCCGGTCGATCAGTTCCATCGCCTCGGTGCAGGGCAGCAGCCCGGCCTCGGCGTCCGCGGCGATCATCGCGGTCATTCTGCGTGCGGTCAGGGCGCTCCATAACACCCCCCGTTGATCAGTACCGGCGATTAACGTCTCGGCCGAAATGCACACGCTCGGCGGCTTTTTCATGACCGTTAATACCCGCCTCTGGCCGGGGTATGCCGTTCTCTTACGTGCCTCACCCTGGTGCCCGGCGTCCGAGGCGGATCTCGGACGGCCCCGCCGCGTCCGTTTGTTGTTCATTTCCGCTGGGTATCCCGCTGCTGTCGGGGGACAACCATCAGGGGCGAGAGTAGGAGGCCCAACTGTGGCCCGAGTACCGATGAGTCCGTCCGCCTCAGACATCACCTGCCCGGTTCCGCAAACACCCCTCGTTGATGATCGAACCGATCTCGCGGTGATCTACGACAGCCTGTTCGACGGGGAGCAGCTCGATGGGCTGTACCGCGGTTGTGACAAAGGCGTCCGGTTGGTCGCGGTGACCAATCGGCGCCTCATGATGGTGGAGACGACGTCCTGTGAGGATCGCCTGGCCCTGACCTCGGTGCCCTTCGACCGGGTGATCAGCGTGTGCTACCTGGCATCGGTGGAGGATTCGGTGGCCTCCTCGACGACCGTCGGGATCCTGGTGCAAGATTTGATGTACCAGCTCGGTTGCCGGGGCGAGGAACAGGCCCGTGAGCTGCACGATCTGATCGCCTGGCAGCTGGTTTGTGGCTGATCACCAGCCTTGCGGTTACACCGGGCAGGGAGATGTGGGGTCCACGCCGTCGGCATTGCTGGGGCCCTTCAGGTTGTTCTCCAGAGTGTTGCCGCAGATGAGCTTCTGCGGTCCGCTGGCTTGGATCTTCACCCCGTAGCCGGCGTTGCCGATCAGCCGGTTACCCCGGACGACGCTGCCGCCTCCGTCCGCGTCGGTGTCCCCGCCAAGCCGAATTCCCGCGCCGGCATTGTTCATCGAAACATTGTTCACGAAGATCGTGCCGGTGCCACGGGAATCAAATCCGGAACCTTCTGGATCTTTTGTATCGTGGCACGTATTGCGCTCGACCAGGTTGTCTCTGGAGCCTTCTTTGACGTCCACGCATTCGGCGTGCGGGCGCACGTTATTGTCGTGGACATGATTAGCGTTGGACTGGTCCGCCACATTCCTCGGATTGTCGTCGACCTGTTCCGGTGCCGTCCCGATGTAAATTCCTTCGCCGTTCTTTTTGTCCGCCGCGACCCTGAAGTTGCGTAGCCCGCAATCCTCCACGCCGTTACCGGAAATCTCGTTGTGGCTGGAGAAGAACTTCACCCGCACACATTCGCCCCGGGCATGGTGAATGTGATTGTTCGTGACCAGCACATTGCTGGCGTGAAATAACCGCAGCGTGGTGTCGCCACCGGCCACGTCGAACCCGGTGAATACCTGATAATCGTGGCCGATCACGACCACGTAGTCGGTGCTGTTGCCGGCCCGCGGCTTCTCCACCAGGGAGGCGCGATCGCCCTCGATGCGGATCGGCTGGCCGGCGCGGCCCGGCCGCTCGGTGTGGACGGTTCCGACATAGGTGCCGGGGCCGACGTGCACCGTCTCACCGGGCTGGGCGACGTGGATCGCGGCCTGGATGGACGAGAACGGGGCCGCCGCGCTGCCATCACCGCCCAGCGGCGCCAGCGCGGCCACGAACAGCGTGCGGCCGGTACCCCGCTCCTTCAACCGAGGAGCGGGCGGCGGGGGAGGGGCCGATACCGGAGCGGCGGCCTGCCGATCCGGCACCGAGTGCCCATTGAGCTGCCCTTCGAGCCGCTGCGAGCCACACCCGGTCAGCGACAGAGACAGTACGGCGGCCATGCCCAGCACGGCCGCCGATGCTCCTCGGCCCGGGAGCCCGGCGACTCGAGGCCGCCGGGCCAACCGGGAATGTTGCACTGAACGTCCCGGCGCCGCCGGCGCGGGCATCTTCTAGCTGCTTACCGTGGCCGGCGCCGTGCGGTGGCGCACCGAGGAGAGTGGGCTGAAGATCCGGTGGAGGAGGTGCAGCACGAGCGCCAGGCCGACAAAGATGGCCCCGGCCAGCGCCAGCCAGGAGAGCGTCATGCTGATGTCGTTGCCCGCCTCGTCGTTCAGCGAGGCCCCCGCCACCGGGTCAGGCGCACGCACCTCCGAGTTGTGCAGTGCGATCCGATCGGCACCGCCCAGGCCCTGCACGTCCAGGCCCACCTTCTCCGCCTCGATGCGTCCGCCGTCCATGGACACCCGCGCCGTCGGGTCGAGTACCACGCCCTTGGTGATGTTCTGCATGGCGAGGTTGGTCAGGTTCGCCGTGCCGCGCACTACGACGCCCTTGCGCGCGCCGGTGATCGTGCTGAGGGGCCCGCTCACGTTCAGCGTGGCGACGTCGCGCATGATGATGCCGACACTGCTGGCCTGAATCTGGGCGGACGAGATTGTGGCCGAGGTGCCCGCCGCAAGGACGACGCCTTGGACCGCCTGCTGAACCGACAGCTCACGCAGCGTCGAGGTGCCGTGCCCCACCACCACGCCCTTCCGGGCGTTGATCACCGTGTCGTTCAGGCTGCTCGCCGGATCGCTGAGCAGCAGCCCGGTGTCCTGCGAGTCACGCACCACGTTGCGTTCCAGCGCGGTGTCGCGGGTGCCGTTGTACACGTCGATGCCGTTGTGGTTGCCGGTGATCTGGTTGCCGCTGATGTGGTTGTTGACCGCGACGCCCAGCTCGTTGGCGTTGACCCGGACGCCGAGCAGGTTGTTGGCCACCACGTTGTCGATGACCTGGACGTTGGACGAGCCCTGCAGCACGATGCCACCGCCGCCGTTGCGCTCGGTGACGTTGTTCTGGATGACGTTGCTGTCGGACTTCTCGTCCATCATGATCCCGTTGGCGCCGTTGTCATGCGAGTGGTTGTTGGCCACCACGCTATTGATCACGC
>DASWST010000166.1:0-49569 GCA_036402515.1 Pseudonocardia sp.
ACGATGGCTTGCGCGCCGCTGACCGGCCCGATCCCATGCCGGTCAATCAGCCCCGGAGCGAGGTCGTTGACGATCGCGGCTAGCTCAGCCTGGTTGGCCTTCAGCATCCGAGCCGCTTCGCGCAGCGCTAGGGCCAGGCGGCGGATCTCAGCGTGACGGACGGCCTGCTCTCGGCTGGCCTCCCGAGGCTGGCGACGTTTTGCCAGCTCAGACAGGGTTGTGGCGGTGAGCTTTCCCCGGGCGAGACGACGGTCAGCGTCGCTCCCGTCTCGCAGTAACGCCTTAAGGCGGTTGGTCTGCCCGGTGCTGGTGGTGACCAGTTCCTGCCGCGCGCACAGCAGGATGCGCAGGGCCTCTCGGTCCCCGTCCGCGCGTGGGGTTGGCAGCTTGTCCGCAGCGAGGCCGAGTGCGAACAGCACGGCCAGGTGCGCGTCGATCGGGTCGGACTTGCCCTTGCCTCGGCGGGCTTTGCGGCTGGGTTGCTCGGCCTCGATCACCGCGATTCCGGCGGCCTTGGCAGCGCGGGCCAGCCCGACGCCGTAGCTACGGGTCCCCTCGATCGACACCACCAGCCTCGGTCCAGGAGCATGCTCGAAGACCCAGGCCAATGCGTCGGCATGGCCGGCGCTATGGTTGCCGAACGAGCGGGTAGCGATCACCGCTCCGCTGGGGTAGGCGATCTCGACCTGGTTGGTGTCGCGGTGGGTATCGGCGCCGATGACTGCGTCGACGACTTCTGAGAGCATGGCCACTGGCCGACGGCTTCCTTCCTGGGGCACGGTCAACGTCGGCACCGGCCTGGATGGGATCACCGTGGTGGCATATCTGTGACGGGTCACGCTCGCGCGGACATGCTTCTAATCAAGCCAACTGGTGGGCCAGGCCGGTGCCGGCAACCACGACGGACAAGTCGATTCCAAGATCACGCCGAAGCGGTCAGATCATCTAAGAGTCACGTCGCAGTCACCAGCACCGAGCCTGGTGGTCCTCCACCCAGGAGCACCGCAACGACACTCACAGATCATCTAGTGCCGGGCACGAGACACTAGGTCCGCGCCGGCTCGAAGTACTCGTGCAGCCGGGTCAGCACGTCCTCGTAGATCGTGCGCACGGCCAGCCGCTGCCGGGGGCGGCGCAGCAGCCCGCGCGGTCCGTCCGGGCCCTCCCAGCTGACCAGCACCCGCACCGCCGCGCGCCCGTCCCCGGCCGGCCGCACGGTCCACGTGGCGACCAGCGCGGACCGGGTGTCCCGCTCCACCAGCTGGCCCTCCTCCGGCTCCTCCACCGCCATCACGCACTCCCACGGCACCCGCTTGCCCCGTCGGACCCGCCGGCCGTACCAGCTCCGCACCTCGCCGACCAGCACCGTCCACCGCACCTCGGTGCCGGCGCCGTGCCCGCCCACCCGCACCTGGTAGTCGTCGAAATTCTCGGTGAGCAGCTTCGGCCGGACGGTCTGGTAGTCGGCCAGCGCCTCGCGGACCTGCTCGGCGGAACCGTTGACCATCGCCATGGCGCTGGCGGTGAGCGGCGCCATCCCGGTCAGCCCTTCCGTCCGACAACGGCGTAACCCGCGGAGCGAGTCGAGGCCGGGCTGTCCTGGTCCGGTCGCCACTCGTGCACCGGGACCAGTCCGGGTGGCACCGGGGTGAACTGGCCGAGCAGCGCGAGGATCTCCGCCGGCTCCCGCACCAGCAGCGGCGTGGCGGTTCCCCGGGACCACTCGATCAGCGCCTGGACCTGCTCCGGGGTGCCGTAGTTGCGGCCGAAGTGGCTGATCACCAGGAGGCTACCCGACCCGGTGTGGGAGGTCAGCCGGGTAAGCAGCTGGGCCGGGTGGTCGGCGTCCGGGACGACGTGCAGCAGGGCCACCAGCAGCACCGCCACCGGGCGCTCGAAGTCGATCAGCCGCTGGGTGACCAGGTCGCTCAGGATTGCCTCCGGTACGCGCAGGTCGCCCTGCACCACGCCGCTGAGCTCGTCGTCGGCCAGGATGCTCCGGCTGTGGATCACCGCGACCGAATCGATGTCGACGTAGACCACCCGTGCCTCGGGGAGCAGCGAGCGGGCCACCTCGTGCACGTTTCCGCTGGTCGGGATGCCGGAGCCGATGTCGAGGTACTGGTCGATGCCCTGGCTGGCGCAGTAGCGCACCGCGCGGCGCAGGAATGCCCGGTTCTCCCAGGCGGTCCGGGTGGACCCGGGCACGATCCGCTCGATCTGCTCGGCGACCGCCCGGTCCACCGCGAAGTTGTGCGCCCCGCCCAGCATGTAGTCGTACACCCTGGCCAGTGTGGCCGTGCTCAGGTCGATGTCCGGAGGGACCCAGGAGGGTCGCGAATCGGGCATGGCGGCCATCATCGCACTCTGATCACGAAGGCGACCCAGGTCCGCGCCAGCCGGCTACCGCCTCGGCGCCGCGCCGGTCACGCCCGGATGCAGCTGGGGCCCGGTGACCCCGCAGTGCGTGAACTCGGCCAGCCGCAGCGGGATCGGCATCCGCGCCACCGGCGGCCCTTTCTTCGCCGGTCGGATCAGCACGGCGGACAGCGCGGACGCCGCCACCAGCAGCCCGGCCCCGATCAGCATGGCGCGCCGGAACCCGGCGTCGTAGGCCACCGGGTCGGTGTAGTCCGCCCCACCCAGCCCGGCGGCCACCGGGATCACTGCCACCGCGAGCAGCCCGGCCGAGCGGGCCACCGCGTTGTTGATCCCGGAGGCGACGCCGGCGTGGTGGTCATCGGCGGAGGCCAGCACGGTTGCGGTGAGCGGGGCGACGGTGGTGGCCAGGCCCAACCCGAGGGCCACCGTGGCGGGCAGCACGTCGGTCAGGTAGTTCGCCCCCGGCCCGATCCGGATGGCCAGCAGGAACCCGGCGGCGGCCAGCAGCGGCCCGATGGTCATCTGCGTCCGGGGCCCGATCCGGTCGGCCAGCGCGCCGGAGCGGGCGGACAGCAGCAGCATGAGCACGGTGACCGGGAGCAACGCGGTGCCGGCGACCGTGGGGGAGAAACCGGCCACCGTCTGCATCTGCAGCACCAGCAGGAAGAAGTAGACGCCTAGCGCGCCGTAGAGCAGCAGGGTGACCACGTTGGCACCGCTGAACAGCCGGTCGGAGAACATCGACAACGGGACCAGTGGGTGCGGCGAGCGTCGCTCCACGAATAGGAATGCCGCCAACGCCAGGACCCCGACCAGCCCGGCTACCAACGCCGCCATCCCGGCTCCCGGGGTGCCCAGCGAGGTCAGCGCGAAGGTCACCGCGGCCAACCCGAGCACCGCGAGCGCCGCGCCGAGCAGGTCCATCCCGCCGGACGCATCCGGGTCGCGGCTCTCCGGTACGTGCCGCAGCGTGATCAGCACGAGCGCCGCCGCGACCGGCACGTTGACCCAGAACACCGCCCGCCAGCTCCAGTCCACCAGCGCGCCGCCGACGAAGGGGCCGATCGCGCCGGCCACTCCACCCAGCCCGGACCAGGCACCCACCGCCCTGGACCGGTCCTCCGGCCGGAACGAGGCCGCGATCAGCGCCAGGCTGCCGGGAGTGAGTAGCGCCCCGCCGATGCCCTGCAGCACCCGTGCGGCGATCAGCACGCCCGCGGTCGGGGCCAGCCCGCACAGCGCGGAGGCGACGGCGAACCAGACCACCCCGATCAGGAACACCCGGCGTCGGCCGAACCGGTCGCCCAGCGCGCCACCCAGCAGGATCAGCGCGGCCAGCGACAACGTGTAACCGTTGATCACCCACTGCAGCCCGGCGAAGTCGGCGCCCAGGTCCCGGCCGAGGCGTTCCAGCGCGACGTTGACCACTGTCGAGTCCAGCATGGCCAGCCCGGAGCCGCCGACGGTCGCGGTGAGTACCCACCGCCCGGCCGCCTGGTCGACCCGCAGCTGGCCGGTCACCGCGGGGCCGGACCGGTCCGGGAAGTCGCGCCGGTCGGGCGCGTCGCGGGTCGGCTCATGGTTCGGACTCCAGCCGCTCGCGGAGCCGGGCCAGGGTCTGCGCAAGGAGCCTGGAGACGTGCATCTGGGAGACCCCGACCCGATCGGCGATCTGGGTCTGGGTCATGTTCCCGAAGAAACGCAGCATCAGGATGCTGCGCTCCCGCTCGGGCAGCTCGGCGAGCAACGGCTGCAGCGACTGCTGGTACTCCACCCGCTCCAGCTCGGCGTCTGCCTCGCCGAGCAGGTCGCCCAGCGTGGTGCCGCTCTGGTCGCCGGACAGGATCTCGTCCAGCGAGCTGCCCCGGTAGGCCTGCCCGGCGGCCAGCCCCTCCAACACCTCGTTGGTGGGCAGCCCGAGCTTGTCCGCGAGCTCGCTGGGCCGGGGCGCCCGGCCCAGCGACTGGGACAGCTCGGCCACCGCGGCGTTGAGCGACACGTGCAGGTCCTTGAGCCGGCGGGGGACCCGCATGGACCATCCCTGGTCCCGGAAGTGCCGGCGCACCTCACCGCTGATGGTGGGCACCGCGAAGGAGAAGAAGTCGCTGCCCCGATCCGGCTCGAACCGGTCCACCGCGTTGATCAGGCCGACGGTGGCCACCTGGGTCAGGTCGTCCAGAGGTTCGCCTCGGTGCGCGAAGCGGCGGGCGATGTGCTGGGCCACCGGGAGGTAGCCGGTGACCAGCCGGCCGCGCAGCGCTTCCCGGTGGGGGTCGGACGGGTGCATTGCGGCGTACTCCCGCAGCAGCGGCACCAGGTGGGCGTACTCGGCATCCCTGTTCTCGTCCGAGCTGTCCTGCTCGGCGTCCATCGGGTCCTCGTCGGGGGTCCGTCCGGTCCGGTCAGACGGGCCGGGGTCGCCGGCCGGCGAGGTCACTGCGTCGCACCGGCATGTTTGATCAGTCGGATGGCCAAGGCATCGGGCACGCCGTCAACGCCGTGCACCGTACTGACCTCGTCGGCCAGGGTCTGCAGGACCCGCCAGCCGAAGCTGTCGGTGCGTACCTCTGCCCCCGGTGCCGGGGTCGGCGTGCTGACCACAACCTCGATCTGCTCGGGTTCCAGCACGAATCTGCAGCTCAGCATCCCGTGGCTGGCGGCGAGACCGACCAGAGTGGTGCACGCCTCGTCGACCGCCATCCGGAGGTCGGAGATGGCATCCAGGTCGAAGTCCGCCCGGCCAGCCAGGTCGGAGGCAACTGCTCTGACGGTGGGGATCAGCGCCGGTCGTGCGGAGATGCGAATCTCCACCACCGAAGCGCCGCTCTCGGCTACGGACACCTGCGAAATCCTGCCCTTGTGCCGCCACGAGTGCGACTCGGGGGGCCAATGAATACCGTTGGTAACCACCCGGTAAAGGTTGAGCATACGCCGCGACCGCTCATGGATCTTCCGTGACCGCTTGTCGTTTTTCGGCTCAAATGCCACATAAAACGCAACACGGAAGGTTAAGTAGTTCTTGACAAAGTGAGGGGCAGCGCGGATGGCGGCGGGCGAGCTGAGGTGGGGGCAGATGCCCACCGACACGGCGCTCGAACCACCCGTCGCCGTCAGTGCCCTGCCGGTCCAGCTGCGCCGCTGCCGCCGCGTGGTGGCGATCACCGTGCACCTGCCCGAGTTTCTGCTCGCCGCTTCCGGCCTGGTCCAGCGGCTGGGTGCTGCCGGGGTGCGGACCGATCTGCTGGTGGCCGCCGCCGAGCCCGACGAGTCAGTCGAGGAACAAGCCGACGAACCGGCCGAGGACGTGATCGCCGCCGCGCTGGGTGAGCTGAGGGTTCCCGAGCTGGTCCGGCACCGGTTGGCACTGCCGGCGCCGATCGGCGCGGACCGCGCCGACGATCTGTTGGCCGGGCTCAGCGAGCTGGTGGGTTTCGACCCGGAGCCGGGCGTTTACTGCCTTGCCCCAGCGGGCGACGGGGTGGATCCCAGCCAGGCAATCGTCGGTGAGGCGGCTCGGCGCATCGCCCGGATCTACCGGCTGCGGCTGGTCCGGTACACCGCGACGCCGGACACAACGGCCGTAGAGCTCGACCTGGGCGGCCAGGAGTGGGTTCGCAAGTGCGCCGCGCTGGCCGCCTGCGACACGCAGGTGACGCCGCTGCGCGGTGAGCGCGAGTACTTCGGCGTGTGACCGGGCCGGCACTGGGCTAGGGGCGCCAGGTCTCAGCGCCACTCGGCCACCCGGTGAGGTTCAGCGCCACCCGGCGAGGCGCGACATAGACAAGTCCCTTCTGAGCGGCTCCCGTTACTCCGCCCAGAAGGGACTCGTCCATGGTGGAGGCCGTCGTTTACTCCGGTCCGGCCCGCACCGTGGGGAGAACGGCTCGAACCCGAGCCGTCGGGGTAAGAGTGGCCGCTCGGGCGGCCGGTCGGGAGGGCAAGCGCTCGGTCAACTGGCCACCGCGCTGCCTTCAAATACATTTTCGTCGAGTGCCCGGCGCTCTTCGAGCGCGGACTCCTCGAGTCGACTGTCCTCGAGCGCCGCCTTGATGGCGGTCTCCTCGAGCAGCGCGCCGTTCTGCCGAGCGGCGCCGTCCGCCAGTAGCTCGCTGCCTTCCAGGATCGCGCGACGCTCGGACTCGGCCAGCCCACCCCAGACACCGAACGGCTCCCGGGTGCGCAGCGCGAACTCGCGGCAGGACTGGAGCACCGGGCAGTGCGCACACACCTGCTTGGCCCGCGCGGTCCGGCGGGCTCGGGATGGATTGCGCTCCCCATCGGGATGGAAGAACATCGCGCTGTCCATGCCCCGGCACGACCCAAGCCGTTGCCACTGCCACTCGTGCTCCATCGGCCCTGGCAGGCGGGACACGTCGGTCACAGCGATCACCTCTTTCCTCCGGTCGACAGACAGACCGGACCGGCGGAGGTGTTCCCCGGTCTTCCTCGGCTCAAACCAACGTTGGGCTAATCCGTTGTGGAATCTCGATTCGTCGAGGTCAGGGCGTCGGGCAGCGTGTCCGCGACCTGGAACAGGTCGATCAGCCCGGCGATGCGCAGCGGACGCAGCACCTGGCGGCGCGAACAGACCAGCCACAGCTCGGTATTGCGCTCCGCCGCCAAGGTGCGGCCCTCGACCAGCGCGGCCAACCCGCTGGTGCCGAGGAACTCGACGCCGTCCAGATCGATGATCAACCGCTGGCGCGCCTCGCCCAGCGCGGCCGCGATGTTGTCCCGCAGGGTGGGCGAGCTGAGCATGTCCACCTCGCCGGCAACGCGCAGCAGCGCCGTGCCTGGAAGGGGTTCTTCGAGGCGGACGGTGACGGGTTCGTCGGTTGACAGGTATCCCACACCCGGCACGGTAGGCGGGTCAGCTCGAGCCAACAACTCGTGGCGGATCGGGGCTGGGCGGGCCGGAGCTCAGCGGATTGTCGGCTCAGTCCCGCGCCAGCCGATGGCAGCCGTCCTCGGTGCGCCGGGTGAGGCCGAGCCGGGCCAGCCGCTCCAGCAGCGGAACCGCCACCCGCCGGCTGGTGCCCAGGGCCTGGCGGGCGGTGCTGAGGGTGAACTTTGGCTCGTCCAGTGTGGCCAGCACCTCGACGGCGGCCTCGTCCGCGCCGGGCAGCAGGTACACCCCGTCGGCGACCTTCACCAACTCGCCGGCGCGGACCAGACCGGCCAGCTCCCTCGGCCCGAGCCCGAGCTCGGCCAGCCGGCCGGCCTCCGGGGCGGCGAACGGGCTGGCGGTCAGCTCCACCCGCAGCGCGGCCATCGCCCGGCGGACCTCGGTCGGCAGCGCGTCGCCCGGGCCGGCCTGGCGGACCCGGCCTTCCCTGGCCACCAGCTGGCCGGCCGAGGGCGGGTGGCGCAGCAACGCGTCCACCAGCTTGGCGTCCGGCAGCTCCAGCGCCCGGCGGGCGGCGCCCACCGGCAGCCCGGGGTCCAGCGGGTCGGCGGCGTCGTGCTCGGCGACCGCGGCCACCAGCCGGGCGCTCAGCTCGGTGGCCCGCTCGCGGTCCAGTAGCCACTCGCCGGCGGACAGCGCGCCGCGGTCACTCAGCCGGCCGAGGTCCACGCCCATCGCGGCCAACTCGTCGCGGCGCACCAGGCCGCGCCGGGTCACCTCGGCGGCCGGGTCACCGGCGGCGGTCATGCTGGCCAGCTCTCCTGCCCGCCGGGCCGCCGAACCGCGTCGGGTCAGCGCGGGTGGGCGGACGTCCAGCACGGTGAGTCCGGCGGCGACCCGCTGGCGGCCGGGGTCGCGCAGCAGCGCCCGGTCACCGATGCGCAGCGGCAGCGGGGAGCTCAGGGTCAGCCGCGCGGTCGCGCCGCCGGCGGGGTCGCTGCCCAGCGGCCGGACCCGAACCGGCACCGCAGCCGCGCCGATGTGCAGGTGCAGCTGCTGGGGCAGCTCCGCGTCCGGACGGGCTTCTGCCCCGGGCGGGGTGGGGTGCAACCGGACGTCCAGCACACTGGTGGTCAGCCACCGCCCCGGGGTGACCAGCACGTCCCCCCGGCCGACCGACTCCCGGGGCAGGCCGCGCAGGTTGACCGCCACCCGGGCCACCCCGGTCACCTCGTCGACCGGCCGGCCCAACGCCTGCAGCCCACGCACGCTCACCCGCCGGCCGCCGGGCTCCAGCAGCAGCTCGTCGTCCACCGCGATCCGCCCGCCGGGCAGCGTGCCGGTGAGCACCGTGCCGGCGCCCCGGATGGTGAACGCCCGGTCCACCCAGAGCCGCACGTCGGCGTTCGGGTCGGCCGCCGGCAGCCCGGCGACCAGCTCGGCCAGTGCCCCGCGCAGCTCGTCCATCCCGGCCCCGGTGGCCCCGGACACGCTCACCGCCGGCAGCTCGCCCAGCGGGCTGGCGCCCAGGTGCCGGCGCGCCTCCTCGAGGGCCAGCTCGGGCTCCATCAGGTCGGACCGAGTGATCACCAACAGCCCGTGCCGGGTGCCCAGCGCGGCCAGCGCGTCCAGGTGCTCGGCGGACTGCGGCATCCAACCCTCGTCCGCCGCCACCACGAACATCACCGCCGGTACCGGCCCCACTCCGGCCAGCATTGCGCCGACGAACCGCTCGTGGCCCGGCACGTCCACAAAGGCCACGGTCTGGCCGCCAGGCAGCTCGGTCCACGCGAACCCGAGGTCGATGGTCATGCCGCGCCGGCGTTCCTCGGCCCAGCGGTCCGGCTCCATCCCGGTCAGCGCCCGGACCAGGGTGGACTTGCCGTGGTCCACATGGCCAGCGGTGGCGATCACGTGCATCCGCTCACCCCGCATTTCCGCCGACATTCCATCGTGCGCTCACCCGGAGACCGCGCGCACCGCCGCGTACAGCCGCTCGTCGGCCTCGGCCGGCAGCGCCCGCAGGTCCAGCAGGCAGCGCCCGGCCTCCAGTCGCCCGAGCACCGCCGGCACTCCGCCGTCGTCGCGGCCGCCGTTGCCGTTGCCGTCGCCGCGGCCGTCGTCGCGGTCGCGGTTGCCGCCGTCACCGGGCTGGCGCAGCGCGGTCGCGTACCGCTCGGGCAGCGCCACCGCCGCGCTGGGCAGCTGGACCCCGGGCGCGCCCCCGCCGCCGACGGTGGCCAGCGACGCGACCGCCTGGGCGTCCAGCCCGTCCGCGCGCAGCCGGGCGGCGAGCGCCTCGGCACGGCGGCGCAGCTCGGCCGGGTCGGCGTGCAGCGCCCGGCTGACCGGCGGCGGCGGGCCGGCCAGGGTGGCCTCCAGCGCGGCCAGGGTGAGCTTGTCCACCCGTAGCGCGCGGGCCAACGGGTGCCGACGCAGCCGCTCGACCAGCTGGGCGCCGGCGCCTGGGGAGCCGAGCAGCATCCCGGCCTGCGGACCGCCGAGCAGCTTGTCGCCGGATGCGGTGACCAGCGTGGCGCCCTGCGCGAGCACGGTGGCGGCGTCCGGCTCGTCGGGCAGCAGCGGTTCCGGGGCGAGCAGCCCGGAGCCGATGTCCACCACCAGCGGCGGCCCCAGATTGGCCAGCTCGGCGACGGACACAGAGGAGGTGAACCCGGTGATCTGGAAGTTGGACGGGTGCACCTTGAGCAGGAACCCGGTGTCCGGCCCGATCGCCGCGGCGTAGTCGCGCAGGTGCACCCGGTTGGTGGCGCCCACCTCGCGCAGCCGGGCGCCGGTGGCGGCGAGCAACTCCGGGATGCGGAACCCGTCGCCGATCTCCACCAGTTCGCCGCGCGCGATCACGATCTCCCTGGCCGGGCCCGTGGCTGATCCGGGGCCGGCCAGCGCGGTGGCCACCAGGGCCAGCGCGGCCGCCCCGTTGTTCACCACGTGCACCCCGCCGGCGGCCGGCACCGCGGCGGCCAGCGCGTCCAGCGCTCCCCGCCCGCGCCTGCCCCGCGCGCCGGTGGCCAGGTCCAGCTCCACGTCGCAGCTGCCGGCGGCCACCTCCAGCGCGGCCAGCGCAGCGGCGGACAGCGGCGCCCTGCCCAGGTTGGTGTGCAGCAGTACCCCGGTGGCGTTGAGCACCGGGTGCAGGCTGCCCGCGGCGGTCGCCGGCAGGGAGGCCAGCGCGGCGTCCACCACCAGGTCCGGGGCCAGCTCGCCGGCCCGTACCCGAGCCTGGGCGCCCAGCACCGCCCGCTTGACCAGCGCACGGCCCAGCCGCGCCTGGGCTTCGAGCAGCGCCGGCTCGGCCAGCAGGGCGTCCGTCCTGGGCACCTGTCGTCGCACGTCCGGAGGCCTACCGGTCACCCGGAAAGCCTAGAGGCGTGGTCGGCGTTTTGGTGTCGAGAAGGACGATTTCCGTCCTCCTGTCCACCGAAACAGCTATCACGACCACCGCGACTCGGGGCACGGGGCTGCTCCCGATGGCAAGGGTTGACAAGGTTGTGCAAGATGTTGGATGGTCGGGCGGCGGCGAGCGCTTGAGGAGGTGCTGTGGGGCCGACCCTGACCGACGTGGCGAAGCGGGCCAACGTTGCGCTGTCCACGGCATCCCGGGCGTTCAGTGATCCTGCCCGGGTCGGGCCCGACACGTTGCGCAAGATCCGTGAAGTTGCGCAAGAGGTGGGCTACGTCCCGGCTACCGCACGTGTCACCAGCGCGGCGCCGGGCACCGCCAGCGGAACCATCGCGGTCGTCGTGCCAGATATTGCCAACCCGGTGTTCGCCGCGTTCGTCAAGGTGGTGCAGGGCCAGGGCTGGCACGGTCGGCAGACCGTGGTGCTCGCGGACAGCGACTTCGACCCGGACCGGGAGCGGGAGGCCATCGCGCACCTGCGCGGCCGGGTGGACGCCATCGCGGTGTGCTCGTCGCGGCTGGACGCCGAGGAGGTGCTCGAGCTGTGCGGGCGGGTGCCGGTGGTGCTGGTCAACCGGGAGGCGCGCGGGGCGGACTGCATCCTCGCCGACGCCACCGAAGGCCTGCGCCAGACCATCGACTACCTCACCGCGCTGGGCCACCGGCGGATCGCCTACGTACAGGGATCCGCGCGATCCTGGTCGAACGCGCACCGGGTGGCCATCGTCCGGGAGCTCGCCGAGGCACACGGCCTGGACCTGGAGGTGCTGGACTGGCAGACCGAAACGGTGGCCGGTGGAACCGCCGCCGCCGCGAGGGTGGTGGCTTCCGACGCGACCGCGGTGATCGCGCACAACGACCTGGTCGCGCTCGGCGTGATCACCGGAGCGGCCGCGCTCGGGGTCCGGGTGCCGGCGGACCTGTCCGTGGTTGGCGTGGACGACATCCCGTTCGCCGCCGTCTCCCAGCCCGCACTGACCAGCATCGCGGTGCCCATGGCCAAGGCCGGTTCGCTGGCCCTGGAGCTGCTCGGCCGGGCCGTCTCCGGCGAGCGCCAGGCGCCCAGGCTGGTCCGGCTGGCCACCCACCTGGTGGTTCGGGCGTCCACCGGGCCGGTCCGGGCCGGCGAACTCACCCAGTCAAGGGGAACCGCATGAACATCGTCGTCGCCGACCCCAACCTGGCCGCGCTGCGCGCCGAGCTGGAGGCCGGCTTCCCAGACGGAACCGAGGTGAGCTGGCCGGACCGGCTGGACGCCGAGGCGCTCCAGGCCGCCGTGGTGGACGCCGACGTGCTGGTCGCCTCCCGGTGCACGGCGGAGATGGCGGCCGCCGCCAAGGCCCTGCGGCTGGTGCACGCCCCCGGCGCCGGGGTCGACGGAATCAACGTCGAGGCGCTGCCGGCGGGCACCATCGTGGCCAACACCTACCACCACGAGGACTCCATCGCCGAGTACGTGGTGGCCGCGGCCATCCTGCTGCGCCGCGGCTTCCTCGCCCAGGACGCCGCGCTGCGCCGGGACGAGTGGGCCTCACCCACCTACCAGCCGGGGCTGGACCTGGGCGACACGCTGCGTGCCGCGACCGTCGGCCTGATCGGCTTCGGGCACATCGGCGCGCGGAGCTGGGCGCGGCTGCGGGCGTTCGGCGCGCGCGGAGCGGCGGTCACCGGCAGCGGGCGGGTGGACACCGCCGCGCACGGCCTGGACTGGGCCGGCGACATCGGGCGGCTCGGCGAACTGCTGGAGCGATCGGACCTGCTGGTGTTGAGCGCACCGCTCACCCCGTCCACCCGAGGCATGCTCGGCGCCGCCGAGCTCGCCCGGCTGCCCCGGGGCGCGGTGCTGGTGAACGTGGGGCGCGGCCCGCTGGTGGATGAGCGGGCGCTCTACCAGGCGCTGCAGTCCGGCGGCCTGGGCGGCGCCGGGATCGACGTCTGGTATCAGTACCCGGCCGAGGGGACCAGCGCGGCGCCGTCCGAGCTGCCGTTCCGCGAGCTGCCCAACGTGCTGATGACACCGCACTCCTCGGGGCTGACCCGGCAGACCTATGCCGGGCGGGCGGTGGACATCACCGACAACGTCCGGCGGCTGGTGGCGGGGGAGCTACTGCGCAACGTGGTGGCGGTGGCCGAATGACGGACCGGATCGTGGCGGCCGAGGTACTGATCACCAGGCCGGGGCGCAACTACGTGGCGATCAAGGTCACCACGGCCGACGGGTTGGTCGGCTGGGGGGACGCCACCTTGAACGGCCGCGAGCTCGCGGTGGCCAGCTACCTGCGCGACCACGTCTGCCCGCTACTGCTCGGGCGGGACCCGGCGCGGATCGAGGACACCTGGCAGTACCTGTACCGGGGCTGCTACTGGCGGCGCGGCGCGGTGACCATGGCCGGCATCGGCGCGGTGGACCTGGCGCTCTGGGACATCAAGGGCAAGGCCGCCGGGATGCCGGTGTATCAGCTGCTCGGCGGCGCGGTCCGGGACCGGATCCTCTGCTACACCCACGCCACCGGCATCGACACGCCGGCGTTGTTGGACGCGGTGGACGAGGTCAGGGCCCGGGGTTTCCGAGCCATCCGGGCGCAGACCGGGGTGCCCGGCCTGGACAAGGTGTACGGAGTTTCCTCGGGCGGCGCGGCGTACGAGCCGGCCGGCCCGGGCCTCGCGCCGGTCGAGGAGATCTGGGACACCGACGCCTACCTGCGGCACATACCCGGCGCGCTGGCCGCCGTGCGGGCGCACGTGGGCCCGGAGCCGGCGCTGCTGCACGACGCGCACCACCGGCTCACCCCGAACCAGGCGGCCCGGCTGGGCAAGGCGCTGGAACCGGTGGACCTGTTCTGGCTGGAGGACGTCACCCCGGCGGAGAACCAGGACATGCTCCGGCTGGTCCGCCGGCACACCACCGTGCCGCTGGCCATCGGTGAGGTGTTCACCACGATCTGGGAGTTCCAGCAGCTGATCACCGAGCAGCTGATCGACTTCGTCCGGGCGGCGGTGTCGCACGCCGGCGGGATCACCCACCTCCGCCGGATCGCCGCGCTGGCCGAGGTGTGGCAGGTCAGGCTGGGTCCGCACGGGCCGTCCGACGTGTCCCCGATCGCGCTGGCCGGCTCGCTGCACCTGGGGCTGGCCACGCCCAACTTCGCCATTCAGGAGTACATGGGCTACCACGACGCGGCGCACGAGGTGTTCTGGCACTCCTGGCGGTATGCGGACGGCCACCTGCATCCCGGTGACGCGCCCGGCCTGGGCATCGAGGTGGACGAGGCGTTGGCCGCCCGGTTCGAGTACGCGCCCGCCTACCTGCCGGTGGCCCGCTGCCGCGACGGCACCCTGACCGACTGGTGACTCACGTGAACCGCACCGCCATGCCGCGGCTGGGCGCCACTACCACCCCGGCCGCCGCCCTGCTGCACCACCGGGCACTGCCGCCGACCGGCATCGTGCACCTGGGCCTTGGCAACTTCCACCGCGCCCACCAGGCGGTGCACACCGCCGCCGCGCTGGCCGCCGAGGAGGGGCCGTGGGGGATCCTCGGCGTGGCCAGCCACTCGGCGGCGGTGGCCGATGCGCTGCGCGAGCAGGACCTGCGCTACACGGTGCTGGAGCTGTCCCCTCAGCGGTCCAGGGTGGTGGTGCCGGCCGTGCACACCGGCGCCCTGGTGGCCACCCGCGAGCCCGACGCCGTGCTGGAGGCGCTGGCCGCCCCGGGCACCCGGATCGTCACGCTCACCGTCACCGAGCACGGCTACACGTTCTCCCCGCGCACCGGGGCGCTGGACACCGACCACCCCGGCGTCCGGGCCGACCTGCGCGGTGACGGCCCGCCGCGCACCACCCTCGGGCTGATCGTGCGCGGGTTGCAGCGCCGGGTCCGCGCTGGCGCCGCCCCGATCACCGTGCTCAGCTGCGACAACCTGATGGGCAACGGGCACACCACGGCCCGGCTGGTGGCCGAGTTCGTCGCCGCGCTGCCCGGCGCCGAACGCGACGAGCTCACCCCGTACCTGGCCGGCGTGGCCTTCCCGAACAGCATGGTGGACCGGATTGTGCCGGCCACGACGGACGCCTATAGGGACGCGGTGGCCGCCCAGTTCGGCGTGCGCGACTCCGTCCCGGTGCCCGCCGAGCCGTTCAGCATGTGGGTCATCGAGGACAGCTTCGCCGCCGGCCGCCCGGCCTGGGAGCGCGGCGGCGCACTGTTCACCGCCGACGTGGGCCCGTACGAGCTGCTCAAGCTGCGGCTGCTCAACGGCACCCACTCGCTGATCGCCTACCTGGGCGCCCTGGACGGCCGGGACACCATCCCGGAGGCGATCGCCCAGCCGGCCATTCACCGGGCGGCGATGAGCGTGCTGCGCGAGGAGTACCTGCCCACCGTCCCGGTGCCGGCTGGCGTGGATGTCGAGGAATACATCGAGCAGCTGTTCACCCGGTTCGCCAACTCGGCGCTGCGCCACCGCACTCGGCAGGTGGGCTCGGACGGCTCGGTGAAGCTGGCCCAGCGGGTGCCGGAGCCGGCGCTGGCGCACCTGGCCGCCGGCCGGATGCCGCACCACCTGGCCCTCACCGTGGCCGGATACCTGTGCTGCATCGCCGCACCGCCCGGGTTCGACCCCGGCCCGGACGCCGCCGCGATGACCGACCCGGCCCGTGAGCGCCTGGCCCCACTGGCCTCCCGCCCCACCCCCGAGTTCGTCCGCGCCGCCCTGGCCACCGGCCTACTGGGCGAAGCCCTAGCCGCCCACGACGCCTTCGCCGCCCGAGTCACCGACCTCCTCACCGTCCTACTCCACCACGACGTCCCCACCGCCATCCAAGAAGCCACCGCCCCCATCACCAGCACCCAACTGCCCGCGAGTCGGGGCTCTCAGCACCCTGAGTCGGGAGTTTCAGCACACCGAGCGGCCACCTGAGAGGAGCCACCGCCCGTACCGAGACCCGACCTCCGCGCCCGGAGGCCCGATCCATTCGAGGATGCATGGACACCACCGCCCGACCCGAACCGCCGCCCTCGCCCGGCCACGGTGACCAGCACGAACCGACCGCCGACCCACGTGCGATCCGCCGCGCCGCCTGGGCCGGCCTGATCGGCACCGCGCTGGAGCAGTACGACTTCGTCATCTACGGCACCGCCTCGGCGCTGGTCTTCTCCAAACTCTTCTTCCCCAACATCTCACCGGCCGCCGGAATCCTGGCCAGCTTCAGCGCCTACGCGGTGGGTTTCGCCGCGCGGCCGCTGGGTGGGCTGTTCTTCTCCCACTTCGGTGACCGGCTCGGCCGCAAGTGGGTGCTCGTCGCGACCCTGTTGCTGATGGGCGGCTCGACGCTGGTGATCGGGCTGCTGCCGACCTACGCCCAGGTCGGACTGCTCGCGCCGGTACTACTGGTGGCCTGCCGATTCGTCCAAGGCTTCGGAGCCGGCGCCGAGCAGGCCGGCGGCGCCACGCTGCTCACCGAGACCGCCAGGCGCGGGCGGCGCGGCCGGCTGGCCTCGCTGGTGATGACCGGCGCCGCGCTGGGTACCGCGCTCGGCGCGGTCGCCTGGATCCTGGTGCAGCTGCTGCCCGAGCCGGCGCTGATGAGCTGGGGCTGGCGGCTGGTGTTCCTGTCCAGCCTGCTGGTCACCATCGCCGCGATGATCATCCGGCGCAAGCTGTACGAGAGCCCGGTCTTCCAGGAGCTCAAGGAGCAGCACGCCGAGCCACGCCGCCCACTCAGTGAGGTGCTCCGGCACGGCCGCAAGCCGACCCTGCTGGTGCTGTTCATGAACCTCGGGGTGACCGCGCAGTCCTACACCTACCAGGTGTTCATGGCCTCCTACCTGATCACCTCGGTTGGCGTCAGCAAGGTGTTCGTGCCCAAGGTGCTGCTGGCCGGTGCGATCTGCGGCGGCATCGGGGCGATCTTCTTCGGCATCTTGTCCGACCGGTTCGGCCGGAAACCGATCTACACCATGATCGCGACCGCGCTGGTGATCCTGCCCGCGCCGTCGTTCATCCTGCTGGACACCCGCTCGCCGGTGGCCGTCGTGGCGGTCATCGTGGTCGGCTTCATCCTGGCCGGCCAGGGCGCGGTGGCCGTGCAGATGAGCTGGTTCCCCGAGCTGTTCGGCAACCGCTACCGCTACGCCGGGGTGGCCCTGGGTCGGGAGTTCTCCGCCGCGCTCGGCGGCGGTGTTGCCCCGCTGATCTGCGCCGCGCTGCTCAGCGCCTCCGGCGGGTCGTGGGTGCCGGTGGCCGGCTACATGACGGGCATCATGGTGATCAGCCTGGTGGCCACCCGGCTGGCCCCGGAAACCCGGAACCGGGACCTGAACGTGCCCGAGGACGCCACCGGCCGGAGTGCCCGGGAGGCTCTAACCTCAAGGTCATGACGGATAACACCCCGACCCGGCGGTTGACCCAGTTCAGTCACGGCGCCGGTTGAGCCTGCAAACTCGCCCCCGGCGAGTTGGCGCAGGTACTGCGTTCGTTGACCCCATCCACTCATCCGGACCTGCTGATCGGCACCGAAACCGGTGACGACGCGGCTGTCTGGCGGCTGGATGCTGCCCGCGCGCTGGTGGCCACCACCGACTTCATCACGCCGGTGGTGGACGACGCGCGCACCTGGGGGCGGATCGCGGCGACAAACGCGGTATCCGACGTCTACGCGATGGGCGGCCGCCCGCTGTTCGCGCTGAACCTGGTGGCCTGGCCGTCCACCGAGCTGCCCACTGAGCTGCTCGTCGAGGTGCTGGCCGGCGGCGCGGATGTGGGCGCGGCCTGCGGGTTCGCTGTGGTCGGCGGGCACAGCGTGGACGACCCGGAGCCGAAGTACGGGATGGCGGTGGTCGGCGAGGTGCACCCGGACCGGATCCTGACCAACGCCGGCCTGCGCGACGGGGACGTGCTGGTGCTGACCAAGGCGCTGGGCATCGGGATCGCCACCACCGCGATCAAGGCCGGTCGCGCGCCCGCCGCGCTCGCCGACGCCGCCGTGGCGTCGATGACCACGCCCAACGCCGCCGCCTGCGCCGCCGCGCTGGCCGCCGGCGCCACCGGGGCCACCGACGTGACCGGGTTCGGGCTGCTCGGCCACCTGGGCAAGATGCTGGCCGCCTCCGGCATGGATGCCGAGCTCGACGTGGCCTCGGTCCCGATGCTGCCCGGCGCGCGCGAGCTGGCCGCCGACGGGGTGATCCCGGGCGGCTCGCGGCGCAATCGGGACTGGGTGGCCGAGCAGGTCGACCCCGGCCGCTTCGGCGAGCTGGACGTGCTGCTGCTGGCCGACGCGCAGACCTCCGGCGGGCTGCTGTTCGGCGCGGCGCCGGACGCCGCCGTGGCCGCCGTGGCCTCGCTGGGTGCGCCAGCCGCCGTGATCGGCCAGGTGCACACCGGCGCCGGCAAGATCACCCTGCACTGACCTGTGAGCTGCGGCTTCGCTAATCAGCCGGGTCGGCCGGTGCTGGTCATCCGAAGTGTGACCACGACGATGGCCGCGCAGCCCACGGCGGCCAGTAGGGCATCCCAGGTGGCCTGCCCGCGCGCCGGGCGGCTGTCCGCGCCGGGCCAAGAGCGGAACGCCGTTGTGAAGGGGTGAGGACGAGCACCAAGGTGCTGCGGCGACCTCGGCCGGCTTCGGCGGCGGCGCGGTCGCGACGACGGGTGGCGGAGGCGGACGGGAATCGAACCCGCCTGACCGAGATACTCGGCCACGTCGGTTTTGAAGACCGCGGGGGCCACCAGGCACCCTCACGCCTCCGCGCCGAACCCTACTCGCGGGCCGTTTTAGCCCTCGAGCGCGGCGGGCAGGTTGTCGACGATCTCGAACAGGTCCTTCAGGCCGGTCGCTTCCAGGGCGCGCAGCACGATCCGCGAGGTGCAGACCAGGCGCAGCTGGTGACCGCCCTGCTGGGCATGATCACGCGCTTCGACCAGCACAGCCAGCCCGGACGAGCCGAGGAAGCTCACCTCCGTCAGGTCGAGCACGACCAACTCGGCGGAGTCCAGCGCAGGGAGCAGCGCGGCCCGCAGCGCCGGCGCGCTCAGAATGTCGATCTCGCCGGACGCGCGGACCAGCCGCGTCGAGCCCTGATCGCTGGTCTCAAGACCGAATGATTCCGAGGAGGTGTCCTCGCCGGTCGGGTCGGCTTGCCCGCCGCTCTCACTGCGCACCACGGCTCCTTGCACTGGCTTGGGTCTTCCATGCTGTCCTCGGCCCCTGACCGCTGGCCAAGCTTACGGACGCCATTCTCGCCGAACAACGCGGTGTGATCAGCGCCGTGGGGTTGTGGCGCCGGGCTATCGGCGAATGGCCCGTGCGATGCTGCCAAGGTGCAGCCGCAATTCAGCGTACGGGTCACCGTGCGTAGTTACGAGATCGACTCGCTGGGTCATGTGAACCACGCCGTCTACCACCAGTACGGGGAGCATGCCCGCTCCGAGCACCTGCTTGCGGCCGGGTACACCCTGCCCGCGCAACAGGCCAGCCAGACCGGTGTGGTGATGCTCGAGTCGCGGATCCGCTACCTGCGAGAACTCACCTTCGGGGAAGAGGTCGAGATCACCTCGGACATCGAGTTCGGTACCGGCAAGGTGTTCCGCATCGAACACCTGATCCGGCGCGCCGACGGCGAGAACGCGGCCGAGATCAACTGCGTGTTCGGGCTGCTGGACACCTCCGGCCGCCGGCTGGTCCGGGAGCCCAAGGAGCGCCTGGCCACGCTGCTGGAGCGCCCTGAGCTGATCGGCATCGACCCGCCGAAGATGACGGAATCCGCGACTCACCCTGACGGAATCCGCGACTCGCGGGGTTAGCGGAAGCGGCGCAGGCGCAGGCTGTTGGACACGACGAACACCGAGCTCAGCGCCATGGCCGCGCCGGCGATCATCGGGTTCAGCAGCCCGGCGGCAGCGAGTGGCAGGGCGGCCAGGTTGTAGGCGAACGCCCAGAAGAGGTTGCCCTTGATCACCGCGAGGGTGCGGCGGGCGAGTCGGATGGCGTCGGCCACCACCCGGGGGTCGCCGCGCACCACGGTCAGGTCGCTCGCCTCGATGGCCACATCGCTGCCGGTGCCCATCGCGATGCCCAGGTCGGCGGTGGCCAGCGCGGCGGCATCGTTCACCCCGTCACCCACCATGGCCACCACCCGGCCCCGCTCGCGCAGCCGGATGACCTCGGCGACCTTCTCCGCCGGCAGCACCTCGGCGATCACCTCGTCAATGCCTAGCTGACTGGCCACCGCGGCAGCGGCCGCCGCGTTGTCTCCGGTGAGCAGCACCGGGTGCAACCCCAGCCGGCGCAGCTCGGCGACCGCCTCGGCGGCGGTCGGCTTGACCCGGTCGGAGACCAGCAGCAGGCCCCTGGCCCGCCCGTCCCATCCCACCGCGACCGCGGTCAGCCCGGCGGCCTGGGCGTCGGCCAGCGCGGCGGCCAGCTCCGCCGGCAAGGACTGGCCGGACTCGGCGAGCAGCCTCGGTCGCCCGACCAGCACGTGGCGGCCGTCCACCGTGGCCCGCACGCCGAGCCCGTCCAGCGACTCGAACTCGCTGGCCACCGGCACCTCGCCGACCCGGTCCCTGGCGCCGGCCAGCACGGCGGCCGCGATCGGGTGCTGGGACCCGTCCTCGGCGGCGGCGGCCAGCCGGAGCAGCTGGTCAGTGTCCTCGCCGGGCGCGGCCAACACGTCCACCAGGGTCATCCGCCCGGTGGTGACCGTGCCGGTCTTGTCCAGCACCACGGTGTCCACCCGCCGGGTCGACTCCAGCACCTCCGGACCCTTGATCAGGATGCCCAGCTGGGCGCCCCGGCCGGTGCCGACGAGCAGCGCGGTCGGCGTGGCCAACCCGAGCGCGCAGGGGCACGCGATGATCAGGACCGCGACCGCGGCGGTGAACGCCGTGGCCGGCGCGGCATCGGCGATCAGCCAGCCCACCAGGGTGATCAGCGCGAGCATGATCACCACCGGGACAAACACCCCGGACACCCGGTCGGCCAGCCGCTGCACCTGGGCCTTGCCTGCCTGGGCCTGCTCCACCAGCCGGGCCATCTGGGCCAGCTGGGTGTCCCCGCCGACCTGGGTGGCCCGGACCACCAGCCGCCCGCTGGTGTTCACGCAGCCACCGGTGACCGTGTCCCCGGGGCCGACGTCGACCGGCACCGGCTCGCCGGTGAGCATGGACGCGTCCACCGCCGAGCTGCCCTGCTCCACCTGCCCGTCGGCGGCGATCTTCTCCCCGGGCCGAACCACGAACCGGGTGCCCGCGGTGAGCTGCCCGACCGGTATCCGGCGTTCCGCGGATCCGTCCTCGGGCAGCACCGCGACGTCTTTGGCGCCCAGCTCCAGCAGGGCTCGCAGGGCGGCTCCGGCGCGGCGCTTGGCCCTGGCCTCGAAGTACCGCCCGGCCAGGATGAACGTGGTGACCCCGGCGGCGACCTCGAGGTAGAGCGAGTCCGAGCCGTGCGCGTTGCCGAGCGCAAAACTGAACGGGTGGGTCAGCCCGATGCGCCCCGCGTGCCCCAGGAACAGCGCGTACAACGACCAGCCGAACGCGGCCAGTGTGCCCAGCGAGATCAGCGTGTCCATGGTCGCCGCGCCGTGCCACAGGTTCTTCGCGGCGGCCCGGTGGAACGGCCAACCACCCCACAGCACCACCGGCGCGGCGAGCACCAGCGAGGCCCACTGCCAGTAGTCGAACTGCGCCGCGGGCACCATCGCCAGCACGATCACCGGCACGCTCAACACGGCACTGATCAGCAGACGCTGCCTTGCCGCGGTCGCGGCATCGGAGGGGTCGTCGAGGGCGGCCGGGGTGCCGGTGGCCGGGATACCGGTGGCCGGGTCGACCGGGCCAGAGGAGCGGGCGGGTTCGGCGGGCGGAGGCGGCAGGGTGGCGGTGTACCCGGCCGCCTCGACGGCGGCGACCAGCGCGTCCGGGTCGATCTGGTCGGCGGTCACGGTGGCCTTCTCGGTGGCGTAGTTGACCGTGGCGGTGACCCCGTCGACCCGATTCAGCCGCTTCTCCACCCGGGCCGCGCAGGACGCGCAGGTCATCCCGCCCACCGAAATCTCGATACGCTGAGCCGCGGCACTGTTCGGTTCGCGGCTGTCCAGCGCTCCAGCCGGGCCTCGCGCGCCTGGCTCAGCCGGCACCGCGATCGCGGCCTCGGCCGCCGTCCTGCTCAGCGGGTTCACCAGTGCTCTCCTCGCTCCCCTGACCGGCGTGTTGCTCGCCCGGCCGGCTGCCTGGTTCAGTTATACCCTACCCCCCTGGGGTAACAGCGAGCCGGCTCTGAGGCCCTGAGGTAACGTTCATGGACAGTGACGCGCCATACACTCCGTGACGAAGATGGGCACCGCGAGCGGAACGCCGCGACCGAGCGAGACCGGTGAGTCGAAGCTGGGTGGTGCGGTGGAATCGGCGTCGCCCCGGCCCCCTGGTTCGCCGCACCTCGCCCTGTCGGTATCGAACGCGTCCGACTCGGCGGTCTGGTGGTGCCGCACGTTCGGTTTCCGGCCCGGCGCCCCGCCCGACCACGCTCGTTCGCCAGCTCGGATCACCGAGGTGGTTCGGCATCCGGATACCGGCCTGGTGCTCAGCTTCCGGCAACATGCCGAGGCGAGTGGGCGCGGTCGGTTCGAATACGTGTCACTGCGGGTGACCAGCGAGCAGGCGCTGGGCGAGTGGGCCGCGCACCTGGACCGGCTGGCCATCCCGCACTCGTCGGTCTGGGGCAACGGCACCGCGCGGTACCTGTCATTCACCGCTCCCGATGGCGTCGGGCTCGAGCTCTGGTGCACCCGACCAAGCTGATCCGCCGGGCCGCTTCCCGCTGCCCGCTGCCCACTGCCCGCCGCCCGCTGCCCGCTGCCCGCTGCCCACCGCCGGGCGTTCCGGGCTCGTCGCCAGGCCGCGCCGGACCGCCGCGCGTACGCTCGCCGAGGGAGATCGGAGAGCCTGTGAGTGACCCTGTGAGTGACATCGGCGAGACAGCGGAGTCGGCCTCCGGTCGCGGGGTCCGCGCCGGCATTGTCGTCACCGGCAGTGAGCTGCTGACCGGGCAGCTTCGGGATCTGAACGGTCCCTGGCTGGCCGGGCAGCTGGGCGCGCTGGGCATCGAGGTGGCCGAGATCGTCGTGGTGGGCGACCGGCCGGACGACCTGGCCGGTGCCCTGCGCTTCCTGGCCGACGCGCCGGTCGACCTCATCGTGACCAGCGGCGGCCTCGGCCCGACCGCCGACGACGTGACCGCCGAAGTGGTCGGCGGATTCGCCGGGCTCCCGATGGTGCTAGACCCCGACATGGAGGCGCACATCGCGGAGATCCTGCGCCGGTTCGCCGCGCGCAGGGGGTTCGCCGGCCCGGCGCTGGACGCCGCCAACCGCAAGCAGGCCACGGTGCCGAGCGGCGCGATCCTGCTCAACCCGGTCGGCACCGCACCTGGGCTGGTGGTCGCCGTGCCGGGCGGGCCGGTGGTGGTGGTGCTGCCCGGGCCTCCCCGGGAGCTGCACGGAATGTGGGACGACGCGCTGGCCACCCCGCCGTTGACCGAGCTGCTGGTCCGCACGCCGCCGTTCGCCGCGGTGCACCTGCGGATGTATGGGCTGCCTGAGTCGGAGATCGCCCAGACCCTGCGCGAGGTGGGCGCGGAGGTGGATCTGCGCGATGTGGAGATCACCACCTGCCTGCGCCGTTCCGAGCTGGAGATCGACCTGCGCTACCGGCCAGGTACTCCCGGTTCGGAGGCGGCATGCGACAAGCTGGTCGCCGAGATCGAGCGCCGGCACGGGTCCTACCTGGTCGCCACCGACGGCACGCCGACCGACGAGCAGGTGGCCCAGCTGCTCGCCGGGCACCGGATCGGGCTGGCCGAGTCGTGCACCGGCGGGTTGCTGGCCGGGCGGCTGACCAACCGGCCGGGCTCGTCCGACTACGTCGCGGGTGGCGTGGTCTCGTACTCGAACGAGTCCAAGGTGGCGCTGCTCGGGGTGCCCGCCGAGCTCATCGAGCAGTACGGGGCGGTATCTCCGCAGGTGGCGCGGGCCATGGCGGACGGTGCGCTCCGGGTATTTGACGCGGACATCGCGGTGGCGATCACCGGGGTGGCCGGACCTGGCGGAGGCACCGAGGAGAAGCCGGTCGGCTACGTGTGCTTCTGCGTGGTCACCTCCGAGGGGCAGGTGCGCGAGGCCTCCCCGGTGCTGCCCGGCGGCCGCACCGACATCCGGGAGCGCTCCACCGACCTGGCCATGCACCTGATCCGCCGCACCCTCACCCCCACCCCGTAGCTGCCCCGCCGTCCAGTGCGGTGTAGCTCGCGTGTCCTCCCGACTTCGCATACCTGAGGCGCACTTCGCATAGTGCGTGCGGTATGTGCGTGCGGTATGCGAAGTGTGCCCTGGCTATGCGAAGTGGGTGGTGCGGCGGGGTTTGGGGGCCGGTGGCTCGGGGCGGCGGTCAGGGGAGCAGGCGCTTGGCGATGATCTCGTTCATGATCTCGTTGGTGCCGCCGCCGATGCCCAGGATCCGGGCGTCCCGGTAGTGCCGCTCCACCTCGGACTCGCGCATGTAGCCCAGCCCGCCGAACAGCTGCACCGCCTCGTTGACCACGAAGTCGCAGGCGTATACCGCCGTGTTCTTGGCCATCGCCACCTCGGTGATGACGTCCTCGCCGGCCAGGTACCGCACCGCCACCTCGCGCACGTAGCGGCGGGCCACGTCGGTCTGCCGGGCCATCTCGGCGATCTTGTGGCGGATCACCTGCCGCCCGGACAGCGGCCGCCCGAACGTCTCCCGCCGCCGCACCCAGTCCGTGCTCAGCTCCAGGCAGCGGGCGGCCACCGCGTATGCCTGCGCCGCCAGCCCGAGCCGCTCGGTGGCGAACTGGGTCATGATCTGCAGAAACCCGCTGCCTTCCGCGCCGACCAGGTTCTCCGCCGGGACCCGCACGTCGACGTAGGACAGCTCGGCGGTGTCCGAGGAACGCCAGCCCATCTTGTCCAGCTTGCGGCTGACCGTGAACCCAGGCGTGCCCTTCTCCACCACCAACAGCGACACCCCGCCGTAGCCCGGGTCCCCGGTGCGCACCGCGGTGGTCGCGAAGTCCGCCCGCACGCCCGAGGTGATGTAGGTCTTCGCCCCGTTCACCACGTAGTGGTCGCCGTCCCGCACCGCCCGGGTGCGCAGGTTGGCCACGTCGGAGCCGGCGTCCGGCTCGGTGATCGCCAGCGAGCCGATCTTCTCCCCGGCCAGCGTGGGACGGACGAAGCGGTCCAGCAGGTAGTCGTTGCCGGTGGCGGCCATGTGCGGCACCGCGATGCCGTGGGTCAGCAGTGAGGCGAGCACCCCGGTCGGCGCGCCGGCCAGGATGAAGTGCTCGGTGACCAGCAGCGAGTCGATCAGGTCCCCGCCGCCGCCCACCGACTCGTCGAACCCGACGCCGATCAGGCCGACCTTCGCGGCGCTGCGGTGCAGCTCGCGGGGCAGCTCGCCGGCCGCCTCCCACTCGTCGGCGTACGGCACGATCTCCCGGCTGGCGAAGGTGAAGGCCAGATCGGCCAGCGCGCGGCGCTCCGGGTCGTCCCACGGGCGGACCGAGGCGGTGTCCATTACCGGACAGTAGCTTGCTGCCGAGAGCTCAGCCGGATTCGCCGCGCAAGATCTTCGCGGTGGCCGCGTCGGCCGGGAAGAAGGCCTCGATCGCCAGCTCGGCGACGGTGACGTCGAGCGGGGTGCCGAAGGTGGTGACCGTACTGAAAAAGGCCAGCTCGCCGGCGGGATGGCGGAACCGCAGCGGGGTCACCACCGCCCCGGTGACCGGATGCTCCACCGCTGAGGGGTCGTCGCCCGGCAGCGCGGCCAGCTCGTCGTACAGCTCTACCAGCTGGGGGTCGGCGGTGTGCTCGACCTCCCGGCGCAGCCGCCCGAGTAGGTGCGCCCGCCACTCACCCAGGTTCGCGATCCGCGACGCCATGCCGTCGGGGTGCAGCGCGATCCGCAGGGCGTTGGCCGGCGGCTCGAGCAGCGCTGTGGCCACCCCCTCGGTGAGCAGCGCGATCGCCGCGTTGCCGTCCACCAGGTTCCAGTAGCGGTCCACCGCGATCGCCGGAAACGGCTCGTGCCCGCTGAGCACCTGGCGCACCGCGTCCCGCACCGCCGACATCGGAGCGGCGTCCAGCGCCCGCTCCGGGTAGATCGGTGCGTACCCGGCGGCGATCAGCAACTGGTTGCGCTCGCGCAGCGGAAGGTCCAGCTGCTCGGCCAGATGCAGCACCATGTCCCGGCTGGGCACCGAGCGCCCGGTCTCCACGAAGCTCAGGTGCCGGGTGGAGATGTCGGCCTGGATGGACAGGTCGAGCTGGCTCAGCCTGCGGTGTTGGCGCCACTTGCGCAGCAGGTCGCCGACGGTGACCCCGGAGGGCCGAACCCCGGAGCTGACACCGGTGCTCATCCCGCCTCCGATAACCAATCTCCGTCCGGGACACTGAGACCGGACGCGGCACTGGAGCCGAACGCTACCCGGTCGAGGACTGGCTGGTCGGCTCGCACAGCTGTTACACAGACTTCCCTCACCAGGACCACAGTCCGGCCCGAGAACCTTAGGAGCATGTCCACCATGAATGCCTCCTCGACTGCCGCTGAGACAGGTCGGGGCCAGCTCCGCCGCCCGGACGGAAGCCCGGTTCGTGTCCTGGTCGTCGACGACGAGGCCACCCTGACCGAGCTGCTGTCCATGGCGCTTCGCTACGAAGGCTGGGACGTCCGGGGAGCCGGCGACGGGTTGACCGCCGTGCGGTTGGCCAGGGAGTTCCGCCCGGACGCGGTGGTGCTGGACATCATGCTGCCGGACATCGACGGGCTCGAGGTGCTGCGGCGCATCCACGCCGAGGCGCCGGACATCCCGGTGTTGTTCCTGACCGCGAAGGACGCGGTGGAAGACCGGATCGCCGGGCTGACCGCGGGTGGCGACGACTACGTGTCCAAGCCGTTCAGCCTGGAAGAGGTGGTGGCCCGGCTGCGCGCGCTGATGCGCCGCTCAGGGCGCGGTTCGGCGCGGGCGGACGCGTTGCTCGTGGTCGGGGACCTCACCCTGGACGAGGACAGCCGCGAGGTGAGCCGGTCCGGGGACGCGATCACCCTGACCGCCACCGAGTTCGAGCTGCTGCGCTACTTGATGCGTAACCCGAGGCGGGTGTTGAGCAAGGCGCAAATTCTGGACCGGGTGTGGCACTACGACTTCGGCGGCCAGTCCAACGTCGTCGAGCTGTATATTTCCTACCTGCGAAAGAAGATTGACGCGGGGCGTACCCCGATGATCCACACATTGCGTGGAGCGGGTTACGCGCTGCGTCCGGCGGAATGAGCTTGGCGCGATGAAACTTCCGACCGCCGGCGGTTCACGGCGGTCGGGTTCGGCCTGGTGGCCCCGGCGCCCAGCCGCCGAGGGGACAACCGCCGAGGGCGCGGACGCCCATTCGGTGCGCTCCGCGACCTGGTCCGGCCGGATCTCCGACCGGGTGGCCGCGCTGCCGCTGCGCACCCGGATGCTGGTGGCGATGATCGCCCTGTTGGCCGCCGTGTGCCTGGTGGTCGGGTCGATCTCGCTGCTGCTGTTGCGCGGGTTCCTGATCTCGCAGCTGGACGGCCAGCTGGAGAGCGTCGGCCACCGGTTCGCGCAGTCCTACGGCCACAAGCCGCCCTGCGGCACCGAGCAGGCCGGTGGCCCGCCGTGCTTCCTGCTCAGCCCCGGGCAGCGGTTGGGCACCCTCACCGCCCGGATCGTCGGCGGTCAGGTGCACCAGAGCGGCGTGCTCGGCGCCGACGGCACGCCACGGGACATCGGCAGCCACGAGGACAATGACCTGCTCGACCTGCCCACCGACGGGCAGCCGCACACCCGGCACATCGGCGGCGTCGGGGTGTACCGGCTGATCGCGGTGCAACGGCCGGACAGCGACGCGGTGTTCATCACCGGTCTGCCGCTGGAGGAGGTCAACACCACGCTCGTCCGACTCGGCTGGATCGAGCTGGTGGTGGCCGCCGCGGGGCTGGTGGTGGCGGGCGCGGCCAGCACCCTGATCGTGCGTGCCACCATGCGCCCGCTGCAGCGCGTCGCGGCAACCGCGGGGCGGGTGGCGGAGCTGCGCCTGGACCGCGGCGAGGTGGCGCTGGCCGAGCGGGTGCCGCCGGGGGACACCGATCCGCGCACCGAGGTCGGCCAGGTCGGCGCGGCACTGAACCGGATGCTCGAGCACGTGGCCTCCGCGCTGGAGGCCCGCCAAGCCAGTGAGACCCAGCTGCGCCAGTTCCTCGCCGACGCCAGCCACGAGCTGCGCACCCCGCTGGCCGCCATCCGTGGCTACGCGGAGCTCACCCGGCGCTCGGAGGACTACGTACCGCCAGATGTCGCGCACGCGCTGAGCCGGGTGTCCTCCCAAGCCGAACGGATGACCTCACTGGTCGAGGACATGCTGCTGCTGGCCCGGCTGGACGCGGGGCGCCCGCTGGCCAGGGAGCCGGTGGACGTCTCCCAGCTGGTGGTGGACGCGGTCAGCGATGCGCATGCCGCCGGCCCCGAGCACCGTTGGACGCTGCGGTTGCCGGACGAGGCGGTCATCGTGACCGGGGACGCCACTCGACTGTCCCAGGTGCTGGCCAACCTGCTGGCGAACGCGCGGGTGCACACCCCGCCGGGCACGACCGTGCTCGCCGAGCTGAACGGTGGCCCGGCGGAGGCGTCGCTGCGGGTGGTCGACGACGGGCCGGGTATCCCACCGGCTCTGCTGCCGCACGTGTTCGGCCGGTTCGCCCGGGGGGACAGCTCCCGGTCCCGGGCGGCCGGCAGCACCGGACTGGGCCTGGCCATCGCCCACGCGGTGGTGGTGGCGCACGGCGGCTGGGTCGGCGTGGAGAGCGTGCCCGGCCGGACGGTGTTCACCGTGCGGCTGCCCATGCACGGCGCCGGCCGAGTCGAGCCGCCACGCAACGGAGCCGCGGCATCCGGAGTACCGGCGACCGTGTCCAACGGAACGTCTCCGAACGGAAGTGTGCGCGACAGTGCTGTGCAGAGCGCGGCCGTGCCCTCCGCAACCGTGCGCACCGCGGACCGCCACGGCCCACCCGCTGACCTGGCCTGAAACCGGTTCTCATACTCGCACCTGGCTCACAGCGCGCGCCTAGGCACGGCACAATCCGGCGACAGCGCCGGTCGCGACGCTGAGCCCATGACGTTGACCGATCCGCCGCCCGTGGTTGGTCTCGAGTCGCCGGCGACGCCCGCGCCGTCGGCCGCCGCGGTTCCCGTCGTTGACGTCGTCATTCCGGTCTACAACGAGCAGCGCGATCTGGCGCCCAGCGTGCGGCGGCTGCACGACTACCTCACCGCGAGCTTCCCGTACTCGTTCCGGATCACCATCGCGGACAACGCCAGCACCGACCAGACCCCGACGGTGGCCGCCGAGCTGGCCGCCGAGCTCGACCAGGTCGCGGTGCTCCGGCTGGAACAGAAGGGGCGTGGGCGGGCGCTGCGCGAGGCCTGGTCCGCCTCGGACGCGCCAGTGCTGGCCTACTGCGACGTCGACCTGTCCACCGACCTCGCCGCGCTCCTCCCGTTGATCGCCCCGTTGGTGTCCGGGCACTCCGACCTGGCCATCGGCACCCGGCTGGGCAGAGGCTCCCGGGTCGCCAGGGGCATCAAGCGCGAACTGATCTCCCGCTGCTACAACCTGCTGCTGCGCGGCGCGCTGGCGGCGGGGTTCAGCGACGCGCAGTGCGGCTTCAAGGCGATCCGGGCGGACGCCGCCGCTGAACTGCTGCCCCTGGTGCGGGACCCAGGCTGGTTCTTCGACACCGAGTTGCTGGTTCTGGCCGAACGGGCCGGGCTGCGTATCCACGAGGTGCCGGTGGACTGGGTGGACGATCCGGACAGCCGGGTCGACCTGGTGGCCACCGCGATGGCGGATCTGCGCGGCGTGCTCCGGTTGGCTGGGACGCTCGGCTCCGGGTCGCTGCCGCTGGGGGACCTGCGGGCCCGGCTCGGGCGAGGTCAGCCGACGCTCGGCGGCGCGGTGCCGGTAGGGCTGGGTGGGCAACTGCTCCGGTTTGCCGGCATCGGCGTGCTGAGCACCGCCCTCTATCTGGTGCTCTACCTGCTACTGCGGGCGCCGCTGGGCGCCCAGCCGGCGAACCTGCTGGCCCTGCTGGCCACCGCGATCGGCAACACCTGGGCCAACCGGGCGATCACCTTCGGGGTGCAGGGCCGGCGGGGCGCGCTCCGCCAGCACACTCGTGCCCTGGTGCTCTTCGGGCTCGGCCTGGCGCTGACCGGAGGTTCGCTGGCGGCGCTGCACGCGGCAGTGCCGGATCCGAGCTGGTCCGCCGAACTGCTGGTGCTGATCGCGGCGAACCTGGTCGCATCGGCACTGCGCTTCGTACTGCTGCACGCCTGGGTGTTCGCCGGCCGCCGGGGCCAGCACTAATCTGCGACGGTGGAGCCTGGGCCGGCCGGGTGGGGCCGGGAGCTGTACGAGCGGGTCCTCGACGCGCTCGGCACGATGACCGGTGGCCCGTTGCTGGACGTCGGCTGCGGGGCCGGGGAGTTGTGCCGGCTCGCCGTCGACCGGGGTCTCAGTGTGCGAGGGGTGGATGCCAATCCGGAGGTGTTGGCCGCCGCCGCCCAGCTGGTTCCCGAGGCCGAGTTGCTGACCGGGGCGCTGCCGTCGCTGCCCATCCCGGACCGGAGCGCGGCGGCGGTGACCTGCGTACAGGTCCTGATGCATGTGCCCAACCCGGTGGCCGCACTGCGCGAGCTGGCCAGGGTGGCCCGCCCCGGCGTCCCCGTCGTGGTCACCGTGTGGGGGCCGGTTGAGCAGTGCGCGTTCGGTGCGTTCGGGCGGGCGCTGGCGCCGTTCCTCGGCGGCCCGCTGCCCGGCGGCGGCGGTCGAGGCGGCGGTCGAGGCAACGGTCGAGGCAACGGTGGGCCGCGGCCGTTGAGCTCGCCCGGGCGGCTGGAAAAGTTGGCTGGCCTGGCCGGCCTGCCAGCCGCGCGGGTCGAGGAGGTGCGCTGCCCGTTCGATTACCCCGACGAGCGAGCGCTGTTGGCCGGCTTGTACGCCGCCGAGGTGGGCCGCCGCGCGGTGGCCGAGGCCGGCAGCCGGGCCTCGGTGCGCAAGGCGGTGCTGGCCGGGTTGGCGGAGTACCGGACGGTCAGCGGCGGATACCGGCTGGAGAACACCTTTCAGGTGCTCGTGGCGCACGCTTGACCTGAACCACAGTCAGGAGTCGTTCACCACGGCAAGGGTGAAGCCGTCCCAGCCCTTGACCCCGACGGTCTGCAGGGTCGTGGCGCTGACTCGCGGGTTCGCGCCGACCAGCTCGGCGAACCGCCGCGAGCCCTGCACCCGGGAGTCCGGGTGATTCGGGTCGAGGATCTTGCCGTCCCGCACCACGTTGTCCGTGATGATCAGCCCGCCGGGCCGGCCCAGTCGCACCGCCCAGTCGAAGTACGCCGCGTTGTTCTCCTTGTCGGCGTCGATGAAGATCAGGTCGAACGGGTCCGGCTGCTCGGCGGCGAGCTTGGGCAGCGACTCCAGCGCCGGCCCGATGCGGATCTCCACGAGTTCGCTCAGGCCGGCGTTGGCCACGTTGGCCCGGGCCACCTCGGCGTGCCGGGGTTCGGCTTCCAGACTGATCAGCCGGCCGTCGGCGGGCAGTGCCCTGCCCAACCAGATCGTGCTGTAGCCGCCCAGCGTGCCGATCTCCAGGATCCGCCGCACGCCCGAGGCCCTGGCCAGCAGGTGCAGCAACTTGCCCTGGGCCGGCGAGACCGCGATGTCCGGCAACCCGGCCGACCCGCTGGCCGCCTCCGCCGCCGCGAGCACCGGGTCATCGCCGATCATCAGGTCGCCGAAATAGGTGTCGACCGCCGTCCACCGATCATCAGCCATGCGCTCATCGTGGCACGGCTGGCTACTCCCGGGGTGACCGTCACCTCAGATCGATCCGGGGTGACGATCGCCTCAGAGCTGAGGACGACGGTTCGTCAGCCGACCGAGGGGTGCCGGTGCAGGGCGCCTCGGGCCACCGCCAGCTGGTGGGCCACCTCCGCGGTGACCACCTCGGCATAGAGGTCGGCGTGCTCCGGGTGCCCGGACATCGCCCGGTAGCGCCACACGACGTCCTCCAACGCGGTGAGGAAGTGCTCGGTGATCGCCTGCCGCTGGAACTGCCGGTCAGCCGTGGCATCGCTGGTCAGCGGCGCGGCGGTCGGCGGGGCGGTGGCGGGAAGGTCGGGGACCTGGGTAACTGATGCGGACACAACAGACTCCTGGGGGCGGTGAGCGTCGGGTGGCTGCGCGGGCCGCGATGGCGGCCGGGTGCGGGTCAGACGGTGTGGCGTCCCGACTGACACAGCGCGCTAGCGGTGCGCTTGTAGTCCAGGTGACGGCGGCTCACGAGCTCTCGTAGGTCCGCCATATCTCCACTAATACAGTGGAGATTGCGCTCGTTCAAGCTGATTCAGCGGCCAGGCTGAGCGTGCTCGCCGCTGGATGGCGGTTTTCCAGAGTGCCGGCCTACAGTCGAGGCGGTGGGCGCCGGAACAATGCCGGATCCGATTGGGTTGGTTTTGGCTGATTGCACGTGGGGCCCAACCGGGAGGATCCGATGACCCAGAGCTCGATCCCGCTCTCCGTGCTGGACCTGTCGCCGGTGCCGGCCGGGGGCACCGCGGCGGACGCCCTGCGCAACACGATCGATTTGGCTCAGGCGGCCGAGCGATCCGGTTTCCACCGCTACTGGGTGGCCGAGCACCACCTCGCCGAGGGCGTCGCCTCGTCGGTACCCGGCGTGCTGGTGGCACTGATCGCCGGTGCCACCGACCGGATCCGGGTGGGCTCCGGCGCGGTGCTGCTGCCGAACCTGGCGCCGTTGGTGGCCGCCGAGCAGTTCGGCGCCATCGCCGCCCTGCACCCCGGCCGGGTAGACCTCGGGCTCGGCCGCTTCGACCTGCACCGGGTGCTCAGCCGGCGCTCCGGGGGCGGGCCGCCGCAGGTTCCGGAGCGCGTGGTCGACGGGGTACTGCTGCCCAAGCCGCAGCCCAAGATGGTCGCCGACACGACCGCCTACGCCGCGCTCGGCCAGCTGCTGGGTTACCGGCTGGACGAGCCGCCGCTGGACTACGCCGCGCAGATCGCCGACGTGCTGGCCTTCCTGCGGGGCACCTACACCGCGCCGAACGGCAAGCCGCTGCACGTGCTGCCCGCCGAGGGCGCCGACGTGCAGGTCTGGGTGCTCGGGTCGACGCCGGGGGAGAGCGCGCGGACGGCCGGTCAGGCGGGGTTGCCGCTGGCCGCCAGCTACCACGTGGCGCCGACCTTCGTGCTGGAGACGGTGGCCGCCTACCGGGAGGCGTTCCGTCCCTCGGAATGGCTGGCCGAGCCGTACGTGATGGTCTCCGCCGACGTGGTGGTGGCCGACGACGACGAGACCGCGCGGGAACTGGCCGCCCCCTACGGCAAGTGGGTGCTGGACATCAGATCCGGCAAGGGCGCGACGCCGTACTTGACTCCGGCCGAAGCCAAGGCTCTGGAGTGGACCGACGAGGAGCGGGCCGCCGTGGCCGACCGGGTGGCAACCCAGTTCGTCGGCTCGCCGGCCACCGTGGCCGAGCGGCTGCACGCGCTGACCAGGGTCACCGGCGCGAACGAGCTGGTGGTCACCACGATCACCAGCGAGCACACCGACCGGGTGCGCAGCCACGAGCTGCTGGCCAAGCACTGGCTGGGGCAGAAGTGAGCGAAGCCGACAGCGAGGGAGCATCCGGGGGGATGGCAGTCGGCGGAGCCGGCGGGGCGGGGAGAACACAGCGAGCGCCAGCGAGCGAGGAGCGGATCGAGCGCGGAGGCGAGACATGAGCAGCGCCTATCTGGCCGTGGAGCTGGACGGCGCCGGCCGGCACCCCGCCGCCTGGCGGTTGTTCGACGCGCGCCCCGGCGAGCTGTTCACCGCCGGGTACTGGACCGAGCTGGCCCAGCTGGCCGACGGCGCCGGGCTGGACTTCCTGGCCATTCCCGACTCGTTCGTCCCGCCCACCGAAGGGCAGGCCGGCCTGGTCCGCGGCCGGCTGGACGCGGTGGCGATCGCGGCCAGGGTCGCGCCGCTGACCCGGACGGTCGGGCTGGTGCCGACGGCCACGGTGACGCACACCGAGCCGTTCCACCTGTCCAAGGCGATCGCCACGCTGGACTTTGTCAGCCTGGGCCGCGCCGGCTGGCAACCCGAAGTGTCCCGCACCCGGGACGAGGCTGACCTGTTCGGCCGCAAGGCCTGGAGCGACGGCCCAGCGCCGGCCGACCCGCTCTGGCGGGAGCTGGCCGACGCGGTAGAGGTGGTCGTCCGGCTGTGGGACAGCTGGGAGGACGACGCGGTCATCCGGGATCAGGCCACCGGCCGCTACGTCGACCGGGACAAGTTGCACTACATCGACTTCGCCGGCGAGTTCTTCTCGGTGAAGGGGCCCTCCATCACCCCGCGCTCGCCGCAGGCCCATCCGCCGGTGGTGCTGCGCGCCGACGAGCCCGAAGCGCTGCCGGTGGTTGGGCGGTGGGCGCAGGTGGTGCGGATCGCCGCGCCGGACCTGGCCGCGGCCTCCGCTGCCAGGGCCCGGGTGCGGGACGCCGTGGCCGCCGCCGGGCGCGACCCGGATGAGGTGGCCGTGCTGTTGGACGTCGAGACCCTGCTCGCCGACACCACCGACCAGGCCCAGGCCACGCTGGCGCAACTGGACGGATGGGCCGGTGCCGGAGGCTTTGCTCTGCGCACACATACGCAACGGGCGGCCACCGCCGAGGTCATCGGTACCCCGGCCGCGCTGGCCGACCTCATCGAGGATGCCGTCCGCGGCAGAGCGGCGGACGGCGTCACGCTGGTACCGCTGGCCTTGCCCAGCGGACTGCGTTTCATCGCGGACCGATTGGTGCCGCTGCTGGCGGAGCGGGAGCTGAGATCCGCGGCGGACGGCGGACCGTTGCGTATAGGTGCGCAGAGCAAAGCGGCGGCGGACCACCCGGCCACGCTGCGCGATCGGTTCGGGCTGGTCCGGCCGGCCAACTACTTCACGGAGGCCCGGGCATGACCAGGTCGCGCAAGAAGCAGGTCCACCTGGCCGCGCACTTCCCCGGGGTGAACAACACCACGGTGTGGAGCGACCCGAACTCGGGCAGCCAGACCGACTTCGCCTCCTTCGTGCACTTCGCCCACGCCGCCGAGCGTGGCCTGTTCGACTTCCTGTTCCTGGCCGAGGGGCTGCGGCTGCGTGAGCACCGGGGCCAGATCCACGACCTGGATGTGGTCGGCCGGCCGGACACGTTCACCGTGCTCAACGCGCTGGCCGCGGTGACCACCCACCTCGGGCTGGGCGGCACCATCAACACCACCTTCAACGAGCCGGTGGAGATCGCCAAGCAGTTCGCCTCGCTGGACCACCTGTCCGGCGGGCGGGCCGCGTGGAACCTGGTGACCAGCTCGGACGCATTCACCGGGGAGAACTTCCGGCGCGGCGGGTTCCTCCGGACCGAGCAGCGCTACGAGCGGGCCGCGGAGATTCTCGAGGTGGCCAAGAAGTTCTGGGACAGCTGGGCCTCGGACGCGGTCCGGGCCGACCAGGCAGCTGGGGTGTTCGTCCCGGACGAGGCGATCAGCCCGGTCGACCACCGCAGCGAGCTGTTTCAGGTGCACGGGCGCTTCGGCACGCCACGCAGCCCGCAGGGCTACCCGGTGTTCCTGCAGTCCGGCGACTCCGACCCCGGCCGCGAGTTCGGCGCGGCGACCGCCGACGCGATCTTCTCCCGGCACGGCACCCTGGAGGCTGGCCAGGCGTTCTTCGCCGACCTGAAGGGCCGGATGCCGCGCTACGGCCGGCACCCGGACGACCTGAAGATCCTGCCGGCGGCCACCTTCGTGCTCGGTGACAGCCCGGCCGACGCGGAGGAACGGGCCGCTCACGTGCGCCGCCAGCAGGTCGGGCCGCAGACCGCGATCGCTTTCCTGGAACAGGTCTGGGGTCGGGACCTCTCGGCGTACGACCCGGACGGGCCGCTGCCGGACGTGGACCCCGATCCGGAGAACGTGTCGATCACTCGGGGTCGGGTGCGCCATGAGCGGGACACCGTCGCGCTGGCCAGGCAGTGGCGCGAGCTGGCCGAGTCCCGAAACCTGAGTATCCGCGAGTTGATCATCGAGACGTCCGCCCGGCAGTCGTTCATCGGCACCGCTGCGCAGGTGGCCGAGCAGATCGACAGCTACGTGCAGGCCGACGCCAGCGACGGGTTCATCCTGGTGCCACACCTCACCCCGGGCGGACTCGACGAGTTCGTCGACGGGGTCATCCCGGAGCTGCAAGACCGAGGCAGCTTCCGCGCCGAGTACACCGGCCACACCCTGCGCGACCACCTCTTCCAAGGCGACCCGCCAGCCACCCGCCAGCTCCACCCCCGCGAGTCGGGGCTCTCAGCACACTGAGTCGGCCCTCTCAGCACACGGAGTCAGGAGCCCATCGGCCCGACCAGATCCTGGGCTACCGCCAGCGCGGCCTCCCGGCGGTGGGCCTCCTCAGCCGGGGCGGCGCGGGTACCGCCCGGGGCGGCGGACATGGCGGCGGACATGGCGGCGCCGTCATGCAAGGCGACCAGGCAGAGCCGCGCGCGCAGCGTCGCCTCCGGCGCCGGGCCGCCGTCGCGCAGCAGCGCGGAGAGCTCGTCCAGCCGACCGAGGAGCCGCCGGGCGGGCGCCAGTTCACGCAGGCCGGCCCGGTCGTCCTCCAGGAACCGGACCAGCCGGCCATGCCGCCCGACGAGCAGGTCGGCGTAGCGGCGTAGCAGCTCGTGCCGGGTCGCCGGGCCGGCCGGCTGGTCTCGACCCCAGGCCAGCACATGGTCCAGTGGGACGGCGAATTCCTCTGCCAGGCTGGCCAGGATGTCTTGCTTGGTGGCGAAGTGGTGATACACCGCCGCTTTGGTGATGCGCAGGCGGTCGGCGAGTTCGCGCAGCGATGCCCGGTCGTAGCCCCGCTCGCTGAACAACTCCAGCGCCACCGAACGGATGGCCTCCCGGGTGTCGGTTCTCCGGTCCACTTCGCCGCCCCCCGTAGCGCCGTCTGACCAAGTCCGCGGCGCAGCCTACGTGGCGGTCCGGCGCTCCGTGACGGCCAGCCACGCCGCGCCGGAGCCGTGCGCGCCTTTTCCCAACGGCGACGCGGGTGTGTCCGGCGCGACCCCCTCCTCTGCGGCGGGAACCGACTGAGGTCGGGCAGAGTGGAGGCCATGGGGAACTCGGAGGTGCGCTGGTTCCGGGTGGCCGCGGTCGCGGAGGCGATCTCGTGGACCGGGCTGCTCATCGGAATGGTGTTCAAGTACCTGGTAGTGCGCGACCAGATCGGCGTACAGATCTTCGGCCCGATCCACGGCGTGGTGTTCCTGATCTACCTGGCGCTCTCCGTGCTGGTGTGGCGGCGGCAGCCCTGGTCGGTCCCGGTGGGCGTGCTGGCCGTGCTGGCCGGCATTCCGCCCTACGGCACCGTGGTGTTCGAGCGCTGGGCGACCCGGACGGGGCGGTTGGTGGATACCGGCGCGACGCAGCCGGTCGCCGGCTAGGAGCGCCCTGAAACGCCGGTCAGGCCGTCTCGCGCTCGATCGCGCCGGCCCGGTTGTCCTCCGGGTTGGCCGGGGGCTGCTCGGGGGCTGGCGCGTGCTGGTCGGTGAGGCGGGTGAGCGCCGGCAGTGCGGCGGCGATGGTCCGCTCATCCTCTGGGGACAGCGCGTCGAGCAGGCCGGCCAACCTGATTGCCCGCTGCTGGCGGCGTTGGTCGAGTAGCTCTCGCCCGGCCGGCGTGATGTGCACCATCACCACCCGGCGGTCGTCCCGGTGCCCTCGCCGCTCGGCCAGCCCGTGCCGCTCCAGCCGGGAGACCAGCTGGGTCATCGCCGGCTGCGTGACGCCCTCCTTGGCGGCCAGGTCGGAGAGTCGGTGGGGGCCGGCAGCGGCGAGCCGCGCCAGGGTGGAAGCAGTGGTCAAACTGATCCCGCCGCTCGGACTGAGCACACGGATCAGCCCGAGCAACCGCTCCAGGCCGGCAACGATGTCGCACCGTTCGGGGGTCGGTGCAGTAACCTCGGTCACCCCCTCAGTGTATCACGTGCTTATGTAAATAAGGTTATTATGATCGCATGGGGAACGTAACTCCGAACTCGTGGACCGGCGACGGGCCGGGCGTGATCCTGGTGGCCGTGGACGGTTCGACGACGTCGGTCCGCGCCGCCGCCTGGGCGGGGGGATTGGCTCGCCGGCAGGGTTCCCGGCTGCTGTGTGTTTACGTGGCGGCTCGCTCCGCGCTGGCCGGGCTCGCATTGACCGTGGGCGCGGAGATGAACCTGGAGAGCGAGCTGGACCAGGTGGCCGCCGACCTGGGCGAGGAGCTCAGGGCCAGCGCCGAGTCGTACCACGTGCCCATGGAGTACGTGGTCCTCGCCGGCGACCCGGTCACCGAAATCGTGCGGCTCGCCGACGAGGTGAAGGTGGACGCGGTGGTAGTCGGCGCCTCCACCCAGGCCGGGCACCGATTGGTGGGCTCGGTCGCCGTGCGTCTGGTGCGGATGGGCAGGTGGCCCGTCACCGTAGTGCCCTGAGGTCCCCGATCGGGTGGCCACCGCCCCGATCGTGCGGCGGCAGCGCCTCGGCCGTCGATCAGCGGCGGGTTGTCCACGGTGGATGGACGGCGAAGGCCGCTCGTCGCGCGGAGGTGTTCGGCGGCCTCACTGAGCGCAACCTCCTGGGCTGATGGATCACTCGTCCGATACCTTCGTTCTCGGATCAGTAAAGGCCAGGTAACGAACAGGGCACGGAGTCCCCAATCCGCCGGTCCCCGAACCGGAGCCCATCCCGGCCGCGAGGTCCGGAAGGTAGGAAATGTCACGGCACCGCTCCCCACGTGGCCGTCTAGGTGAAACGACCTCCGTCGTCGAGCCGCGACCATCGGTTCCGCAGCCCCGCGCGGTTGATATCTCGCCTGACCCGCGGGCGGACAGCACCCCCGAGCTGCCCCTGCTGCCGTCGCCCCGGGTCTCCCAGTCCGGGCCGATGCCGGTCATCGATCCCGCCCTGACCTTTGGCGGGACGCCTGACTTCGCCGCCGCGCTGGGCCTGCGGCCGAGCACCGAGCCCGGGCCCGAGTTGGCCGGCGGCACAGCACTGGACGGGCCCTCGGCGCTGGACGGCGAACCAGCGGACCACACACCAGTCCTGCCCGGGCACGAGCCGCCGGGCAACGGAATCCCGCTTCCCCGGTCGGCAACCGATTGGCTGCCGGTGGCTTACCCGGAGCCCGTGGAGGCTCCGTATCAGGCGGACGACCCGCCCGAAGACGATCAAGCCGAGGACGTCCGTCCCGAGGATGACCCACCGGACGGGGAGTCAGCAGCCGAGGACGAACTGGCTGGGGATCTCCCCCCGGCCGTTAGTTTCTCGCCGGACGCGGCGTTCCAGACCGTCACCGGGTGGCGGCCACAGGGCAATTTCCCCTCGCTCCCCATTGCCACACCGGAGTACCCCGCGCCGGCGAAGACGGACCGGCCCTCCGTGCCGGATGCGCATCCGGTGGCCGGCTGGAAGTCGGTCGGTGATTTCCGGCCTGGGCCGGGCTACGCCTCGGCGGTCGACCTGCAGAGCACCTCGGAATGGACCTCGTTCGGCGATTTCCAGCCGCCTGGGCAGTCCGCGCCCGGGCCGACCCACGATCCGGCCGCGGCCTTCCAGCCGGCCGCGGCCCTCCATCACACCGCCGACGCCGACCCGAACCTGCTGGTCGAGCCTCAGCACCTGGTCGACCCGCCGGTGTTCGACCAGCCGACCTACGGGCGCCACGCGGAGGTAGCCGCGGACCCGGGCGCGGTTCCGTTTCGGGACGCTTCTGGGCTGTCCCCGTCGGTGTGGCAGCCGTCCGCCGGCGATGCCAGCGAGGCCGCCGCCTCGGCCGACCCGGCCACCCGGGTCTCCGGTGTCGAGGCCCCGGAGGACATCCAGCTGCTGGACAGGGACACCGTGCTGGCCGGCGAGACCGTGCTGGTCGGAGACCTCGAGCCACCCGAAGAGTCCGAGCCGACGACCGTGCTCAAGCCGGCGGCGGCACACCGGCTGAACCGGCGGCGAATCGCGCGGCGGGCGCCGGTACGCAAGAGATCCTGGCTCGCCCGCCGGCCGGGTGCCCGGGTCTGGGCGCTGGTCGCCGGCGCCGTGGTCGGGCTGATCGTGGGCGCCACCGCGCTGGTCGGGGTGGGCAAGTCGTTCTGGTCCACGCCCAACCAGGACGCGGACGCCACGCACAACGCCACCCCGCCGGCCGTGCCAGAGCTCACGCCGGCCCCGCCGCCGCCGGCTCCCGCCCCGCCGGCTCCCGCCCCGCCGAACAACGCGCAAGGGCGGGCCAAGGCGCAGGCCGACGCGGCGGCGAAGGCGGCGGAGGGTGCCGGTGCCGGTGCCGGTGACTCCGTACTGTCGCTGGCCAACTGCACCAAGCGGGTCGCCGACGGGGGCGGCCTGCAGCAAGCCATCGGCTCCGCCGCGCCCGGCCAGAAGATCTGCGCGGTGGGCAACATGGGCGGGACCCGGCTCCAGGTGAACCGGTCGGGCACGGCGAACGCGCCGATCATGGTCATCGGCAACGGCTCCACCCCGGTCAAGGGCATCACCGTCGAGGCGAGCAACGTGGTGGTGGCCGGGTTCAGCGCGGTCAATCCGCAGGCTCCCGGCATCGAGATGAGCGGCAACAACATCACCGTGCGGAACAACACGGTGAAGCACCCGACCGGCGGCGACTACGACGGACTGCGGTTCTTCGGCAGCAACCTGAAGATCCTGAACAACACGATCTCCGACGTCAGCCCGGACGGCTCCGGCGCGCACGCGGACTGCATGCAGAGCTACGCCACCGACCCGGGGAGTCCGGCCAGTCAGAACGTGCTCATCGACGGCAACAAGTGCCAGCGGATCGACAACCAGTGCTTGATCGCCGAGGGCCCGAACAGCAGCGCCGGAGACGGCAGCGGCCAGGGGCGCAGCGCCAACATCACGTTCACCAACAACTTCTGCGACGTGAACGCGGGGCAGGCGCTGCAGATCGACGACGTGCAGGGGGTCAAGGTCACCGGAAACACCATCACCGGTAAGCCGGACAAGGCCTTCGCCTTCCAGAACAATTCCACCGGGGCCGTGGTCGCGGCAAACAAGATCGCGGCGGGGATCGGTTACCAGGTGGGCATGGACTCGAGCTCCCGGACCGGATACCAGGGGCCGGCAGTCGGCGGGGGGCCGTGAGCCAGAGCCGCCGGCTGGTCCGATATCTCAGTGGGCCAGCGGTGGTGCTGTTCGTGCTGGGTCCGGCGCTGACCCCGATCGGGCCGGTGACCGCGGTTTCGGCCGGCACGGTTTCGGCCGGCGCGCTACCGGCCGCCTCGGCCCCGGCGTTGGTCGATCATGAGCTGACCGTCGGTCAGCCGCCGGTCCGGGTGGACGCCGGCGGCTTCGCGGTGGGTACCGCGCCCCGGCCGGCGTCTGCGAGGGCACGCAAGGGCCGTTAACCGCAGACGGCGCCCTCCGCCGCGGAGCTGACCAGCCGGGCGTACTTGCCGAGCACGCCCCGGCCAGTGACCGGCGGCGGGGCCTGCCAGTCGGCGCGCCGCCGCTCCAGCTCGTCGGCCGGCACGTCCAGGTTCAGCTCTCTGCGGTTCATGTCGAGGGTGATCGAGTCCCCGTCCCTGATGAACGCGATCGGTCCGCCGTCGGTGGCCTCCGGGGCGATGTGCCCGATGCACAGCCCGGTGGTGGCCCCGGAGAAACGCCCATCGGTGATCAGCAGGACATCCTTGCCCAGCCCGGCACCCTTGATCATCCCGGTGACCGCGAGCATCTCCCGCATACCCGGCCCGCCGCGCGGCCCTTCGTAGCGGATCACCACCACGTCCCCGGCCACCACGGTGCCGTCGGCGACCGCGTCCAGCGCGCCCTGCTCCCGATCGAACACCCGAGCCCGGCCGGTGAACACCGCCGAGTCGAACCCCGCGCTCTTCACCACGGCGCCGTCCGGAGCCAGCGAGCCGCGCAGGATGGTCAGCCCGCCGGTGGGGTGGATCGGGTTCTGCATGGTGTGCACGATCCTGCCGTCCAGGTCCGGCGGGTCGAGCTCGGCGAGGTTCTCCGCGAGGGTCTTGCCGGTGACGGTCAGCGCGTCCCCGTGCAGCAGGCCGGCGTCCAGCAGGGCCCGCATCACCACCGGCACCCCGCCGACCTGGTCCACGCTGGCCATCACGTAGGTGCCGAACGGCTTGACGTCGGCCAGGTGGGGGACCCGGTCACCGATCCGGTTGAAGTCGTCCAGGGTCAGGTCCACCTCGGCCTCCCTGGCGATGGCCAGCAGGTGCAGCACCGCGTTGGTGGAACCGCCGAACGCCATCACCACCGCTATGGCGTTCTCGAACGCCTCCATGGTCAGGATCTGTCGGGCGGTGATCCCCTTCGCCAGCAGGTTCACCACCGCCTCGCCGGAGGCGCGGGCGATGCCGTCCCTGCGCCGGTCCACCGCCGGCGGGCTGGCCGAGCCGGGCAGTGCCATGCCCAATGCCTCGGCCGCACTGGCCATCGTGTTGGCGGTGTACATGCCGCCGCAGGCGCCCTCGCCGGGGCAGATCGCCCGCTCGATCTCGGTCAGCTCATCCCGGGTGATCAGGCCGCGCAGGCAGGCGCCGACCGCCTCGAACGCGTCGCTGATGTTCACCTCCCGGCCGTTCACGTGGCCGGGCAGGATCGACCCGGCGTAGACGAACACCGCGGCCAGGTCGAGGCGGGCGGCAGCCATCAACATGCCGGGCAGACTCTTGTCGCAGCCGGCCAGCAGGACGGTGCCGTCCAGCCGCTCGGCCTGCACCACGGTCTCCACCGAGTCGGCGATGATCTCCCGACTGACCAGCGAGTAGTGCATGCCCACGTGGCCCATGGAGATGCCGTCGGAGACCGAGATGGTGCCGAACTCCATCGGGAAGCCGCCGGCCCGGTGCACCCCCTCCTTGGCCGCGATGCCCAGCCGCTGCAACGACAGGTTGCACGGGGTGATCTCGTTCCAGCTGGACGCGATGCCGATCTGTGGCTTGGCGAAGTCCTCGTCCCGCATGCCGACCGCGCGGAGCATGCCCCGCGCGGCGGTCCGCTCCAGTCCGTCGGTGACGTCGCGGCTGCGCGGCTTGAGGTCGGGCTTGGTGGTCGACTCGACGGTTGATCCGGACATCGGTGGCCTCCGGGCGGGGTTCGGTGGTCGGCGCGGGTCTTGTGTGGGTGGCTGGCCGACCACCCTCAGTCTGCTCTCCGTGGTCGGGATGCACCCGGCAAGGGGAACCGGGTGTGCCCCGGCCGTGGGCGCCAGCGGGGCCTTGGCAGACTTCGCGCGGTGAGCACAGCAGATCCCCTCGGCGGCATTCGCCGAATCGGCGTGGTGCTGGCCGGGCTGGTCGCCGTGCTGCCGCTGCTGGTGGCCGGCTGTGCCGCTCCGTCAGCCTCGCCGGCGAACGCACGTCCCGCCGTGCCGGTCACGCCGTCCGAATCCGCCATGATCACCGGGCCAGGTGCCGGTTCAGCTACCGGGCCAGGCCCCCGGACAGCCGTTGGGCCGGGTGCCAAGCCGGCGGGCCAAGCCCTGCCGACCGGGGTGCCCGAGCCGCCGGCCGGTAGTGACCAGCTGGTCACCGTGCTGGTGCCGGCCACGACCAGTGGCGCCGGCACGCTACGCGCCTGGCAGCGGGCTCCCGGCGGCGGCTGGACCAGCGCGCTGGGGCCAGTCCGGGTACGGGTGGGCACGGCCGGAGTGGGCAGCGCCAGCGAAGGCGTGAACCGCACGCCCCGGGGAACGTTCACGTTGGATCAGGCGTTCGGGCGGCAGCCGAACCCGGGCACCGCGCTGCCCTACCGCAAGGTGGGGGACAGCGACTGGTGGGTCAGCGACGTGAAGAGCCCGGCGTACAACACCTTCCGCAGCTGCGCGCCGGGCAGTTGCGGGTTCAACGAGAGCGCGGGGGAGAACCTGGGTCAGGCCGGGCCCAGCTACGACTACGCGATGGTGATCGGCTACAACACCGGGCCGGTGCGGGTTGGGGCCGGTTCCGCGTTTTTTGTGCACGTGGACGCGGGCGTCCCGTCGGCGGGCTGCGTGGAGGTGCCGCGCGCTTCGGTGCTCGCGCTGTTGCGCTGGTTGACTCCCGCGCAGCACCCTCGGATCACCATCGGGCTGGGCTAGAGCGCGTCTCCGCTTCTCAGGTTTCTCTTCGCCACCGTGGGTAACCTCGAGCAGCATGCCGTCCACCGACCTGTTTCTGGCGTCGTCGCTGGTCCTGCTCGCCTGTGTGCTGCCGGCCAGCCTGCTGACGCTGCTCGCCCGCCGGGCCGGATGGGGTAACGGCGCGGTACGGCGGACCGTGTGGACCGGTGCGCTGATCGCGTTTGTGCTGCTGATCGGGCAGGCGGCGGTGGTCATCTGGGTGGAGGCCGGCGCGGCCAGGGCCAGCGTCGATCAGGCTGCCCTGGATTGGGTGGTGGCCAACCGCGACGGCTGGGAGACCGGGTTCGCCATCGTGCTGGCCGCGATCGGCGGCACCGCCGCGCTGACCGTACTGACTTGCGCCGCCGTGCTGGTGCTGGGGTATCTCGGGCACTGGCAGCGGGCCCTGCTGGTGGCCGGCGCGTCGGCGGGCAGTGGCCTACTGGTGATCGGGTTCAAGAATCTGTACGACCGGAACCGGCCGCCGAGGGTGGACCAGTTGATCCACTACGGCGGGCACTCACTGCCGTCGGGGCACGCGCTGGGCAGCATCGTGGTGTTCGGCGTGCTGGCCGCCGCGGCGCTACCGGTGCTGCGCCGGACGGCCCAGGTCTGGGTGGTGGCCGCAACGGCGGCGCTGGTGCTGCTGGTCGGGTGGTGCCGGGTGTACCTGGGCGCGCACTGGGCGACCGATGTGCTCACCGGCTGGCTGCTCGGGGGCGCCTGGCTGACCTTCGCGGTGACCGCGCTGGCACTGATGTCCAGGGCGCCCGACCCGGACGTGCCGGCCGAATCAGACGCGCCGGCCGACCCGCGCCAGGCCGGGGCGGACACCGCCGAGGCCAGCCGGTAGGCGAGCCATCGGCCCCGGCCGCGACCTATCTGGTCCGGCCGCGCAGGTCCCACACCAGCACATCGTCGCGTCGCTGTCCCGGCCCGAGCAGCGCGACCAGCGCCGCGTGTGGCGCCGGCTGGTCGGCCGGGTTCGGCAGCACCACCAGGTCGGCCCGCCAGTTCCGCAGATCATCCAGCGCCCTGGCGCGTTCCGAGGGTCCGATCGGCGGCACCGTACCGCTGATCGCCGCGCTGGCCAGCAACAGCGAGGTGGGTGGCCGGTCCGCGCCGTAGATACCGGTGCGCTCCGGCCCCGCCGGCCCGACGAAGTAGCCCTCCACCAGCGGGAACCCGAACCCGGCCACCACCTGCCAGTGCAGCGCGTCCGCGCCACTCGGATCCGGCGGCGGAACGGTGAGGACTGACCGCCCCGGCCGCACGTAGTCCCGCCAGTCGCCGGAGCTGAAGAACACCGGCGTGGCCGCCCTCGGCTCGGTGGTGAACCGCATCGGCAGGATCGGCGCTACCGCGAGTGCCAGCGCGGCGAACCACAGCCGGCGCGAGGTCAGCCAGTTCAGCCAGTGCGGCCGCGACCGGCCCAGCCAGCTCGGCCGGACCGGCGGGACCAGTTGGCGTGGCGGCCGGGTCAGTGCCCGGTCGCTGGCCAGCGCCAGCAGGACGCCGATGGCCGGCAGGCTGGCCAGGGTCAGCCGGGACTCGATCAAGGAGTCGAACAGCGGCAACCGGTCCAGCACCCACCACGGGCCGAGGATCCCGGTATCGGTGCCGCGCAGGTAGACCGGGCTGCCGAGGGACAGCGCGGCCAGCCCGACCGCGGTGATCGCGGCCAACCGGGCCGGCACCTCCCGCCACAGCCAGATCGCCGCCACCAGCAGCAGGGTCAGCAACGGCCAGCCGAAAAACGCGTTCTGCTCGGTCGGGTTGCCCACCGGCTGACCCGGGCGCAGGAGCTGGCCGCCGATCGACTGGCGCGGCAGCCCCCCGAAGGCGGCCAGGTCGTTGCCGTCCAACACGTGGGCCAACGAGTGGTAGCTGCCCGGCCCGGTGAACTGGAACCACAGCGGGTAGCCGACCAACAGCACGCTCACTCCGACCGCCACGCCGAGACCGGTCAATAGCGGGCGGGCCGCCGCGAGCAGCGACCTCGGCCGTACCACCGCCCAGGCCAGCCCCCACACCGCGATCCCGGTGGCCACGATGAGCAGCGGCTCCTCGCCGATCAGCACCTGCCAGGCGACCAGCGCACCGAGCAGCGCGCCGGTGCGCAGCGCGGCCCAGATCCCCCGCCCGCTCAGGGCCAGCCGGATCAAGCAGGCCACGATCAGCGGCAGCAGGAAGGCCGAGGTGAAATTGGGGTGGGCGTGCGCGTGGGACACCATCGGCGGGGCGAAGCCGGCGCAGCCCCCGCCGATCGCGGCCGCCCACCGAGACCGGGTCAGGTACCGGGAGAACACCCAGTACCAGCCGATGGCGGTGCCGGCCAGCCCACCGGAGAGCACCAGCGCAAGGGTGGTGGTCGGCCCGGCCAACAGGGTCAGCGGAGCCAGTGGCACGGCCAGCCCCGGCATCGAGGTGTTGGCCATCAGGTTGATCCCGGCCGGGTAATTCTGCAGCGTGCTGAACAGCGAGGGCTGGCCGGCGGCGAGCGCGTGGGCATGCATGGCGAAGAACCATTCGAACAGGTTCTGGTCTTCGCCGCTGTCCACCAGGTAGCCGTCGCCCAGGTGCAGCCACAGGTCGCGGTACAGCCCAAACGCGGCGAGCAGGTAGGCCAGCACGATGACGGTATCCAGCACCCGTGGGCGAGCCAGCAGCGGAAGCTGGGGCTCGGCGGAGGGCGCGACCGGATCAGCCCGGTGCGGCGCGTGGTCCTCGCCCGGGGCTGACGGAGCCGAGGCCCGGGCGGCCGCGAGGCGGTCCGGCGACATCGGCCAGTCAGCCTACCCGGTGTGGGCCAACTGCCCGGTGACCCGGCTGGCGGTGGCGGCGGCGAGCTCGCCGGCCCGGTCCAGATCGGCGACCAGCCGGCCGGCCCATTTCACCACCTGGCCGCCCACCAGGACGGTGTCCACCATGCCGGGGTGGGCGGCCAGCACCACCGCGTCGGCGGCCGCCTTCAGCGGGGCGAGCCCTTCGCTGCGCAGCAGCACCACGTCGGCCGCCTTGCCCACCTGCAACGAGCCCACCCGGTCGGCCAGCCCGGCCGCGCGCGCCCCGTACCCGGTGGCCATCCGCAGCACCTCCATCGCCGGCAGCGGATCGTCTTCCGGCGCCTCGGCCCGGTGCGCGGCCAGCGCGAACCGCATCTGGGTGAACAGGTCCGGCGCGGCGGCGGCCTCCGAGTCCACGCTCAGCGAGGGGCGCAGGCCGGCGTTGAGCATCCGGCGCACCGCGACGTTGGCGCCCAGGCCCGGCATGCTCAGCTCGATCTGCGGACTGATCGAGACGCTGCCGCCGTGGTCGGCCAGCCGGCGCAGGTCTTCCTCCGGCGCCCCGTTGACGTGCACCAGCGTCAGGTCCGGCCCGAGCAGCCCGGCGCGCTCCAGGGCGGCGATGCCCCTGCTGTTGGAGTCCGCGCGGCCGCCGGCCACGTGTGAGGTGATCGGAATGTCGAGCTCCCTGGCCAGCGCGAAGTCGGTGGCGGTGAGCTGGATGCCGACGAAGTCCGGGCCCTGAGCCGCCATCGCCAGGGTGACCAGCGCATCGTCGTCGGCCAGCAGCTCGGCCCGGATCCGCCGGATGTCCGCCGGATGCGGCCCAGGGTCGCCGGACCAGCCGGGACGAAGCGACCAGCCGTGCCCGAAGACCGCCCGGATGCCGGCGTCGCGCAGCGCGGCCACCGAGGCATCCGAGTGCGCCGGGGAATTCTGGATGTGCGCCCAGTCCACCAGCGTGGTGATGCCCGCGTCCAACGCGCCGAGCGCGCCGAGCAGGGTGCCGGCGTAGACGTCCTCGGGCTGGTAGCGGGCGCCGATGTGGCCCAGTAGCAGCCGCAGGTAGTCGTTCAGGGACCAGGACGCGCCGAGGTGGCGCAGCGGCGTCTGCCAGGTGTGCCGGTGGGTGTCCACCAGCCCGGGCAGCACCAGCAGACCGGCCGCGTCGATCACCTCGGTGTCAGGTGGCACGGCCAGCTCGGGACCGACCCCGGCGATGGTGCCGCCGGTGATCAGCAGGTCGCCGACCGGCAGCTCGCTGCCCCGGTCGTCCATGGTGAGGATCCAACCGCCCCGGATCACGGTACTGGCCGCCATCGCCGCTCCTCTCAGTGAAAAGCTTTTCATAAAGCTTATTGTGAAGGTATCAGATCCCGGCGGCTACCCTCCAGCCATGAGCGCCGCTCCCTCGTCCCCGGACCCGGTGGACGAGATCGTCGCGGCCTGGCGGGCCGAGTTGCCCCAGGTCGCCGGGCTTCCCCTGGAGCTGGCCAAGCGGGTCGGCCGGCTGGCCGGGTTGATCGAGGCCGTCACCAATGCCGAGCTGGACCGGCTGGGTCGCACCAAGGCCGAGTACGAAGTGCTGGCCCGGCTGCGCGCGACCGGTCCGCCGTACCGGCGCAAGCCACACGAGCTGGCTTCCTCGCTGCTGTTGTCCTCCGGTGGCACCACCAACGTGCTGCACCGGCTGACCGCCGCTGGGCTGGTGGTCCGCGAGGCCGATAGATCTGATCGGCGCAGTGTCTGGGTGCGGCTCACCCCAGCCGGCGTGCGCGCGGCGGAGGAGGTGGTGCTGGCCACCAACGCGGCTCAGTCGGCGCTGCTGGACCGGCTGCCCACAGACACCGCCACCGCGCTGGCTGACCAGCTGCGGGAGGTGTTGGCGGTGCTCGACGCGGGGGTCCTGCCGGCTCTCAGGAGGTCCGGACCATGATGGTCGGATGACGGAGCTCCCCGTCCCCGGACCACCCACTCGACTACCTCGGCGCGCCCTGCTGCGCGGTGGCGCCGCGGCCGGCGCGTTGCTCGGGCTGGCCGCCTGCGCTGGCCCCGAGCCGCCCGCGGCGCCGTCTCCGCTGCCCGCCGGGCCGTCCTCGCTGCCCGGCGCCGCACCGGCCTCCCCGGAGGCCGGTGCGGCCCCACCGGCGCCGGCCCAGGGCCCGGCCACCGAACTGGTGCGCGCGCACAGCGGCCGCCCGGAGGTGGCGCTGACCTTTCACGGCGCCGGCGTCCGGGCGTTGGACCGCAAGGTGCTCGAGGCGCTGGCTCACGGCGGCGCGAAGGTCACCGTGCTGGCCGTGGGCACCTGGCTGGCCCAGTACCCGGACGCCGCCAAGATGGTCCTCGACCTGGGTCACGAGCTGGGCAATCACACCTGGTCGCACCGGACCATGTCCCGGCTCAGCGTGGCCGACCAGCGCTCCGAGATCGAGCGCTGCCGGGACCGCATCGCCGAGCTCACCGGCGGCCCCGGGGCGTTCTTCCGGCAGTCCGCCGCGCAGCACGCCACCGCCGAGCAGCTGCGCCTGGCCGGCGCCGCCGGGTATCCCAGGGTGTTGTCCTACGACCTCGACTCGCTGGATTGGACCGATCCCGGCCCGGCCACCGTGTCCGCACAGCTGCGCAAGGCAACCGCTGGCAGCGTGGTGAGCATGCACCTGGGCCACCAGGGCACGCTCACCGCGATCCCCCAGATCCTGGCCGATCTGGACAGCCGGGGCCTGCGCCCGGTGACCGCGACCCAACTCTTCGCCTGACGGGTCGTGAGTGGCGATGGTCGCTATAGCGACCAT
>DASWST010000167.1:0-25549 GCA_036402515.1 Pseudonocardia sp.
GTCGACCAGGCGCCGGTGAGCAGCGCCGGCGGCCCGCTCAGCCGATGGTTGCGTGCATCTCCCAGACCAGCACCTCGGCCGGCTCGGCGGCGGTGACCCGCTGTCCGCCGGTCGCGGTGAACCGGACCGCGTCCCCGGCGCTCAGCTGGCCGGCCCCCTCCAGCTCCACCGCGCCCCTGGCCACGAACAGGTGCAGGAATGGCGCCTCGGGTAGCGACACGGACTGACCGGCGGCCAGCCTGGCCACGTACAGCGCGGCGTACTCGTTCTTGATCCGGATCGCCGACTCACCGTGGTGCTTGGCCATCCCGGAGGCGACCGGGACCAGCCCGCCGGAGAGCAGCTCGCTGTCGATCTCGACCTGCTCGTAGCCGGGCCTGATGCCAGCCTCGTCCGGCACCACCCACATCTGCACGAAATGCACCGGCTCGTCGGACGGCGCGGTGCCGAGGTCGAGTCCGTGGGAGTCGTTCTTCTCCGAGTGCAGGATCCCGGTGCCGGCGCTCATCCGCTGCGCCAGGCCTGGGTAGATCAGCCCCGAGTGCCCCTCGGAGTCCTGGTGCACCAGCGAGCCGCGCAGCACCCAGGTGACGATCTCCATGTCCCGGTGCGGGTGGGTCTCGAAACCAGTGCCGGGCAGCACCGTGTCGTCGTTGTTCACCAGCAGCAGGCCGTGATGCGTGTTGTCCTGGTCATAGTGGTGACCGAAGGAGAACGAGTGGTGCGAGTCGAGCCAGCCCAGGTTGGTGTCGAACCGATCCGGCGCTCGCCGGACATCGATCCTCGGCGCCAAGCCTGTGGTCACGGTGCTCCCTGCCCGATCAGTCACCCAGCTCCAACGGTTGCACACCGCCGCCCGGGCGGCTGAGTCGACACGAACGACACTGTGCGGACTGGCAGCTGGACCGAGGCGGCCCAGGGCTGGCCAGCACCGGCGCTGGGCGGCTCAACGGCCGGGCCCAGCGGGGTCAGCGGGGCGAGGACGCCCAGGTCGAGTATCGCGGCGGGTCGGATGCGCGGGACGCCGGATCCGCCGCCGGAGGCGATCCGGCGCGCGATGGTGAGCGCGGAGTTGATCGGAATGGCGTACCCGGTACCGCCCTCGGCCTGAACCCGGAAGTTCCCCGAGGCCGCCGTATCCACCCCGACGACCTCCCCGGCGGTGTTGACCAGTGGGCCGCCGGAGTCACCAGGGCGCACATTGGCGTCCACCTCGATGAGCCCGCTGAGCCGCTCCACCCTGCCGGTCAACTCGTCGTGCGCGGAGATCGACCGGCCGAGCGCGGTCACCTTGCCGGTCGCCACGCTGGGCCTCACATTGGCGCCGTCCGCGTTGCCCACCGCCGCGATCTGGTCGCCCACAGCCACCGCGTCCGAATCGCCGATCTTCGCCGTGCGCAGGGCGGACGCGCCGCTCAACTGCAGCACCGCGATGTCGTCGTTGCGATCCCGGCCGACCACGCTGGCCTGGTAGGTGCGGCCGTTGGCGGCATTGGTGGCGCGGATGCTGGTCGCCCCGTTGATCACGTGGTTGTTGGTCAGCACCTGGCCGGACGAGGTGAGCACGATTCCGGTACCCGCCGCGGTGGCCCGTCCCTTTCCGATCACCGTGTTGATGTTCATCACGGCGGGCGCCACGACCTCGGCGACCCGGGCGGACGACACCGGCTCCTCGGACCGTCCCTGATCCGACCCCACTCGGTCCGGCGGGTCCGCGTCGAGCGCGTCCAAGTCCAGCTCGCCCGTGTCGGCCATCAGGGCCACGCCGGCGATCGAGGGGCGGTCCGACGGACCGGTGGAGGGCATCCACCCGGCCGCCCATTGCGTCGGGCCGACCGCAAGGCCAGCGAGCACCAGCGCCGCGACGATCAGCGGGATGACCGGGCGGCGGGCAGGTCGGCACGGTGGAACCGGCGCGGGTGAGCTGGGGTCCATCGGCCGTGCCTCCTCAGATCCGCCCACTATCTGTGACCAGGGTGCCAGGGAAACGCCCAGCTATTGAGTGAAATCAGCGACTCGGGGGACAATTTTTGATCACGAAAGGTCAGAACAGGCTGTTCAACCAGGCGGTGAACCTCTGCCAGTTGCTCTTCACCTTGTCCGTGATGGTGTCGGTCACGGTGTCTTTGACCTTGTTAGTAACCGCCGACGGGTAGGGCGTGCTCACGCCGGGCACCGAGAGGGCGGGCTGGGCAGGCGCGGCTCCGGTGGCCGGTACCGGCGTGGCGGGCGCCTGAGCCGCCGGCGTGGGTGCCGCCGGCGTGGGTGCCGCCGGGGTAGGCCCGGTGGCGGTGGCCGCCGGGGGTGCCGCGGCATCCGCGTCCGCATCCGCGGACAGATCGCGGTGGTGGCCGAGCAAGGCCACCGCGATCAGCGCGAGCAGCACCAGCACTGGCAACCCGAGGGCCACCAGCTGGGCCGGGCCCGCGCGGTGTCCGGGCGGTGGCGCGAGGGGGCCGGTCGCGCCTCCGGAGAGCCGCGTGGCGGCCCGCTGGGCGCTCAGCCGATCGCTCGGCGCGAGCTGGGTCATCGCGAGCAGCGCGCCGGCCAGTGACGCGGGTACCTCGTTGGGCACCACGGGTGGCGCGGCCAGCCGAGTGTTCGCCGCCTCCCAGCTGGAGCCCGGATAGGTCGGGGTGCCGGTGACCGCCTCGAGCAGCACCAACCCGAGCGCGTACACGTCGGCGGGCGGCCCGAGAGGCTCGCCGGTGACCTGCTCGGGCGCCAGGTAGGGCACGCTGGCCGGGTCCATTGCGTCGGGCGGCAGGTCCGGCGGGTCGAGCAGCCGCGCCCGGCCGTCCGACTCCAGCCGGACGGCCGCCGGCATGACCTGCCCGTGCCGGTTGCCCTCGGCGTGGCGTACCGCCAGCGCGGCGGCGAGCTGAGCGCCGACCATGGTCGCCTCAGCCGACTCCAGCTTCCGGTGAGTCAGCAGTTCGCGCAGGGTCTGCCCGCCGTCCGGTGGGGATGTCGGCGTGGGTTGCGCCTCCGCCTCGGCAACCCTTGGCTCGGGGAACCGGCCGGCGGCCCGGGCTGGGTCCGCCCGGTCGTCCGCGCGGTTCCGGGTGATCAGGTCATGTCGACCGAACCGGGACTCCGCGTCGCCGTCCGGCTCTTCGGCGGCCCGGTGCGCACCGACGGCCCTCAGCCGGCGCGGCGCCGGCGCGCCGAACCTGGTTGAGCCTTCGGTTCCATACCGGCCGAAATCGTCCGATCCGCCCTGCACGAATGCAGTATCGCCACCGAGCGGCCTGTTATGACAGAGGCAGCGGGGACTCGTGGGGAATTTGTTATCGCCCATTCGGGTGGCCCCCCGACTAGAGCAGCCGCTCGCCGACCGTCACGCCTCGCTCGGCAGCAGCCTCGACCGCTGGCCGCAACCGCAACCGCAGTTCTTGTCCTCTGCCGTTAAGTAACGACCGGCCACCGCAGGGGGGGTGCGCGAAGGTGTCACGGGTTGGTTACGGTCTCCGGTGGCTGGTCGGCATTCCGTCGACTGGTGCGCCTGGCCGGTACGTCATACCCCGCCCACCGGCTTTCCCCCAGGCGCTCCGACAGCAGTTGTGGGGCGGGCGCGTGGCCGTACCTCTTTTGGCGATGGCCGCTGCGCTGACGCGGAGGTACGGCCAATGGGCGCCCATAGCGCGCGGCATCGTGGTGTCCCGGGAACCACCGGGGTAGATCAACATCGGACGGTTCATGAACTGATCGCCATGGCCGCTCAGGCCCAACCGCCCACCCCGCCGCCCGCCCGTGCCGTGCCCGCTCCCCCCGCCGCGGACCACCTGACGCCGCTCCCCGCCCCGGGGCCGGTACCGCCGCTCCCCGCTGAGGGCCGCGTTCCGCGGCCACGTTCACCGCGCGCGGTACCGCCCCGGGTCAAACACGGCGTGCCGTCGCCGCGCGGCCCCCGCTCGGCATTTGCGGTGGTCGCGGCGTCCGCGGTGGGCGCGGGCACGGCGGCGGTCAGCATGTCCGGCGCGTTCGCCGCCGTGACGCCCGCGCCGGCCAGGGAGCTGGGCGACACCCAGTCGTTCGCCCGTCCGGCGGTGCAACCGGTCGACCTGGCCGCGACCAGCGGCGGGGTCACCACCGCGAGCGCCGCACCGGCCACGTTCACCGCGCTGCCCGCCACCGCTACCGCACCGGCCGCCGCCGTGATGGCGGCCGACCTGCACCAGACCGACGCCCAGCAGATCGCCGACCTGTCCAGGGCGGTCAACCTGAGCCGGGCGCAGGCCGCGGTGTCCAACACGGTCTCCGCCGTCGCTCACGGCGCTGTCGCGCCGCTGTTCGACGCCAGCCCGCTCGCGTCGAAGGCGCTGTCCAGGGCGATGAGCAAGATGGGCGTGCCGTACGTGTGGGGGGCGGTGGGGCCCAATGCGTTCGACTGCTCCGGGCTGGTGATGTGGTCCTACAAGCAGCAGGGCATCAACCTGCCGCGCACGGCTGCGGCCCAGTCACAGGTCGGCAACCCGGTCTCGCGCAGCCAACTGCGGCCCGGTGACCTGGTGTTCTTCTACAGCCCGGTCAGCCATGTGGGAATCTACGTGGGCAACAATAAGATCTTGAATGCCTCCGAGTCCGGCAAGCCGGTCAAGATCTCCAGCATGGCCAACATGCCGTTCCACAACGCCCGCCGGATCACCTGAGCCGAGCCTCCGGCCGGGGCGCGACATCACCGACGCCGGGTTGGGCCCGTAGATTCTGGGCATGGTTCGGACGATCAGGTTTCACCAGGTCGGCGGCCCGGAAGTGCTCCGCCACGAGGACCTGCCGGTACGCCAGCCCGGTCCTGGCGAGGTGCGGATCCGGGTGGATGCGATCGGGCTCAACCGCTCGGAGGTCAATTTCCGCCGGGGCACGTACCTGGAGCAGCCGGTACTCCCGGCCGGGCTGGGTACCGAGGCCGCCGGCGAGGTGCTCGAGGTGGGCCCGGAGGTGCCCCGCTGGGCGCCCGGTGACGCGGTGAGCGTGGTGCCGGCGTTCTCCCAGAACGACTATCCGGTCTACGCCGAGGAAGCCGTGGTGCCGGCCGCCGCGCTGGTCGCCCGGCCACCCGGCATGGACGCGGTGACCGGCGCGGCGATCTGGATGCCGTATCTGACCGTCTACGGGATGGTGGCCGAGGTGGTCCGGGTGCGGCCCGGCGACCACGTGCTGATCACCGCCGCCAGCAACAGCATCGGGATGGCCGCGCTGCAGGTGGTCCGCCAGCTCGGCGCCGTGCCCATCGCCACCACCCCATCCGAGGGCCAGCGGGCCGCGCTGCGGGCGGCCGGCGCGGCCGAGGTCCTGGTCACCGCCGAGCTGGACGACCTGGCTGGGGCGATCCGGGCGGCCACCGAGGGGCGCGGCGCCGACCTGGTGCTGGACGCGGTCGGTGGGCCGTGGGTCGAGCAGCTGGTGCGCGGTTGCGCGGCGGGGGCCACGGTGATCGTGCACGGTGGGCTGTCCGGGCAGCCCACCCCGCTGCCCGCCGGCCGGTACGCCCCGGTCTGGCTGCGCCGCTACACGGTGTTCGAGATCACCGGTGATCCGGCCGCGCTGCGCCGGGGTGAGCACTTCGTCCGCGCCGGCCTGGCCACCGGCGCGTTCGCCCCGATCGTGGACCGGGTGTTCGACTTCGACGACGTGGCCGCCGCGCACGGCTACGTCGACTCCGACGACCGGTCCCCCGGCAAGCCCGTCCTCCGAGTCCGCTAGTGCGGACCGGGGTCGAAGTGGACTACGTGGTGGTCGTGCTTCGGGAGGTAACCCAGCCGCTGGTAGATCTTGTTGGAGGTGGGGTTGGCCAGGTCGGTGAACAGCACCACGTCCGAGGCGCCGGCCCGCAGCGCGGCCTCGGTGCACGCGGCGGTCACCGCGGCGGCGTAGCCCCGCCGCCGGCCAGCTGGTGGGGTGTACACCGGTCCGATCCGGGCCACCCCGGCCACCACCTGGGTGCGGGCGGCCAGCGACACGGGCGCCCGGGCGGAGTTGCGCCACAGCCAGACCAGCCGCTGCTCGATGCTGTCCCTGGCGATCGGTTCGACGTCCACCGGGACCGCTCCGGCCTCCCGCTGGAACGCGGCGTACCAGTTCGCCACCAGGACCAGGTCGGCTGGCTCGGCGAGGTGGGCTTCCCCTGGGGGAGGCGGGCTCGGCGGCCGCAACGTGCCCAGCTGGTAGAGCCGCTGGCGCATCGCCGGAGCCACGCCCGCGCCGCCGGTCCACAGCTCGGTGAAGCGATCCACGGTCCCCGCCTCACCCACCACGCCCGGCACGTTCACCGACGCCGCCCGCAGCGCGTCGACCAGCTCCGGCATGGTCGGCTCCGGCACCTGGGCGAGCAGCAACTCGTACGGTGGCGTGCGAAACACCGCGCCGAGAATCGGGGCGGGGTCGACGTGGGTGTCCTCATACCAACCGAACAGCATGTCCGCGTCCGACCACCGCCGGCCGGCCAGCACGTTGTCGATCACGGTCAGTGCGATCGTGTGCACGGCCGGATCCGCCGCGAGCAGGTCCCAGACCCGCGCGGCGTAGGTTCGCACGTCAGCGTTGAACCGCCACGGCACGCCTTCACCTTGGACCACGAGTGGATCAAGCTGGAGGGGATAGCGGCCCGGCGGTCGGTTGGGCGAGCCGGGCGGTCAGCGGGTCAGCTGGGTGGGCCCGGGATCAACGCGACGGTGGCTGACTGCCGCTGTCCGAGGCTGTCGATCCACTGCACCGCCACCTGGTCTCCCGGCTTGTAGTGGCCGATCAGGTTGGTCAGCGTGGTGGCCGAGTCGACCGTCGACCCGTCCAGCCCGACGATCACGTCGCCCTGTTCCAACCCGGCCTGCTCGGCCGGCGACCCGGCCTGCACGCCGGCGACCGTCACCCCGTTCACCACCGTGCGCCGCCGCTCACTGCCGGTGCCCACCCCTGGATCGAACTGGGTGGCCGGTCCACTGACCACGGAGACCCCGAGCATGCCGGTCGGCCCGATGTGCACCGTATCGGAGCTCTGACCGGCCTGGATCTGCCGGACCACGGTCATCGCGCTGTTGATCGGGATGGCGAATCCGGTGGCGCCGGTGGACTGGTAGCGGTAGTTGGCCGAGGCGGCCGTGTTCACCCCGATCACCCGGCCCTGGCTGTCCACCAGCGGGCCGCCGGAGTCGCCCGGTTGGACGTTCGCGGCCACCTCGATCAGGCCGGTGAGTCGCTCGGTGCTTCCGGTCAGCTCGTCCCGAGGGTTGACCGAGCGGTTGAGCGCGGTCACCGTGCCGCCTGAGGTGGTCGGCGGACCGCCCACTCCGCCGGCGTTGCCGATCGCCGCGATCGGGTCACCCACGGCCACCCCGGTGGAATCGCCGAGGGTCGCCGTCTTGAGCCCGGACGCACCGCGCAGCTGCAGCACCGCGATGTCGTGGCTGCGGTCGTAGCCGATCACGGTGGCTCGGTAGGTCCGACCGTTGCCGATGTTGGTCACCCGGATGCTGGTCGCACCGTTGATCACGTGGTTGTTGGTCAGTACCTGGCCGTCCGAGGTGAGCACCATGCCGGTGCCGGCGCTCGCGGCGCCCTGGTAGCCGAGCTCGGTGTTGATGTTCACCAGCCCTGGGGAGACCTTCTTGGCCAGCGCGCCCAGCTCGCGCGTGTCAAGTGCCTCAGGGACACCCGGCGGGGCGGGCTGCACGGAGTAGGACGAGGTGTCCGGCGCGCTGAGCGAGGGCAGCCCGCCGTCGCTCCACAGCCGTTGGCCGACGACGAACGCCGCCACGGCCAGCACCAGCACCACCAGCAGGGCGCCGAACACCGCAACCGGATTGCGCCGGCGCGGCGGCGGGGCGGGCCACGGGTCAGGAGGCGGGAAGCCCCCGGGCGGCGGGGGCGGCGGATACCAGGGGCCCTCGCCTCTGTTCTGCTCCGGCACCGAGGGCAGCTGCATCGTCTCCGGATACCGCCCTGGCTCTTGGTACCGCGCTGTTTCTGTTTCCGCGGTCTCCGGGTGCCGCGCCGGGTCTGGATACCGGGCGGTCTCGGGGTAGCCCTGGGGGCCGGGATATCCCGGGGAGCCAGGGGTACCGGGACGACCGTTTTCGTTCACCGGTCCCCTCCTCTCAGGGCCTGGAGGCCACACACGTTCAGTTAGCCGCCTGACCCCTGAGAGCAGCCTGAGAGCCACTGACGAAGTTACTGTGGATGGCTATCCGGTGACCAGAGTTTACGGCGTGCGCCCCAACCGGGTGGCATCCGCGCGCGGCGCCGACAGAAATCGGTCACGCACATCGCCCGAACTCACCCGGGCGGCGGATCTACGCATACCCATTTCGGCGACCATAGGCCCGCCACCCCTACGGCGCACTCCCCAGGGCGGCGATCGTGTCGGCCACCTCGGCGACCCCGGCTCGGGTGTCCGCCCGGCGCACCACCCAGGTCGTCATGGCCAGTTCCAGCCCGTCGATGGGCCGCCAGGACCAGTCGTCCAGCTGCCGGGCGGCGGTGTGCGAACCGAGCAGCACCGCGTCCGCGTCGGCTGCCTCGGCGGCCGGCCGGGCATGCTCCACAAACCGGCCGAAGATCCACACCGGCCGGATCCCGGCGGCCATGACGGCGGTGAGCACGCCGTCCTGCTGGGTCGGCACCTGGTCGCGGGAGTGCACCAGTACCCGCATGCCGTCCAGATCCGGCAGCTGACAGGTGGTCCGCTCGGCCAGCGGGTGGTCCGGCCGGACGGCCACGCCCAGCGGTTCCCGCCACAGCAGCCGGGACACGTGACCGTCCGCCGGGACCTGGTGGACGATCGCCACGTCCAGGCTCCCCCTGGCCAGCAGCCGCAGCTGCTCGGCACTGCCGGCCTCCAGGTAGCGCACCGCGCACCGAGGCACCGCCGTGCGCAGCTGCCTGGTCACGTCCAGCAGCCAGTCCGCTCGGATCCCGGGCGGCAGTCCGACGGAGACCAGCTCGCGGTGCCGGGCACAGTCGGCGAGCACATCCGGAGTGGCCGCCGCCAGCGCGAGGAGCTGGCGGGCGTGAGCGATCAGCGCGGCCCCGGCGGCGGTAACGGTGACCCCGGCGCGAGTGCGCTCGAAGAGCCGCTCCCCCAGTTCCCGCTCCAGCGCGCGTACCTGGCGGCTCAGCGCGGGCTGCGCCACGTGCAGCCGCGGCGCCGCTCGGCTGAACGAACCGGCGTCGGCGACGGCGACCACATAGCGCAGGTGCCGTAACTCCATGCCGCCAGCCTGCCATGCCGCGCGGGCATGACTGGGTGTTCCCAACTGGTCTTGCACCCCGAATGGCGGCGGTCCTTTACTTCAAAGGCATGAACTGCCGGGGATCCACCCACTCCCGGCCCGACCCGAGGTGACCCGATGCCAGATGTGCGGAACGACCAGCTGCAGCTGTCCGCCGAGGAGCTGCTCAGCACCACCCGCGCGGTCCGCCGCCGCCTGGACCTGGACCGGCCGGTGGACCCGGATCTGATCCGCCGCTGCGTGGAGCTGGCCGTGCAGGCTCCCACCGGACGCAACCGGCAGCGCTGGAGCTTCGTGGTGGTCACCGAGCCGGAGCGCAAGGCGGCGTTGGCCGAGCTGTGGCGGCGCGGGTTGGGCCAGGGTGACGCGGAGATGCCGGCCGAGGACGTCCGCCGCGCCTACGCCGTGCCGGGCAGCATGGAGAAGGTGTTCGCCGGACTTACGCATCTGGCCGCGAACCTGCACCGGGTGCCGGCCCTGGTGGTGCCCTGCGTCAGCGGCCGCACCGATCGGGCGGGGGTGACTGAGCAGGCCGGGACCTGGGGTTCGATCCTGCCGGCGGTGTGGAGCTTCATGCTGGCCGCCCGCCTGCACGGCCTGGGCACCGTGTGGACCACCGCCAACCTGCCGGTGGAGCGGGAGGTGGCCCAGCTGCTCGGCATCCCCTACGCCGGCGTGATGCAGGCGGCGCTCATCCCGGTGGCACACACGCTGGGCACCGAGTTCCGACCGGCCCGTCGGGTTCCGGTGGAGGAGGTGCTGCACTGGGAGCGCTGGTGAGCGGCACCCGGGCAAGCTGTGGCAACGTCACCACCGACGCCCGGCGGCGGTGCCGGGGAGAAGGCTGGTGATCACATGGACTCGCTTGTCGAGCGGCTCGCCTCGGTGCAGGTGTCCTCGCTGTGCGACGCGGACAAGGGCCTGCCGGTGGTCGACTCGGCGGTTCGCGCGTTGCTGCCCGGCAGCCGGGTGGTCGGACCGGCCTTCACCGTGGTGGCGCATGACGATCACCTGCCGGTGCTGGTCGCGCTGCGGCTGGCCGAGCCCGGAGCGGTTCTGGTGGTGGCCACCGACGGGCACCGTCGGGCGGTCTCCGGCGAGCTGTTCGCCACCGAGGCGCGCCGGCGGGGGCTGGCCGGCATCGTGGTGGACGGGTACTGCCGCGACGTGAGCGGCCTGCGCACGGTGGGGCTGCCGGTCTATGCCAGGGGCAGCACGCCCATGGCCGGCACCACGCGGGACGCCGGCACCCTGGGCGACCCGGTGCGGATCGGCGGTGTCGAGGTCAGCAGCGGAGACCTGGTGATTGGCGACGACGACGGGCTGGTCATCGCGCCTGCCGAGCGGCTCGCCGCCGCCGTGGCCGCCGCCGAGGGGATCGAAGCGGCCGAGCGTGCGCTGCTGCGGGGCATGGCCGGCGGGCGCGCCCTGCCCTCGATGACCAACCTCGACGAGCACCTGGCCGCGCTGGCCGAGCACCGGGACACCGCGCTGCGCTTCACTCTGTGATCGAGCGCCGCGTGATCGAGTGCCGGGTGATCGAGTAGCGCGTGATCGAGTGCGGCCCGGTCGAGTGCCACCCGATCGAATGCCACCCGATCGAGTACGACGGTCAACGACTGGACGGAGTGCACTCGATGGGACTGTCTGACCAGGCCACCGCCGGGGCCGCGGCGGCGATCTGGGCTGCCTGGGCCGGCGGCTACCAGCTGACCGAGCTGGCCGAGGAGCTCCGGCCGGTCGAACCGATCGACGGCTGGGCAGTCGGGCAGGCGCTGGCCGGGCATGCTGGGACGAGCTACGGCTACAAGATCGCGGCTACCTCCACCGCCGGCCAGGCGCACATCGGGGTCGGTGGGCCGCTCCCCGGTCCGCTGTTCGACCGGTTCCGCCGCGAGCCGGGTTCGGTGCTGCCGTCGGCGGAGTTGTTCATGCGGGTGGTGGAGGCCGAGTTCGCGTTCCGGATGGCCCGCGACGTGCCGGCCCGGGCCACACCCGACCAGGTGCTGGACTCGATTGGTGCGCTGCACCTGGCGATCGAGGTGCCCGACTCGCGGTTCGAGCACTTCGAGCGCGCCGGCGAGGCCGTGCTACTGGCCGACGGGGCCTGCGCGGGCTGGTTCGTGCTCGGCCCAGAGGTATCCGGCTGGCGAGATCTTGACCTGGTCGGCCAGGCCACCCAGCTGTGCATCAACGACGAGCTGGCGGCCACCGGCCGGGGCGCGAACGTGCTCGGCGACCCGCTCGCCGCAATGGTCTGGGTGGCCGGCCAGCTGGAGCGGTTCGGCACCGGGTTGCGTGCCGGCGAGGTGGTGACCACCGGGACCACTACCGCCCCGCCGCGGATCGGACCCGGCGACGCGGTGCGCGCCGACTTCGGAGCGCTGGGCAGTGTGGCGGCGTCCTTCGCGCCCTGATTGCGCCCCGCCGCCCCCCGGTTCAGCGCGGCTCTCGGCTCAGTCCTTCCGGCGGGCGGTGAGCAGGAACGCCGGTAGCAGGACGCGCCCCCGGCTGTTCCGGGGAGAGCACGGGGCGATCGTCGGCGGAAGGATCGCCTCGACCGAGGAAGGGACCACAGACTCCACTGACCAGTGCTCCTCGACGGCCGCCCGCAGTTCCGGCTCGTCCACCGTGTTCGGGCCCTCCCCCTCGGGGAAGTCGAGCTCCTTGGTGAACACCAGCACGTGCAGCACCGCGCCGGGCGCGCTGGCCTTGGCGATCGCGGCCAGATAGGGGGAGCGGCTGGCCACCGGGATGGAGTGGAACAGCGTCGAGTCGATGACCGTGGCGAAATGCCCGTCGTAGCCGGTGAAGCTGGTGATGTCGGCGACCGCGAACTCGGCGGTCAACCCCCGCTCCTCGGCGGAGCGGCGAGCCTGGCCGACCGCGGTGGGCGACAGGTCCAACCCGACCACGGAATGTCCGCGCGCGGCCAGGTACAGGGCCGTCTCCCCGACACCGCAACCGGCGTCCAGTACGTCGCCACTCACCCGGCCGGCGTCGATCAGCGCGGCGATCGCCGGCTGCGGCGCGCCGATGTTCCACGGAACCTGATCGATCCCCGCGGTGTCCGCTCGACCCGCGTAAATGGCGTCGAAATCGGGCAACGAGTTGGTCATGCGCGCACGCCTTCCGTACCGGTTGGGTCGCCAGCCAACCTAGTGCGCCGAGCCGGGGGACCCGCACGGTATTCGGGACCGGGGGCGCGACCGGGGGGCAGGCCCTACCTCAGCTGGGGGGTTGCTCGGGGCGGTTCTGGGGTGCACCCGATCGCCCCGGTGGCGCGGCAGGGGCAACCTTTGAGGTGTGCCCGAGAAGGGCCACCGGGACCGGCGCACTTCGGCCGGCCGCGGCAGGGGGAGAAACACACGAGCGGCGACACGTCGCGCCGGACGTGAGCGGTGACGGCATGACCACACTCACGCCGCCGCCTGCTCGACCGGAGAGGGGTACTCCGGTCCCAGGGCCCGGGTTCATCCGCAAGGGATGAATCCGGGCTCTTTGGCACAACACAAGAGGCCGTTTTCTCGTTTCCCAGGCTGACCCGAGTTATCCGACGGTGGCGACCAGCTGCAGGTACGGGATACAGCCGACGAAGGTGCCGTCGGTGGCGCGGTTGCTGCCCTCCCACTCCGCCGCAATCGCGGCGAGCAGCCCCTGCAACTCGGCCGGCTCCAGCGCCGCGAAGAGCACCTGCCAGGGCAGGTGGCGGTGCAGCAGGGACGCGTAGGCCTCCGCGGACGCGGCACAGAACTCGTGGGTGAGCACCGCCGAGCGCAGGCTTGATACCCGGGTGCCGAACAGGACCCTGCAGTGCTCTTCGGTACCCCAGAGGGCGGGGGCCGGCGGCGGCGGACCGGCTTGCGGCGGCGCCAGACGAGCGGCGACCAGCGCCTGCACCCGCCCCGCGCGACCATCGGGCACCCAACTGACCAACCCGATCCGGCCTCCCGGTCGACACACCCTGGTCAGCTCGTCGGCGGCGCGCTGCTGATCAGGGGCGTACATCACCCCGAAACTGGACAGCACCACGTCAAAGCTGTCGTCCGGGAAGGGCAGGCTCTGCGCGTCGGCGACCTCGATCTCGAGTTCCAGGCCCTCCACCGCCGCCCGCTTCGACGCGACGCGCAGCTGCCCGGCGGCGAAATCGGACGCGGTCACCCGGCCACCGCGACGCGCCGCGGCGAGGGCCGTGTTGCCTGTTCCGGAGGCCACGTCCAGCACCCGTTCGCCCCAGCGCACGTCGACCTCGCGGGCCAGGAGTTCACTGACCAGGACCTCGCGGGCGGCGATCGGGTTGTACTCGGTGGCCTCCCAGGCCTGGCGCATCCGTTCGGTGACCGCCGCGGCTACCGTTGTCATCATCGACCCCCTCCGACGGGCGGACGTTAACCCCGGACCGCTGGATGGCCGGCCTGTTTTTGCCGGTGGCGGCTCCACGCGGGCGACCAGGGAGCTCAGCCGAGGCACTGCATTTCCCCGTGGCGAGTCAGCGCCCAGAAGATCAGGGCGCACAGGCTGACCGCGCCACCGAGGACGCAGACGCCGCTCCACCCGGCCCAGGCGTAGACCAGCGTGGAGCCGATCGAGCCGAGGGCGCAGCCGATCGAGTAGAAGATCATGTACCCGGCGGTCAGCCGGCTCTGCGCCTCGGGGCGCACCCGGTAGATGAGGCTCTGGTTGGCCACGTGCACCGACTGCAGCCCGTAGTCGATCGCCAGTACCCCCACGATCAGCCCCCAGAGCGAATGGGGCAACAGCGCGATCGGCAGCCAGGATCCGAGCATGATCGCCAGCCCGATGCCGGTGGTGCGCTGGGCGTGGCCCCGGTCCGACATCCGGCCCGCGTAGCTGGCGGCCAGTGCGCCGGCCGCTCCGGCCAACCCGAACAGCCCGATCTGCGTGGTGGACAGCTGCCACGGTGCCGCGCTGAGCGGCAGCGCCATCGGAGTGAGCAGCACCATGATCGCGGTGAAGATCAGCAGCGCCAGCACCGCGCGGGTGCGCAGCACCGGAACCTCGACGAACAGCCGGAACACCGACCTGATCAGCACTGGGTACCGGATCCGCGGCCGGGCGACGTCCCGGGGTAGCGCGGCGTACAGGAGCCCAGCCATGACCAGCGTGGCGGCCGAGGAAACCGCGTAGACCGACCGCCAACCGGCCAGGTCGGCGAGCCCGCCGGACACGGTGCGAGCCAGCAGGATGCCGATGATGATGCCGCTGGTGACGGTGCCGACCATCCGGCCGCGATCGGCCGGCCGGGCCAGGAAGGCCGAGTAGGCGACCAGCACCTGGGTCACCACGGCGAGCACCCCGACGGCGGCCATCCCGGCCAACAGGAGCGGGCCGGTGGGCGCCAGCGCGACGGCGAGCAACGCCAGCGCCGACAGCACCGATTGCCCGACGACCAGCCGGCGACGGTTCAGCAGGTCACCCAGCGGGACGATCAGCAGCAGTCCGAGCCCGTAGCCGATCTGCGTAACGGTGATGACGACGCCGATCGTCGCGTAGCTCATCGAAAAGTCGTCGGCGATGACCTCCAGCAGCGGTTGGGCGAAGTACACGTTGGCGACGGCGAGCCCGCAGGCCACCGAGAACAGCAGCGCGAGCGGGCCGGACATCCCCCGGGCCCGGCCGAGCGAGGGATGCTCGTGCGCCGGCGCGTACTCCTGAGTCATCCAGGTCCTCTCCGAGGTGGTTGCAACTTGCTACCATCGGAGTGTGTCAGGGCCTGGTTTTATGATGCAACTGCTTAGCCGGTGCGAGGTTCTGTGCAAGCTTCTGTGCGAACGTCCAGAAGGGGTCTGATGGTTACCCGGACCAGCCACGCGAACGCCAGCTGCGCCGTCGCCCGACCGCTCGATGCGATCGGCGACGGCTGGTCGCTGCTCATCATTCGGGACGCCTTCGACGGGCTGCGCCGGTTCGGCCAGTTCCAGAAGAGCCTCGGCCTGGCCAAGAACATCCTGTCCGCGCGGCTGCGCGGCCTGGTGGCGCACGGCATCTTGGAAACCGTGCCGGCCAGCGACGGCAGCGCCTACCAGGACTACCAGCTGACCGAGAAGGGACGCGGCCTCTTCCCGGTCCTGGTCGCGCTGCGGCAATGGGGCGAGGAGTACTTCTTCCAGCCGGAGGAAATCCGGGCCCGGCTGGTCGACCGGGACCGCAACCAGCCAGTCCCGAGGCTCGAGGTGCATGCCAGCGACGGCCGAGCGCTGGCCCCGGAAGACACTGTCATCGCGATGCTCCCCGGTACCCGGTAACCGGAGCGGGCCAGCTCAGGGCATCGGCGCGGGCGCCGCCGAACCGGTATCCAGATCCGGTTCACGTCCTGGCTGTAGGTCCAACACCGGCCTGGCCGGGACCGTCCCCTGCCAGGCGTGGGTGGGCACCCCGCCGCGAAGCTGAGCCTGAATGTGGTCGGCCGCCCGGATGGCGAGCGCGACGATCGTGTAGGTCGGATTGGCGTAGCCACCGGTCGGGAAGACCGATGAGCCCAGCACGTACAGGTTCGGCACGCCGTAGACCCGCGAGTTCTTGTCCACCACGCCGGTGGCCGCGCTGTCCGACATCCGGGTGGTCCCGCTGTGGTGCGGCCCGCCCACGATGTCCGCCGGCCACCCGTCGGGCTCGTCCAGCCAACGGTCCATGGTCAGGTTCCTCGCGCCGAGGCGACGCAGCTCGGACCCGACCACATTGCCGAAGTCGACCGCGGTTCGCCGGTCCCGGTCGGTGAGCCGCCAGGACACCTCGGCCCGGTTGATACCCAACGCGTCGCGCTCCCGGCCGAGCACGACCCGACTCGCCGGGTTCGGCTCCTGTTCGGATCGGCAGTACAGCACCAGGCCGCCGTGACCAGGGCAGGCGGGCCGGCCGACGGAGCGCCGGTACGCCGCGCCCGCGAGCACCCCGGAATGCACCACCACCCTTCCGGCGGCACGGGCCAGCTCCGCGCCGCGCCGTTTCTCCCGCACCCCCCGGGCGAAGTCGGCCAGCGCCCGGTGCGGGCAGTCCGGTCCGCACCGCACCTCGAGCGTCAGGCTCGCGTTCAGGATGTCGCGCTCGCGCTGGTAGTCCGGGGTGGGCAGGAACTTGGGCCGGAACGACACCTGCCCGGACCGCTGCAGCACTGCCCATTTCGGCAGCAGGCGCCGCGTGTCGTCATGCGCCAGCCGCCCAACGCTCACGTGCGGGTGCTCCATGAAGTAGCGACCGAGCGCCTCGCTGCAGCCGCTGAAGTCCGAGGCCAGCAGCTGCCGCGCGTTTTCCACGGCGCCGCCGGCCAGCACGAAGGCGTTGGCCCGGACCTGGCCGCGCCGACCGGCGATGCTGCGGAACTCAACGCGCTCGACGGCATCCCGTCCGGGCGCTCGCACGATCTTGACCACGGTTGCGTTGAGCACGGCCTTGACCGTGTCGCTCGACGCGACGTCGTTGCGGTAGGCCTGGCCGAAGCGCAGCGGGCTGTGCGGCGGAAGCCGCCGAGGCGATCGGTACTGCCAGAACTTTGTCCGCAGCCGACTCTGGTCCACCTCGGGCGGCGGGATGCCGAGCACCGACCACAGGCGTTCGTCGAAGTACCGTGGCCCGAGACCGAGGGCGGTGTGGGCGCGCTGGTAGTAGGGCTGCAGGTCGGTCAACGAGACGGGCCAGCCGTGCAGCGGCATGGACGGCCGAGTCTCGAAGTCGCACTCGTCCAGGGGGCAGCACATCCCGCCCCACTCCACCGTGCTGCCACCGAAAGCCCGCGGCCGGGTGGCGATGAAGTCGAGCGTGGTGGACCCGTGCGAGGCCGCGTCACTGAGCTCGTCGGCCGCGGGATCACGGTCCAGCCCGCCCGTCTCGATGACGCAGATACGCAGCGCCGAGCGCCGCAGTTCGTGGACAAGCGTGAGCCCGGCCGCGCCGGCGCCGATCACACAGAGGTCGGCCTCCAGCACAACGTCCTGGCCGCTCTCGGCAAAGTCGACAAATATCAGGACCACCACCCGCGAGTCGCCGCAACATTCCTATCCGGTCACCTGCGCCTGGAGTGGCCACCGGGTGTCGTGAGAGCAGTATCAGGGAAGCCGGAGGTGCTCACCCGCCGATTTGCCTGGCTGGGCACCCGTTCACTGTTCACATCGGAATCACATCCGACGCGGCCGCCGAAAGGGATACCGAGGATGAGTTCAGGAGCCCCCGCTCCGAAATGTCCGCCCGCAAGCGCTTCCGACCAGGGCGGTGACGGGTTGCGCGTCCCCGGTGGCCGGCCGGTTGGCGCCCTGTTGCTCGGTGCGGCGGTGCTGCTGGTCGCGATGAACCTGCGTCCCTCGGTCGCCAGCCTGGGACCGCTGCTCGACGAGGCACGTCTCGCCCTCGGCGCATCGGCGACCTGGGCCGGGTTGCTGACCACCGTTCCGGTGCTGTGTTTCGCCGCCGCCGGACTCGTAGCGCCGACCGTCGCGCGGCGAGCCGGGCTGCGCACCACCATCGCCGTCGCGCTCGCCATAGTGGCCACCGGCCTGGTCCTGCGGGTCACTGCTGGCGCGGTGCTGATGACCGTGGCCACGGTGATCGCCTCGATCGGGGTGGCCGCGGCGGGGGTGCTGCTCCCGGTCGTGGTCAAGACCTCGTTCCCGGCCCGAGTCGGGCTCGTCACCGGGCTGTACACCGCCTCCCTGCAGACCGGTGCCGCACTCGCCTTCGCCCTGTCCGCGCCGCTGGCACGCCTGCTCGGTGGCTGGCGCCCCGCACTGGCCTCCTGGGCGGTGCTCGCCGTGCTGGCCCTCGGGGTCTGGCTGATCGCCGGCCGGCGCCTGTCCGCGCGCCGAGGGGCGCTGCCGGGCGAGCCGGTCTCCGCCCGATCGCTCCTGGGCAACGGGTTCGCCTGGATCATCACCGGTTTCTTCGGCCTGCAGGCGTTCGTGGCTTTCGCGGTGATCGGCTGGCTGGCCCAGGTATTGATGGACGCCGGAGTCAGCCGGGACTACGCGGGCGTGCTGTTGAGCCTGCTGACGATCATCGCGCTGCCGATCAGCCTGCTGGTCCCCCCGCTCGCGGCCAGCCGGCCCAGCCAGAGCGGATGGATCGTCGGCCTTGGGTTCTGTGGCTTCGCCGGGACCGCCGGCTTCTTGATCGCTCCCTCGGCGGCTCCGCTGCTCTGGGCACTGTTGCTCGGGCTGGGCATGAGCGTGTTCTCCCTCGCGCTGACCGTCATCGCGTTGCGCGCGCGCACCGGTGAGGACACCGCCCGGCTGTCCGGCATGGCCCAGGGGTTCGGCTACCTGCTGGCCGCGGCGGGCCCGCTGGTGTTCGGTCTCCTGCACGACGCGACCGGCGGCTGGACCGCACCACTCGCCGTGCTACTCGTGGTGATCGTGGCGCAGACCGTCGCCGGGGCCATCGCCGGCCGACCCCGGCACGTCTAGCCTTCTTTTCGCTCGAGCGTGGCGCACCCGCGCTGGCAGACTTGCCCGATGAGTTGGTCGCCGGATGGAGCAGCGCTGCGGGGCCGGGTGGCCGTCGTCGCGGGTGCGACCCGAGGTGCCGGGCGTGGCATCGCCGCCGCCCTTGGCGAAGCCGGGGCAACGGTGGTGTGCACCGGCCGCACCAGCAGCGTGCACCCGATCCGGTCGGACTACCAACGCGCGGAGACGATCGAGGAGACCGCCGACCTGGTCACCCACCTGGGCGGGACCGGCATTCCGATCGCCGTCGACCATCTCGACCCCGACCAGGTGCACCGGCTGGCCGAGCGAATCCGCGAGGATCATGGCCACATCGACGTGCTGGTCAACGACATCTGGGGCGCCGAAAAGCTCAAGGGCGGCCCGGCGCAGTGGAACACCCCGGTGTGGGAGCACGACCTGGACACAGGTCTGCGCATACTCCGGCTCGCCATCGACACGCACCTGATCACCTCCCACCACCTGCTCCCCTTGCTCGTCGACCAGCCCGGTGGCCTGCTCGTCGAGGTAACCGACGGCACCGCCGACTACAACGCGTCCCGATACCGGATCTCGGTGTTCTACGACCTGGCGAAGGTCGCGGTGAACCGGCTCGCCTTCTCCCAGGGGCACGAGCTGGCGCAGCACGGCGCAACCTCGGTCGCGATCACCCCCGGCTTTCTGCGGTCGGAAATGATGCTCGACAACTTCGGCGTCCGCGAAGAAAACTGGCGCGACGCCCTGTCCCCGGGCACCGTGCCCAACTACCCCCCGGCTCCGCCGGACTTCGTCCTGTCCGAATCACCCCGATATGTCGGCCGCGCCGTCGCCGCGCTGGCAGCCGACCTCAAGCGGGCCCGATGGAACCAGAAATCGGTCACCTCCGGCCAGCTTGCGCAGGAGTACGGGTTCACCGACGTGGACGACTCCCAGCCGGATCTTTGGCGATTTGTCGAAGAGATCCGTGAGCCCGGGCTCGACGCGGACCCCGCCGACTATCGCTGACACTGAGCCGGGCTGGCGTATGCTCTGATTCGTCCCGGTCGTAGAGCATCTCTTCGACATGCCGCGCCAGGAGTTCCATTTTCTCGTCGGGTGGCCCGACGGAGTCAGGTCGGCAATATGACGACCACGTTCGATGACCGTTCACCGAAGTCCGAGCAGCTCAGCGATGACAGCCTGGCAACAGCCTGTGAGGCATGCGGGCACGACGAGTCGTTGCACGATGCGACCGGAACGCGGTTCTGCCGGGCGAGCCTTGATCGCGCCGTGGACCGAGGCTGCATCTGCCGCGCCGCCGGTAAGCCCGCGACACCGATGTATGGGCGTGGCAGATTCAGCGGCAAGTGAACCCGAGGGACACGCCCTAGGAGAGTCCAGGTGATTGAGCCTGGCCCGGTCACCCGGGCGCTGCTGGAGACCATCGGCGAGGTCGCCGACGATAGCCAACTGGCCCAGCGGATCTGTACCCTGTGCGTCACCGGGCTAGACGTCGACGGGGCGGCGATTTCGTTGCTGATCGAGGGCGCGGAGATGGCCATCTTGTGGGCCACCGACACCACCGCGGAGCTGCTGGAGGATCTCCAGTTCGCCCTGAACGAGGGCCCGAGCATCCAAGCCGCGGCCATAGGCTCGCCGGTCCTGGTGTCGGACCTGGATGAGCCCGGTGAGGCGTCGAGCTGGCCGATGTTCGCGGACGCCGTCGCCGAGCGCACCTCGGTGAGAGCCCTGTTCGCGTTGCCGTTGCAGTGGGGCGCCATCAAGCTCGGCGTCCTGGACCTGCACCGGGTCCAACCGGGCGGGTTGAGCGAGGTGCAGCGACGCGACGTGTTGGCCGCGGCGGACACCGCCTCGGTGCTGATGCTCGGCCTGCGCACCGGCCCCGGCGACGACCGGTGGCTGGATCCGGCGATGAGCCACCGGGCGGAAATCCACCAGGCAACCGGGATGGTGCTCGCCCAGCTCGGAGTGAGCGCGACAGAAGCCCTGACCCGCATGCGTGCACACGCCTTCGCCGAGCAGCGGTTGCTCAGCGAAGTCGCCCGTGACGTTGTGTCACGACAGTTGCGGTTCTCACCGGAGATGAGCTAGCCGGTGGGAGCTGTGGAGGAGGTAGCCGGCGTGAGCCAACCTAAAGATGATCGGGAGCAACTTGGCCGGGCGTTCGTGGAGTTGGCCGACACCCTCGTCGATGACTACGACGTCGTCGACCTCCTGGACCGGCTGGTCTGTCACAGCGTCGAGCTACTCCCCGCTGACGCGGCGGGCATCGTGCTGGTCGACGCCCACCAGCAACTGCGGGTGCTGGCCGCGTCCAGCGAGGACGCCGAGCTGATGGAGCTGATGCAGCTGCAGAACGACGAGGGGCCGTGTCTGGACTGCTACCGGGGGGTTGCCCAGGTAAGCGTGGCCGACCTGGCCGAAGCGGCACAGCGCTGGCCCCGGTTCGTTGAGGCCGTCGCGCAACGGGGCGTCTTCCGTGCGGTGCACGCGCTGCCGCTGCGGTTACGCGGACAGGCCATCGGCGCGCTCAACCTGTTCAGCTCCCAGCCAGGGGCGCTCCCGCCCGCCGAGCTCGCCCTCGGTCAGGCGCTGGCGGACGTGGCCACGATCGGCATCCTGCAAGAACGGGCCATCCGCCGCGCCGAGACGCTCAGCGAGCAGCTCCAGACCGCGCTGAACAGTCGCCTGGTCATCGAGCAGGCCAAAGGAGTGATCAGGCAGCACTCCAACCTCACCATGGACTCCGCGTTCGACCACCTCCGCAGCTACGCCCGGGCCCGCAACCTACGGCTGAGCCAGGTGGCCCGTGACATCGTCGAAGGCCGTCTCGACCCGACCGCGCTGGCCTCGGCACTGCCGCGAAACAACCGGACCTGAGCCAGCGAAGCGAGTTCACGAAGCGGTTGGTTGCCGATCACCCCACGCCGTGGAACGCTGGCTGTAGATCGCGGGGAATCCGCGATCCGGTGCTACCCCAGACCCCGGTGCGCTGTTGAACGCGATTGGGAACGGTGGTTCCGGATGACTTCGCGCTACGCCTCGCCCCCGGCGGGACTACCCGCGAACCCGAGCCGCGATTACGCGGAACTGTCTCGGGTGATCAGGGCCGAAGGCCTGTTGAGGCGTCGGTATGGCTACTACGCGGTGCGGGTTTCCCTCAACCTCCTGGCGTTCACGGGTGGCTGGGTCGGTTTTGTGTACCTGGGCAACTCCTGGTGGCAGCTGTTCCTGGCCGCGTTCTTCGCCGTGATGTTTGGCCAGCTGTCGTTCATCGGGCATGACGCCGGTCACCGGCAGATCTTCCGCAACCTGCGGGCCAACAATGCTGTGGGTATTTTTCATGGCGGGCTCGTCGGCCTCAGCTATGCGTGGTGGATCGAGCAGCACAATCGCCATCACGCCAACCCCAATCACGAGGACAACGATCCCGACCTGGACATCCAGGTGCTCGCCTTCACCGAAGACCAAGGGCACGCCAAGCGTGGGTCGACCCGCTGGATAGCCAAGCATCAGGCGTCGCTGTTCTTCCCGTTGCTGCTGCTGGAAGGCCTCAGCTTGCATGTCTCCAGCGTGCGCGGGATCTTCGACGAAGGATTAAAAGCGCGCAAGGTCGAGGCTTGCGTACTCGCCGGGCATTTTGCTGCTTACTTCTCGGCGGTCTTCCTGGTGCTCTCACCGCTCACCGCCGTGGTGTTCATTGTGGTGCACCAGTGCCTGTGGGGCTTTTACATGGGGTGCTCCTTCGCCCCCGGTCACAAGGGCATGGCAATCCTGACCCAGGGGCATTCCCTGGATTTTCTGCGGAAACAGGTGTTGACCTCGCGCAACGTGCGCGGGGGGCCCTGGGTGGATTTTGTCCTCGGCGGACTGAACTACCAGATCGAGCACCATCTGTTCCCTAACATGCCCCAGCCGAACCTGCGTCGCGCGCAACCGATCGTGCGTGAGTACTGCGCCAGCTTGGACATCGACTACCTCGAGTGCGGCTTGCTGCGCACGTACGGGCACGTGCTGCAACACCTGCACGCGGTCGGCGCACCGTTGCGGGCGGCCACCCGCTGACACCGTGGCGCCGACGCTCGATCTTCCGGGGCGATCACGGCGTCGTAGCCGCAGAACCGCGGCCTGTATCCAGAACGCTGGGTGGAGCGAATCTGGAGTATGGTGGCGATTGCTGAGGGTTCTTCGAGCGTCAGCGGCCCCTGCTGGCGTCGTCATCAGCGCGCGGCGGTTCCGGCCTATTCCGCGGCCGGAGACAGGACACCGACATGGCGTCGGTCATGGAACTTATCTGGTCTAGCCGGCGCGATAATTGGCACCGACGGTGGAAGTCCTCGGGATTGACCTAGGTTCGTTGCACGCACGAATCGGACCGATCGAAGCGTCGTCGCCTTTTTCGGGCACCGCGCCGTCACCATTCACCGATCGAATCCAGCTGGGCCGAGTATCAGGCCTGGAAAGTGGACCTCATGAACCACGTTGCTGCTTTCAACGCCCAACCTGACGACCTGAGCGGCCTGAGAAGGTCACGTTCCAGGAAATCTGGTACAGCCAGCGGCATCGGGCGGGCCGAAGAAATTGTGGTGACCGGGCGCAACATCGACATCTCCCCGCACCACCGCGGCTACATCGCCGACAAACTGGCTGGTCTTCAGCGGTACAACAGCCGGGTGATCGGCTACTCGGTTGTGCTGCACTGCGAGAAGAACCCCCGGCAGGCCAAAACGTGCCAACGAGTCGAGATCAGCGGCATCGTCGACGGCGCGACAGTGCGCGCCGAAGCCTGCGCGCACGACCTCTACGCGGCGATCGACGCCGCGGTCGGCAAGCTGGAGGCACAGCTGCGCCGTAACCGCGACCGCCGCCGGGTGCACCATGGCCGCCATCAGCTCGTCTCGGTCGCGGCCGCCACCGCGGCGTTGGCCACTGATCCCGGCAAGGGCGAGCAGAGCATCCCAACCCAGCGAAGCAGATGACCATGCCGACCACTCTGACCCTGTTGTCGACGGGCAACTTAAACCCCGGCTCCGGCAAAACCAGCACTCGGCCCGCACACACCCGCTCCCAACAAGGCCCGGCGCCGCGACCTCGGGTACGCCCGCGCGCCGAGGCGACTTTCTCCACAGACTCCGTCCGGGCCTACCTCAACCAGATCAGCAAGGTCGGGCTGCTCGACGCCCAGACCGAGGTCGAGGCCTCCAAACATGTCGAGGCCGGCCTGTATGCGGCGGAGCGACTGCGCCGGGAAACCGCCGGAGACCACGATTCAGACCTACGCTCCGCCGACTTGCGCCGTGACCTGCGGTGGATCGTGCGCGACGGCGAACGTGCCAAGCAACTCCTGCTCGAGGCCAACCTGCGGCTGGTGGTGTCGGTAGCCAAGCGCTACACCGGGCGTGGCATGGACTTTCTCGACCTGATCCAGGAAGGGAATCTCGGCTTGATGCGGGCGGTGGAGAAGTTCGACTACACCAAGGGCTACAAGTTCTCCACCTACGCAATCTGGTGGATCCGCCAGGCCATCACCCGCGCGATGGCCGACCAGGGTCGCACCATCCGCATTCCGGTGCACCTGGTAGAGATTATGAACAAGCTCGCCCGGCTCAAGGGCGAGTTGCGGCACGAAACGGGCCTCGAGCCCACCCAGGAGGAGCTGGCCGCGCTCATGGGCCTCACCGCGGACCGGGTGCGGGAGATCCAGGAGTACAGCCGGGAACCGGTCTCGCTCGACCTGGCGATCGGTGACGGTGATGCCCAGCTCGGTGACTTCATCGAGGACTCGGCGGCCGTCGACGTCGTGGACGTAGTCAGCTTCACGCTGCTGCAGGACCACCTGCAGGGTGTGCTGGCCACCCTCCCCGAGCGCGAGGCCGGGGTTATCCGGCTGCGTTTCGGGTTCGACGATGGTCTGATCCGCACGCTGGACGAGATCGGCCGGGTCTACGGAGTAAGCCGGGAGCGAATCCGCCAGATCGAATCAAACGCGATGAACAAGCTGCGCCAGCCAATACATGCCCAGGCATTGCGGGATTACCTTCACTGACGAATTGCTGGTGGTTTTACCGCCCGCGCAGTGCGCCCCTGCGCGTACAGTTGACGCCGACGTCTCGCTCTAGTCCCCGGTGTTGCGCCCTCCGATCTCGTCGCGCTGTGCACCGGGAGCCCGTCATGGAGCTGATCTCAAGCACGTCGACAGAAGCGCTCACCGCCCAGAGGTCGACAAATCCCTCGCCAGGATGGGCCGTTGTCTACAGCGGCGACCGGCCCACGATACTGCTGATGGGCCGGGCGGATCGCGCCGCGACGGTCCAGGTAAGTGGCGCGATACGGGGGTTGTACGCGGTTGGCATCCGACACCTGGTCGTTGACGTATCCGCCGCAATTGACTGTGCGCCTGGGCTGCTGACGGTACTTGCCCGCGCACACGCGCGGCTGGCCGACGACTCAGGCACACTGAAGATCGTCGGTGTGCAGCTTCCTCAGTTCGTTTCCGCGCTGCGGACCGCCGCCCTGGATGAAGTATTCATCATTTACGACGCGGTGCGGCGCGAGGGGATGAGCCAAATACCCAGGCCACGCCTGTCAACGGCGCGACGCGGCGGCGCTAGGCCACTGGACCAGGCTATTTCCTGACGCCGCCTCGAACACCTGGGACTAGTGCCGGGCGTTAGGTCCTGCTCTGCACTACTCCGGCGTTGGGGATGAGGTCGCGTTCGAGCAGGGCGTAGGCCTCGGCGAGGTCCCGGACCCCCGCGGGACTGTTGCCGACCGTCGGAGCGGACTTGATGATCGCCTTGAGGACCGCCTCGCGGGCCTGGTCACGAAGGCTCTGATCGCTCATACACCGACGCTACTCTGCCCCGCAGTGTCGGCCAGGCCCAAAATGGC
>DASWST010000168.1:0-11437 GCA_036402515.1 Pseudonocardia sp.
CCCCCCCCCCCCCCCCCCCCCACCCCGACGGAGGAGGGGCACGGGGGGATGAACCTCTGAACCTGTTGGGCGCGCCGCTGAGCCTCGGTCCGCTGCGGCTGCGCAACCGGATCGTGTTCGCCGCGCATCTGACGAACTACGCGGTGGACGGGCTGCCCACCGCCCGGCACGCCGCCTACTACGCGGCGCGGGCGGCCGGTGGCGCCGGGTTGATCATCACCGAGGAGCACACCGTGCATCCCGGCGACCGGCCCTACGAGAAGCTGATCCGCGGCTACCACCCGGCGGTGCTGCCCGGATACCGCGCGATCGCCGACGCGGTGCACGCGCACGGCGCGGTGCTGCTGGCTCAGCTCAACCACAACGGGGCGCAGTCCACCGGGCGCTACTCGCGGCGGCCGGTGTGGGCTCCGTCGGCGGTGCCCGACCCGATGTTCCGCGAGGTGCCGCTGGCGGTGACCGTCGGCCAGATCAACGAGCTGGTCGCCGGCTACGCGGAGGTGGCCCGCCGCTGCGTGAGCGGCGGCTTCGACGGGGTGGAGCTGCAGTGCTCGCACGCCTCGATCGTGCGGCAGTTCCTGTCCCCGGCCAGTAATCGGCGCACCGATGCCTACGGCGGCGCTCCGGCGAACCGGGCGAGGTTCCTGGTGGAGGTCATCGGAGCGGTGCGTGCCGCGATCGGCCCGCGCCGGGTGCTCGGGGTGCGGCTGGGCTGCGACCAGCTGGGCGATCTCGACGAGCTGGTCGCCGCCGCCCAGCTGGTCGCCGGCACCGGCCGGGTGGAGTACCTGAACACCTCGGTCGGCGTGGCCGGCACCAGCCAGCACCTGATCACTCCGCCGATGGGCGAGCCGGCCGGATATGCGCGGCGGGTGTCGGCGGCGATCCGCAAGGCCTCCGGGCTGCCGGTGGTCGGCATCGGCCGGTTCACCTCGCCGGATCAGGCGGAGCGGGCCCTGGCGGCGGGGGACTGCGACCTGATCGGCGTGGTGCGCGGGCAGATCTCCGACGAGCGGTTCGCGGCGGCGGCACTGACCGGGTCGCCGGTGCGGACCTGCCTGGGCTGCAATCAGGAGTGCGTCGGCAGGGTTGGGCTGAACCGGTCGCTGGGCTGTGTGCGGAATCCGCGGGCCGGCCGGGAGTGGCTGCGCTCGCCGCCGGCCTCGGCCGGCCGGGCCGGACGCGTGCTCGTGGTGGGTGGCGGTCCGGCCGGGCTCCAGGCCGCCGCGACCGCCGCCGCTCGTGGGCACCGGGTGACGCTGTGCGAGCGCGCCGCGGCGGCCGGTGGGCAGGTTCGGCTGGCCGCGAGCGCGCCGGGGCGGGCCGAGTTCGGCGGCGCGGTGGACACGCTGCTGCGCGAGTGCGAACGGGGCGGCGTGCAGCTGCGCACCGGCACGGCGGTGGACGCGGCGTTCGTGCGGGAGTTCCGACCGGACGCCGTGGTGTTGGCCACCGGATCGCGCCCCGCTCCGCCGCCGTGGGCGGTGGACGGCGTGGTCGATGTGCGCGCCGTGCTGGACGGTAGTGCCGCACCGGCCGGCCAGGTGCTGGTGTACGACGAGCTGGGCTTCCACCAGGCGAGCTCGGTCGCCGAGCTGCTCGCCGCCCGAGGCTGCTCGGTGGAGCTGCTGACCCCGGCCATGGTGGTGGTCCAGGACCTGGGCGTCACGCTGGACCGGGAGCGGTTCCGCCGGCGCGCGTGGGCAGCCGGCATCCGGCAGTGTACTGACCAGGTGGTGCTGGCGGCATCGCGCGTCGAGGGGCGGGTGGAGGTGAGCGTGCTGCACCATGCCACCGGCGTGGTCGAGCAGCGCGGCTATGACGCGGTGGTGTGTGCGCTGCCCGGCGAGCCGGTGGACGAGCTGTGGCATGCCCTGCGGGGGATCGGCACCGGGACCGGCACTGTGGTGCACCGGGTTGGCGACTGCCTGGCGCCGAGGCGGCTGGATGCGTCGATCATCGAGGGACAACGGGTTGGCGAGGCACTGTGAACCTGGGTACGCACACCTGGCCTGAGCTGGACGGGCCGCCGAAGGTCACGCTGCTGGTCCCGGTCGGGTCCACCGAGCAGCACGGCCCGCACCTGCCGCTGGACACCGACACCCGGGTCGCCGAGGCGGTCGCTCGCGGCGCCGCGGCCGAATTGGGCGAGCACACCGTGGTCGCGCCGGCGGTGAGCTTCGGCGCCTCCGGCGAGCACGAGAGGTTCGCCGGCACGGTGTCCATCGGGCACGACGCGCTGCGCGCGGTGCTGGTCGAGCTGGGCCGCTCGGCCGGGCGCTGGGTGCGTCGGGTGGTGTTCGTGAACGGGCACGGCGGCAACGTCGAGGTGCTGCGGGACGCGGTCCAGCTGCTGCGCGCCGAGGGCCGGGACGCGCGCTGGTTCGGCTGCGCGCTGCCTCAGGACGCCGGCTTCGTGCGGGACGGGCACGCCGGGCGAACCGAGACCTCGCTGATGCTCGCGCTGGCGCCGGACACGGTTCGCCTGGACCGGGCCGCTCCCGGCAACACCGCGCCGCTGCGCGAGCTGCTGCCGGCGATGCGGACCGCGGGGGTCCGCGCGGTCAGCGAGAACGGCGTGCTGGGGGATCCGGCCGGGGCAAGCGCGGCCGAAGGCGAGCGCATGCTCGCCGCGCTGGTGGAGGCGTGCGTTGATTTTGTAAGTTGACACTTACGTAAGGCGTCGCCTACATTGCAGGGCGTGCAAGCCGTACTGGAAGCCGTTGTGGAGCCGCGCCGGCGGGAGATCCTGCGCCTGGTGCGGGTCAGCGAACAGACCGCCGGATCCATCGCCGCGCATTTCCCCGACGTGTCTCGGCCGTCGGTGTCCCAGCACCTGCGGGTGCTCCGGGACGCCGGGCTGCTGCACGAGCGGCGTGAGGGCACCCGGCGGCTGTACCGAGCGCGGGCGGAGGGCCTCACCGAGGTACGGGCGTTCTTCGAGGAGTTTTGGGACAGCCGGCTGCAGACCCTCAAGGTCGAGGCCGAGCGCGAGCAACGGAGGCAGGATGCCGACCGGAAAAACCACTGAGACCGCCGAGACGATAGTCCGGGAGATCGACATCGAGGCATCCCCGGAGACTGTCTTCGAGTTCTTCGTCGACCCGGACAAGCTCACTGGCTGGCTGGCCGTGGAGGCCACCATGGACCCGCGCCCGGGCGGGGTGTGCCAGCAGGTGCACGAGGGGGCGCCCGGGCGCGGTCCGTACCACATGCAAGGGGAGTTCCTCGAGGTCGACCGGCCGAAGCGGGTGGTGTTCAGCTGGGGGTTCGCCGAGCCGGACGTGGGCGTGCCACCGGGTGGCTCCACGGTCGAGGTGACGCTGTCCGCGCTGGACGCCGGCACCCGGGTGCGCCTGGTGCACCGTGGCCTGCCGGCCGCCGCGATCGGCGACCACTCCGGCGGCTGGACGGTCATGCTGGACCGGCTGCGGGCGGCGGTGAGCGGATCATGACCACGGAGACCGAGTGGTGGACCAAGCTGAAGAGCATCACGCTGCACGTGGCGGGCGACAAGCCGCCGATGTGGCCGGCCGGGGCGAGCGAGCAGTACCGGGACGCCCGCCGCGAGCTGGCCGAGGCGGAGAGCGCCCTGCGTGACCAGGTCGAGGCGGTGGCCGCCCGGCGGCGGGCGCTGCCGCCCGGCCCGGTGCTGCCGGAGTACCAGCTGACCGAGGGCCCGCTCGACCTCGCCGCCGGCGGGCCGTGGACCCCGGTCACCCTGGCCGAGCTGTTCGGCGGGCACGACGAGCTGGTGGTGTACCACCTGATGTTCCATCCGGATGATGACGCGGCCTGCGCGATGTGCTCGATGTGGGTGGACGGGCTGCACGGGGTCGCCCATCACCTCACCCGCCGTGCCGGGCTGGCGGTGATCGCCAAGGCGCCGATCGACAAGCTGCGCGGATGGGGTCGCCGGCGCGGCTGGCAGGGGCTGCGGCTGGTGTCCGGGTACGACTCGCCGCTGATCACCGACCTCGGCATCGAGGGTTCCCTGGGCGGGCAGTTCCCGGCGGTCAGCGTGTTCACCAGGACCGTGGTCGACGGCGCGGAGCGGGTGCGGCACGCCTACACCCAGTCCGCCGACTATCCGGACGGCAGCGGGCGGGGCATCGACCTGATCAACCCGGTGTGGCAGACGCTGGACCTGCTGCCCTCCGGCCGAGGCGACTGGCTGCCGGACAACACCTACCCCACCGCCACCCGAGCCCCCACCGGCTGACCGCCGTCGCGGGGCCGCCGTTTCCTCCGGCCCGCACAGACCCAACGTGCCTGGCACAGACCCCGCAGCCTCTGTGCCAGGTGCATGGGGTCTGTGCGGCCGGGAGGTCAGCCTCGGGCGAGCAACAGCGGGATGTCCTGTTCGGCGGCGGTGAGCGAACCGTGCTGGCCGGGGAGCAGGGACAGGAACTTCTCCGCCTTGGAACGGATCACCGCCGCCGAGCCGCGGGCCGCGACCACCACATCGCCGACCCTGGCGCGCACCTGGTCCGAGGCGATCGGCCCGAACCAGCCCTCCGCGATGGCCCGCTCGCCGGGCACCACCCAGGCATTTGCGCCGAGCCGTTCGGTCCACCCGGCCAGCACGTCGTCGGCCGCGCCGGGCTGGGCGTAGACGTGCCGTGACCGGGGGTCGCCGCCGAGCAGCCGCACCCCGGCGCGCAGCGTCGGATCGGTGTCCGCGTCGAACCGCTCGCCCTCGGGGACCTCGACCATGCCGTGGTCGGCGGTCACCACCAGCAGCCCGTCCGGAGGCAGCGCCTCGGCGACCAGCGCGGCCACCCGGTCCACCACGGCCAGCTCCAACCGCCAGGCCAGCGAGCCGGGACCGTAGACGTGCCCCAGTGCGTCCAGGTTGGCGTGGTAGCCGTAGCAGAACACCGGGCCCGGTTCGCCCAGCGCGGTGATCAGCTCGGCGGCCAGGTCACCCAGGGCGTGCACCCCCCGGTACCGCCCGCCGCGCAGCGCCGCCCTGGTCAGCCCGGAACCGTCGAACATCGGCGCCGAGGCCACCCGCACCTCCACACCGGCGGTGGTCGCCCGGTGCAGCGTCGTGTCCAGCGGTTGCACCCACTCCGGCGGCAGCTCCTCGCGCTGGTCCACCACCTTCCCGCCCCGGTGGGTGGTCCAGCGCAGCGCGTCCAGCAGCTCCCCGTGGCCGGCCTCGAAGCTCACCCCGAGGATCCCGTGCGCCCCGGGCGGTGCCCCGGTGCCCAGCGTGCTCAGGCTGACCGGGGTGCTGGACGGGAAACCGGCGGTGAGCTGGCCGGCGCCGGCCTCGGTGGGGGACGCGGCCAGCCCGGCCAGGAACGGCGCGCCGGCGGCGTGCGCGGCGAGCTGCTCGGCGCCCAGCCCGTCCACCAGCAACAGGCACACCCGGTTGGCCGGCTGGATGCCCAGCGGGTTGGCCATGCCGGGCACACCCAGCGCGGCGAACAGCGACGGGGTGAGCTCGGCCAGCGAACGCCGGCCGTAGGCGGGTAGCACCGGTGCGTCGGGGAGCACCGATCCGGGTTCGAGCCGAATGTCGGGCATGCGGCCAGCGTGACACGATCGCCTTTATGTCCGCTGAGCTAACCCCGACTGGGATTCGGGTCGCGCTGGTCACCGGGGCGGCCCGGGGCATCGGCGCGGCGGTGGTGCACCGGCTGGCCGGGGACGGCTGGCGGGTCGTCGCGGTGGACGTCTGCGCCGACGACCCCGCACTGGGCTATTCGCTGGGTACCTGCGCTGAGCTGGACGCGGTGGCCGCCAAGCACCCGGACGCGGTGCTGCCGGTGGTCGCCGACGTGCGGGACGAGCAGGCGCTGGCCGCCGCGGTGCGGACCGCGGTCACCGAGTTCGGCGGGTTGGACGCGGCGGTGGCCGCCGCCGCGGTGATGACCGGCGGCCAGCCGCTCTGGGAGACCACGGACGCGCAGTGGGACGCGCTCTATGAGGTGGGGCTGCGCGGCGTGCTGCACCTGGCCCGGACGGCGGTGCCGGTGATGCTGGAACGCCCGCACCCGCGCACCGGCCGGTTCGTCGCGCTGACCTCGGCCGCCGCGCACCGAGGGCTGTGGCACCTGGCCGGCTACTGCGCGATCAAGCACGGGGTGCTCGGCCTGGTGCGTGGGCTGGCCGCCGACCTGCGCGGCACCGGGGTAACCGCCACCGCCGTGTCCCCGGGATCCACCGACACCTCCATGCTGGCCGCTACCGCCGGCCTGTACGGGTTGGCGTCGCCCTCCGAGCTCAGCGTCCACCAGCTGGTGGACCGGCTGTTGGACGCGGACGAGGTGGCGGCAGCGGTGTGCTGGCTGTGCCGACCCGAGTCGTCGGCGGTCACCGGCACCGTGCTGCACGCGGACGGCGGCTTTATCGGGTGAGCGGAGCGGATCGGCTGCCGGACGGGTTCGCGGTGCGGCTGGACCGCCGCGCCCGGCGGCTGGACGGTGGCGCCGCGCTGCTCGGGCTCTCCCCGGGGCGATTGCTGCACCTGGCGCCGGCCGCCCGCCGGCTGCTCGGTGCCGGGGGCGACCTGGTGGTGCGGGGCGACACCGGCGCTCGGCTGGCCCGCCGGCTGCTGGACGCCGGGGTTGCGCACCCGGTGACCACCGGCGGGTTGTCCGGTCCCTCAGAGTCCGAGGTGACCGTCGTGGTGCCGGTCAGGGACCGCCCGGACGGGCTGGACCGGCTGCTCTCCGCGCTCGCCGACACCGCCCCGGAGCTGGCCGAGGTCATCGTGGTGGACGACGGCTCCGCCGACCCGCACGCGCACCGCCGGGTCGTCGCGGGCTCCCGGCTCGGATCCCGGCTCCGGCTGGTGCGGCACCCGACCCCGAGGGGTCCGGCCGCCGCCCGCAACACCGGGCTCACCGCCGCCGGCACCGGATTGGTCGCGTTCCTGGACTCCGACGTGGTGCCCCAGCAGGGTTGGTTGGCCCCGCTGCGGGCGCACCTCGCGGACCCGGCGGCGGTGCTGGCCGCGCCCCGGATCGTGGGTTTGCCCGGTGCCGGGGCGAGCTGGCTGGATCGCTACGAGGGGCTGCGCTCATCGCTCGACCTCGGCCCCGACCCGGGACCGATCGTGCCCCGCACCCGGGTGGCCTATGTACCCAGTGCGGCGCTGCTGGTGCGTCGGGCGGCGCTCGGAGCGGGCTTCGACGAAGGCATGCGGGTCGCCGAGGACGTCGACCTGGTGCTGCGGCTGCACGCCGCCGGGTGCCGGCTGCGCTATGAGCCGGCCGCCCTGGTGGCGCACGAGCACCGGGTGCGCCCGGCGGACTGGTGGAGCCGCAAGGTCTTCTACGGCACCGGCGCCGCTCCGCTCGCGCTGCGCCATCCGGGCTCGGTGCCGCCGATAGTCTTGGCCCCGTGGGCGGTCGCGGTGTGCCTACTGGTCGGTGCGCAACGCCGGTCTGGGGTGCTGGGCGCGGCCGCGGTCACCGTCCTCGCCTGGTGGCGGGTACGCCGCACCCTGGCCCCGAAGCCGGCCGCCCTGGCCCCGAAGCCCGCCGCCGAGGGCCCGAAGCCGGCCGCCGAGGGCCCGAAGCCGGCCGCCGAGGGCCCGAAGCCGACCGCCGAGGGCCCGAAGCCGACCGCCGAGGGCCCGAAACCGGCCGGCGAAGGGCCGACGCCGCCCGCCGAGGGGCGGGTCAGCGGCTCAGGCACCCCGTCGGCACGGCTGCGCCAGCCCGGCCGGGTGGCCGCCCTGCTGGTCGGCCTGGGGTTGGTCAGCGCGGCCGACCAGGCGGCCGGGCTGCTGGTCCGGCACTGGTGGCCGGCGGCGGCGGTGGGCGCTCTGCTGTCCCGGCGGGTGCGTCGGGCGGTGCTGGTGGCCTCGGTCGGCGAGGGGTTGGCCGACTGGTACCGCCACCGACCGCGAGCCGGCCGGCCCGGACTTGACCCTGGCCGATACCTGCTGGTGCACCGGGCCGATGATCTGGGTTACGGCGTCGGCCTGTGGTGGGGCGCCTACCGGGGCCGCACGCTGGCCCCGCTGTGTCCCGAGGTGACCGGACTGCGCGCCTGGCTGGCCCGCCGGTGTCGCCGCTCCAGTCAGTGGTCTAGGTCAGCGCGATGAGCATGACGACGGTGCCGAAGGCCATCAGCGCCTCCCCGAGCACGGTCGGCTGGGGCGCGGCGAGTGCGCCGTCCGCACTCCGCCGGGTCAGCGCGGTCACCGTGCCGAGTAGGAAGTAGCAGGCCAGCCCCCAGCCGAGCAGGGCAAGACCGGCGCCAACCGGTCCGGGGATACCCGACGGCGCCGCCCCCGGGAGATCTATCGACCCCATGCCCGCCATCCCGTGGTGGTCCACGTGGGCGGTGGTCGAGGGCAACGCGCTGGCGTTCGCGGCGAGCGCGGCCCCAATGCCAGAGGTGCCCGACGTGTCCAAAGCGCCGCGCATCGAGGGCAGCGCGCACATGTAGACCATGGCGACCCCGCCCAGCACGTGGGCGAGCGGACCACCACATACCGGCGCGGCCCGGTGCCGGACGATCAGCGGCCAGATCGCCACCGCCGCGAACCCGACCGCCCACCACGGCCCGTGCACCGAGTCGGGGCCCACCCCGCCCATGCCGAGTGACATGACCGCCATGCCGGCGGCCATCAGCGTGCCCGGCACATCGCGGTGCGTGCCCCGGTGCACCGCGACGAGGCCGAAGGAAGCGGCCAGCGCCACGCCGAGCCAGGCTGGCATCCTGACCTCTCCTCCCCACCGGGCCAATTCTCTGACCCGCGCCGCCGGCTGCCATTCCCCAGATCGGGTCGCTGGCGCGATAATCGGTCGCTTTCAGACGGTAGGCGGTCGGACCGGCAACAACCACCGAGCAGACGGGTGACGGGAAACGGCGGGGCGAGTGTGATGGAGCAATCCTGAGGAAGTCGTTGTCACCCGCTTTGCCGAGGTTGGCCCAAACGGGTGGACTTGGCCGGAACTCTCCACCGCGCCAGCGGGGCATTTTGCGCCCTGGTGCCGCAATCGCGGAGACTCAATTCGGTTAACTGGGGAAAGCGCGACTGTGTGGTCTAGCCGCTGGTTGTCGCCACCGTCACCTGATCTTGCGACGTCCGATCATCCGGAGTTCGATGTGTTGGCTGCCACAAGAGAGTGAGCGGCACCGTGGCTTCCGCCGGTGCGCGTCATCGTCGGTCGGTGGAGCCCGGTCGTCCCCGGCTAGAGCTGCGCGCCGTTGGCGGTTCGCGGTGAGGAGTAGAGGCTCATGGCACAGGTTCGGGTCACGGTCGACGGCGTGGAGTATGCCGACGATGTCGAGCCCCGCATGTTGCTCGTCCAGTACCTCCGTGAACGACTCGGCAAGACCGGGACAGTGATCGGCTGCGACACCAGCAACTGTGGAGCGTGCACGGTTCACCTCAACGGACAGAGCGTGAAGTCGTGCTCGGTACTGGCCGTACAGGCGGACGGCAGTGAAGTCGCCACCATCGAAGGGCTGGCCCGCGACGGCCAGCTGCACCCGGTCCAGCAGGCGTTCAACGACAACCACGCACTCCAGTGCGGGTTCTGCACCCCCGGCATGATCATGCAGTCGATCGACCTGCTCGGCGACAATCCGGACCCCTCCGAGCTGGAGGTGCGGCACGGGCTGGAGGGCAACCTGTGCCGGTGCACCGGGTATCAGAACATCGTCCGCGCGGTGCGCGACGCGGCGCAGAAGATGAAGCCGGCCAGCGGTACCCCGGACACCGCCGAGTCGGCCGCCACCTCGGCAAGCGTCTCAGGAGGCGGCAACTGACATGACCACGACCGCCGAACCCACCACCGAAGTTGGCCGCGCGCGGACTCGAAAGGAAGATGCCCGACTGATCACCGGGCGCAGCCGGTACACCGATTCGATCACCCCGCACGGCACGCTGCACATGCACGTGGTCCGCTCGCCGCTGGCGCACGCGACGATCACCTCCGTGGACACGTCCTCGGCGTTGCGCTCGCCCGGCGTGCTCGGCATCTACACCGCCGCCGACCTCGGTGTCGAGGCCGTCGGCCTGCCCTGTGCATGGCCGATCACGCCGGACATGAAGGCCCCGCAGCGCCCGCTGCTGGCATCCCGCACGGTGCACTTCGCCGGTGAGGGCGTGGCCGTCGTAGTGGCCCGCAGCGCGGCGGCCGCCCGGGACGCGGCCGACCAGGTCGAGATCGACTACGAACCGCTCGAGCCGGTGCTCGACATGGAGGCCGCGCTCGCCGAGGGAGCCACCCTCGTGCACCCGGACCTCGGCACCAACGAGAACGCGACCTGGGTCTTCGACTCCGGCGCGGCGGGTACCGGGGCCAGCGTCGACGAGGCCATCTCGGCGGCCGAGGCGGACCCGGACTCGATCGTCGTCAAGCGCCGGTTCCGGCAGCAGCGGCTGATCCCCGCGTTCATGGAGCCGCGCTCCTGCGTCGTCGACCCGACCGGCGAGCAGATCACCATCTGGGCGGCCACCCAGGTCCCGCACATCCTGCGGACGATGACCACCGTGACGCTCGGCGTGCCGGAGAGCAAGCTGCGGGTCATCGCGCCCGACGTCGGCGGCGGCTTCGGCGGCAAGATCGGCGTGCTGCCCGAGGAGATGCTCTGCGTCACCCTGGCGCAGAAGCTGGGCAAGCCGGTCAAGTGGACCGAGACCCGCTCGGAGTCGCTGCTCGCCGCGCACCACGGCCGGGACCAGATCCAGGACATCACCATCACCGCCAAGAAGGACGGCACGGTCACCGGCCTGGACGTCCACCTGCTCGCCGACATGGGCGCCTACCTGGGGCTGGTCGGCCCGGGGGTACCGATCCTCGGCGCATTCATGTTCAACGCGATCTACAAGTTCCCGGCGCTGAAGTTCACCTGCACCAACGTCTTCACCACGAAGACGCTGACCGACGCCTACCGCGGCGCCGGCCGGCCGGAGGCCACCTTCGCCATCGAACGGATCATGGACGAGCTCGCCGTCGAGCTCGGCCGCGACCCGATGGACCTGCGCCGGCAGAACTGGATCACCCACGGGGAATTCCCGTTCACCACGGTGGTCGGGCTGACCTACGACTCGGGCAACTACGAGCAGGCCACCGACCAGGCCATGGCCACGTTCGACTACGCCGCTCTGCGACACGAGCAGGAGGAACGCCGGCGCTCGGGCGACCGGGTCCAGCTCGGCATCGGGATCTCCACGTTCACCGAGATGTGCGGGCTCGCGCCGTCCAGGGTGCTCGGCTCGCTCTCCTACGGCGCCGGCGGTTGGGAGCACGCGGCGATTCGCATGCTGCCAACCGGAAAGGTCGAGGTGATCACCGGATCCTCGGCGCACGGCCAGGGTCATGAGACGGCGTGGAGCCAGATCGTGTCCGACCAGTTGGGCGTGCCGTTCGAAGATATCGAGGTACTGCACGGCGACACCCAGTCCTCGTACAAGGGATTGGACACCTACGGCTCGCGTTCCCTTACGGTGGGCGGGATC
>DASWST010000169.1:0-44439 GCA_036402515.1 Pseudonocardia sp.
TGGTCGGTGTGCTGGTGGCCAGCTGGATCCGGGGTAGCCGCCCAGCGGTGTGGGCGGACATGGGCACCGTGTTCGACGAGGTCTAACCCCGTGAGTGGTTAGCGTTGCTATGGCAACGCTAACCACTCACGGGTTCTGACCTGCGGAGTTACCGGGTGGTGAGAGTGGCGAGGCCACCGACCTGGACGCGGGCACCTTCGGGGCCAGTTTCGGTGGTGGCGGTGATGCTGGCGGGTGAGAGCAGGGAGTCGCCCATGTCGACGGTCAGGGTGGTCAAGCCCTGGTGGGACAGGTGGGCAGCCAGGCAGGCGGTGCTGTTGGCGTTGGCGATGTCCTCGGGGACACCGATCGATGGGGCGAACATGCGGGCCGCGGCGCGCCCGTCGGCGGCCGGGACGGTGTAGAGGTAGCAGCCGAGCAGGCCGAGCCGGTCGCAGGCCTCGCGCAGGCGGTCCAGGTCGGGCGTCAGGGCGGCCAGGTCCGCGCGGGTCGCAACAGGGATGAGCATCCGAGGCCGTCCCACGGAGGCGACACTGGCTGGCCCGGCGCGCGCCGGAAACAAGGGCAGGATCATGTCACGCTCGGCCGCGGTAGCCCGCCGAAGGGTGACCGGGCCAGGGTCGAACGACGCGTCGAACCCACTCGGCCGCGGCACGGCCCGGCCGGTGAAAGGGCGGCCGCCCGCGTGCAAGGTGGTCCGGTACTCCGATAATCCGCAACGATCGGCGAGAACCGCCAACGCGGCGACCGTCCCATGGCCGCACGCGGGCAGCTCACCCCGCGCGGTGAAGAACCGCAGCGACACCTGCCCGTCACGGACACAGACGAACACGGCATGCGAGGTCCCCCATGCGGCTGGCACGGAGCGGCGCTCGTCGTCGCTGTACGAACCGTCCGGCACCACGGCAGTCGGGCTGCCGCCGCGGCCGTCGCGCAAACAGGCGTGCACGATCACCGCTTCACGTTCACGACCGGTCACCTCCAAACCGACCCCTGTTCGTGGGCTTTGCGGAGCTTGGCGGGGGCCTTGCGGCGCCAGGATTCTTCGATGAGTTCGCGCAGTTGATCGGGGTCCACCGCGGCCAGGTCGACCAGGATCGCGCCGTACCCGTCGTAGTGCGGGGTGGTGTAGTAGGCCGGATCCCCGGAGGCGAGCAGCGCCTCCTTCTCCTCCAGCGCGCACATCAGCACCAGGCCACCCTCGGCCTCCGCGCGCAGCCGGGCGAAGCCTTTCCCGGCCACTTTCAGCGACGGCGTCCGGAACCAGGTCGACTCCTCGACCTCCGGCAGCTCGCTGGCCATCGCCACCACCTCTGCCCAGCTCGGCATGCTGCTCGCCCGCCCTCCCGGTCGCTACTTCCTCGGTTCCTGGAGGACATCCTCGGGCAGCCGCCGCCGCGCTGTCTTGGAAGAACGGGAACGCGCACCCGCCGGGCGGCCGAGGGGGTGGTCAGTTCCCGGTCTTGTCGCGTTCTTCCTGGGTCAGGCAGATCAGGTTGCGGTAGTCGTTGACCCGGCCGAAGGCCACCTGCACCTCGTTGTCCACCTGCGGCAGCGTGCGGCTGCCATCGGCCAGCGCCTGGTAGTCGTTGGCCAGCAGCGCGACGTCGGTGCGCAGCGCACCGGGGCTGTAGTTGGCCAGCTCGGTCCAGATCTCTGCCTGGCGTTTCAGGTCGGCCGAGGGTTGGCGTCGGCCGTCCTCGGAGGGCAGCGCCACCTCGAGCGGGCTGGTCCGCTTGCAGTACTCGGCCTGGTCGTTCGGCGAAAGCGCGTTGGCCGGCGGCAGAGCGGAGCCCGGCGACGCGGCCTGGCCGTTCCCCGATGTCGAGTTGGCGGCGGCGTTCTCGGCCGCGCTGTCCGACGTGCTGACCGATGAGGAACTGGTCGAGCCCGCGTGGCCGCCCTTGGCCCACGGCGAGGCGCACGCGCTGAGAGACAGCGCAACGGCCACCGCGGTCGCGATGGGCAGCATGCGTCTGGTGGTCGGGCTCATTCGGGTGTCCCCTCCGGCGGTGCGTCGACTGGCGGCCGGTGGCACGTCGCCGTCGGGGTGGTCCTTCGGGGGGACCGCACCGGCGCATGCGTCCGCGACCGGCCATACAGTCGCCGGTGCACCTTGCGATCACCTTGCAGCCGACCCGGTCGGCGTTGTAAGGAGGTCGGAAGGTCCTTCCGGCACTCTGCCGCCATGAACCAGCAACCAGCGGGGCAGCGGCGTCCGCTCCGGGTGCTGATCGGGCGGGGAGACGAACCATGCCGATGATCGACGTCACCCTGCCGGCCGGGCTGCTCACCGCCTCCGGGAAGGACGAGCTGGCCAGCCGGCTGACCGCCGCGCTGCTCGCTGCCGAGGGCGCGCCGGACACCTCCTACGTGCGGGCCCTCGCCTGGTGCTTCTTCGATGAGCGTCCGCTCGGCGCGATCCAGATCGGCGGACGGCCCGCCCGGGTCCCGGTCTACCGGGTGGTGCTCACCATTCCGGAGGGCTCGCCGGCGCTATCCGGGCCGTTCCGGCTGGTCAACCGCACCCGGCTGGTGCGCGCGGTGACCGAGCACGTGCTCACCGTGGAGGGCACCCCGTACAGCGACGCGGACGCCGCGCGCGTCTGGGTGCAGCTGCGCGAGATCAAGGACGGGTACTGGGGGTCGGTCGGCGGCATCGGGCGGATGGAGGACATCGCCAGCGTGGCCGGGATACCGCCCAACGGCACCCTCACCGAGCACGGTGGCCGGGTGCGCGCGGCACTGGACGCATCAGAGTTGGCACCGGCGGACGTGCTGGTTCCGCTGGAGGGACGTTCCTCGTAAAGAGTCAGGTCGGCGGCTGGGCCATCGCCGGGTTGGCTTCGGGACCGACCGCGACCACGGCCGGCAGCGCCGCGTTGGCCGTCTCGCTGAACAGCTGGAGCATCGCCGGCCAGCTCAGCGCCCGGCCGTCCCGCTCCGCGCCGGCCCGCTCGCCCGGCGACACGGCCTGGTCCAGCCGTGTCTCGAAGCCCGCCCCGGCGAGGTGCACGTAGCGGCGGTGATCGGCGCCGAAGCGCTCGGCGTGCTCGACAACCGCGGCCCGCAACCGGATCGCGTCGGTGCTCCGGTCCAGGTAGGGCAGCGCGTGCGCGCCGGCGTAGAGCACGCTCAGCAGGTCGGTGCCGTTGGACTGTTCGGTGAACGCGGCCAGCGCCCGCTGCAGTGAGCGCAGCGCCTGGGCGGCGGTCCGTTCGGGCACCTCGCGGTCGCTCAGCAGGTTCCAGGCCAGCAGCAGCTCCCCGGTGCCCTGTCCCCACAGGTAGCCGCAGCGGTAGCTCAGGTCGCGGGCGGCCACCAGGCTCGCCTCGCCTTCCGCCCGCCGCCCGGCCATCAGCTGCGCGGCGCCGACCGCCAGCCCGGTGGCAGCGTGCACCCAGGCCGGGGTGGGCAACCGGTCCAGCTCGGTGGCCAGCCGTTCGGCGGTGGCCCCGGCGGATGCCACGTCGGCCAACTGCACGGTGCCGGCCGCCCGGTACCGCAACGCCTTCAGCAGGAGCGGACGCCCGCCGTCGGGTGAGCGGGCGAGCATCGCGATCGCTTCGTCGGCCAGCCGGATGGTTTCCCCCGGATCACCCGCGTGGAAGGTGACGATGGCCAGCGCGAGCAGCCCGTTGACCCGGTCCGCCGGGCCGGCGGAGGGGCAGGCGCGCAGCGCGTCCTGGATCAGCCGGCTGCCCTCGGCCAGGCTGCCGGCCGCCGACCACAGCCACTCCAGCGCGGCCGAGGTGCGCAGTGCGGCCACCGGGTGATGGTCCAGGTCGTGGGCGATGCCGGAGCGGATGTTCGGCAGCTCGGCGGTGAGCGAGCGGAACGCCTGGCCGGCCTCCGGGCCGGTGGTCAGCGCGACCCGGTCGGCGACGAAGGAGCGTGTCCACGCGGCATGCGCGGCGCGGGTGGCCGACGGATCGGGATCGGCGGCCCGGCAGTAGTCGCGGACCGTCTCCAGCAGCCGGTACCGGGCCGGCGCGGTCGCGGTGTCGGCCATCACCACGGACCGGTCCACCAGCGAGGCCAGGGTGGCCAGCACCGGCCGGCCGACCGCTCCGGGCGGCTGCACGGCCTCCGCCGCCTGCCAGGAGAACCCGCCTTCGAACGGCCACAGCCGCAGCAGCATGGCGCGGTCGGCCGAGGGCAGTAGGTCCACGCTCCATTCGATCGCGGCGCGCAGCGTGGCGTGCGGGGTGAGCGAGCCCCGGGGCGTCGCGCCCAGCACGGCGAACCGGTCGCGCAGGTGGCTGGCCACACCGGCCAGCCCAAACGCCCGCTCCCGGCTGGCCGCCAGCTCGATGGCCAGCGGCAGGCCGTCCAGGGCCCGACAGATCTGCCGCGCGCTGGCCAGCTCGCTGGCCGACGGCCGCCAGCCCGGGCGGGATGCGCCCACCCGGTCGAGCAGCAGCGCCACCGCCGCCCCGTCCACGTCGTTCTCCCCGGTCACCGCCAATGGCCGGACCGCCACGATGTGCTCACCGTCCACCCCCAGCGGCTCCCGGCTGGTGATCAGGATGCGCAGCCGGGGGCAGCTGGCCAGCAGCGCCATGGCGAGCTCGCCGACCGCGCCGACCAGGTGCTCGCAGTTGTCCAGCACCAGCAGGCCGGGGGTATCGGTCAGCGCCCGTTCGATGGCCGGTACCGGGTCGCCGGCCGACCGGGCCACGCCCAGCGCGCTGGCAACGGAGAGGGCGACACCTTGCGGAGTGGCCACCTCGGACAGCCGGACCAACCAGGCGTCCGTCTGGCTGGCAGCGCCGGCCAGGTGCTCCATGGCCAGCCGGGTCTTGCCCACCCCGGCCGGCCCGAGCAGGCTGACCAGCCGCCGGGTGGCCAGCGGGCCGGCGAGCAAGGCCAACTCGGTCTGACGCCCGATGAACGAGGACAGCGGGCGGGCCACCGGGCGGGTGACCTTGGCCCGGGCGGCCAGCTGGGAGGGCGCCAGCGCGAGGGGCGAAGGCCGCCCCCCGCCCGCCGAGGCTCGGTGATCCCCGCCGGCACTCGTCGGTTCGGTACTCGTCGGGTCGGCCGGGATGAAGCCGACCGGCGGGGCCGGCGAGTCCACGATCAGCAGCCGGGGGTCATGGTTGAGCAGCTGCAGCTCCAGCGCGCGTAGCGCCGGGCCGGGGTCCACGCCGAGCTCCTCGGCCAGCAGCTCGCGGACCCGGCGCAGCTCAGCCAGTGCGTGCCCCTGCCGCCCACAGCGGTACAGCCCGAGCACCAGCAGCTCCCAGCGCCGTTCCCGGTAGGGCGAGGCGGCTACCGCCTCGCTGAGCGCGGCTACCGCCCCGGCCGCGTCCCCGGAGGCCAGCCGCGCCGCTTGGAGCTCCTCCAGGGCGATCTCGCGCAGTTCCCGCAGCCGAGCCCTGGCCCCGGTGGTGACCGGCGTGCTGCCCAGCTCGCTCCACGGTTCACCGCGCCACAGCGCCAGCGCGGAGCCGTAGGCGTGCGCCGCGCGCGCTGCGTCCCCGGCGCTCAGCAGTTGACCCCCGGCGGCCACCATGGCGACGAACTGACCGGCGTCGGTGCGCTCGGGCTCGACGGCGAAGACGTAGCCGGCGCTGCTGCGCGCCAGACTTTCCCGCCCGGTGGGCCCGAGTGCCGAGCGCAACCGGGACACGGTGACCTGCAGCGCGCTGCTGAGCACCGCCGGGGGGTCGGATTCCCACACCATCTCGGCCAGCGTGGCGTCGGCGACGGGCTTGCCCTCGGCGGCCAGCAGCGCGCTGAGCAGCCGGCGCGGCAACGGGCCGCCCAGGTCGACTTGCCCGCCGTCCACCTCGATCTCGAGCGGCCCGAGCACCCGGCAGCGCAGCATGTCAGGGCCCCCCATCGGCCACTCGCCCGTCTGACCCACCTCACGGTATGCCTGACGGCCCGGCGGCACGTCGGTAAATACCCGCATTTCCGCGCTGGTCCGCGGTGGGTGGCCGCCGGGGATTACCGAATCGCCGGGCCCGGTGGTGTCCGCCCACGGAGCTGGGGACGCAGATCAGCCGGGGTCACCGAGGTCAATCCGGTGGCCCGGATCCGGGCGGCGAGCGCGGTGGCGCGCGCGGACAGGCCGGCCACATCCAACCCGTGCGGAGGCTCGGCGGCGAACGCGCCGATCCGCTCCACTCCCCGCTCGAGCAGCGCGACCGCGCCGGTGGCGTTCTGCCGCTGCGCGTGGGTCAGGCCGACGGCAAGCTGCGCGAGGCCCTGCCAGAGCGTCCGCTCGGCTCCGGTTGCCGCCTTCCAGGCGCCCTCCAGCACCTCGTGCGCCTGGAACGGGAGACCCTCGTCGAGTAGCCGTTGCGCCTCCGCCAGCGCCTCGACCGGAGCCAGCACCAGGTCCTCGGGCACCCGATCCACCCCGGGCGCGCCGTGGGCAAGCGGCCGGCCGGTGGCGTCCCGGGGCCGGGCGTTGCGGGCGCGTCCGCGAGGGTCTCGGTCGCGGGTGCCCATCAGGCGGGTTGCCGGCTGTCCGAGGCGGCGCTGTCCGAGGTGGGGCTGTCCGGGGTGGCGCTGTCCGGCGCGGCGGTGGCCGCGGCGATCACCCTGGTCAGTGCCCCGTGTAGGTCCTGCAGCTCCGGCAGGCTCATGCCGAGTCGCTCGATGATCGCCGGTGGGATCCGCTCGGCCTGACTGCGCAGCGCACGTCCGGCCGGGGTCAGGGTGACCGCGAGTGACCGCTCGTCCGAGGGGTCTCGGCGGCGGACCAGCAGCCCGGCCGACTCCAGGCGCTTGAGCAGCGGGGTCAGCGTGCCCGGATCGAGCTGGAGCAGCCTGGCGAGCTCCCGGCCGGAGCGCGGGTCGTGCTCCCACAGCGCGAGCATGACCAGGTATTGCGGGTGGGTGAGGCCCATCGGCTCCAGCAGTGGCCGGTAGAGGCCGATGACCGTGCGGGAGGCGACCGCGAGCGCAAAGCAGACCTGCCGGTCGAGGGCGAGCAGGTCGGTGTCGGCCAAGTCACTACGGGTACCCACGACGGCGAGCGTACATTACCTTGGTGTACCAAGGGTTGGTGTATCGCTCGTTGGTGTACCAAATGCTTGTTGCTGACGCGAGAAGGGGATCCAGGTGCGTGTGATGGCCAAGCCCGAGCAGAGAGCGTCGGAACGCATCGAGCCCGGTCCGGAGGGCGCGTCCGAGGCGCTGCAGCGTCCGGGTCCGGTCCGCTGGCTGTGGTACGCCGTCGGTGGCCGGCTGCCGGCCGGCTACCGGGAGTGGGTGCTGCACGACCTCACCGGTCGGACCTGGGCGCTGCGGCATTTCGCCCGCGCGCTGGTGCAGGTCGCGCCGTTCGTCGTGGCGTTGCTCCTGCTGGTGCCCGGCTCGCTCGCGGTGCGGGTGGCGGCGGTGACCGCCGGCCTGCTGCTCGGGCTGCTCTACAGCGGGGCCTACATGTACGAGATCGTCGAGCACCGGGTGGCCCAGGCGGGCTATCCGGTGGGCACCGCGCAACAGGTCCGGGATGAGGCCAACTCGGAGGTGCGCCAGGCAGACGCGGAGCGCTATGCCCGCACCTGGCGGCAGCCGGAGCCAGACCGGCCCCAGTCCGAGGGCCACGGCGGCGGTACGGGATAGCGGCACGGAATACCGGTACCGCCGCCGAGGTTCGTCCCACCAGACTGCGGGTCCGACGTCGTCCTGGAGAGGCAGTACCGATGCGCGCACTGGTGGTTACCCCCGGTTCCCCGTCCGGCCTGACGCTCGGGGAGGCGCCAGACCCCACGCCGGCTCCGAACGAAGCGCTCGTGGAGGTCCAGCACTCCTCGCTGAACTTCGGCGACGTCAACAGCGCCCCAAACGCCGCGCCCGGTTCGGTGCCCGGCTGGGACGCCTCCGGGGTGGTGGTGAAGCCGGCGGAGGATGGCTCCGGGCCGGCCGCCGGGGAGCGCGTGCTGACCTTCGGCTACGCCGGTGCGTGGGCCAGCCTGCGCGCGGTGCCGGCGAAGGAACTGGCGGTGGTGCCGCCCGGGGTGGACCTCGCGGTGGCCGCCGCGCTGCCGGTGGCCGGGGTGACCGCGCTGCGGGCGCTGCGCGCCACCGGCCCGCTGCTCGGCCGCCGGGTGCTGGTCACCGGCGCGTCGGGAGGCGTGGGTCGGTACGCCGTGCAGCTGGCCGCGCTCGGTGGCGCGCACGTGGTGGCCGCCGCCCGCCGGGGTGAGGGTCTGGCCGAGTTGGGCGCCGACGAGGTGGTGGCCAGCCTGGACGGGATCGCTCCGGTGGACGCCGTGTTGGACAACGTGGGCGGCCGGCAGCTGGTCCTCGCGTTTGGGCTGCTGGCCCCGGGCGGCTCGCTGCAGAGCATCGGCTGGACCTCCGGGGAGCCGGCCGAGTTCCCGGTGTACGGCACCGTTGGGCCGCCCAAGGCGCTGGTGTCCTTCGAGGCCGGGACCGAGTTCGGTGCCGACCTGGCCTACCTGCTGGACCTGGTCGCCGCCGGGCGGTTGACCGTGGACGTGGGCTGGCGCGGCTCCTGGCGACAGTTCGATGAGGGCGTCGCCGCGCTGCTCGGCCGGAAGGTTGTCGGCAAGGCGATACTGGATCACGACTGATCGGCGTGTTATTCAGTCAGGGTGACAACTGACTTCAGCACGCTTGCCCTGACCGTCCAGGACGGCGTCGCCGAGCTGCGGCTCAACCGACCCGACCGCGCCAACGCGCTGAGCGGGGAGATGTGGCGGGAGCTGCGTGAGGCGGCCAGGGGGTTGGACGCGGACCCGGAGGCCCGGGTGATCGTGCTGCGCGGCAACGGCAAGCACTTCTGCGCGGGCATCGACCTGGCCATGCTGGCCGAGCTGCGCCCGACCGAGATGGAGCCGGGCCGGGCTGGGGAGGAGCTGCGCCGCCGGGTGCTCGACCTGCAGGACACGCTGAGCTGGTTCGAGAAGTGCCGCAAGCCGGTACTGGCCGCGATCAGCGGAGCGTGCATCGGCGCCGGCCTGGACCTCGCGGTGGCCTGCGACCTGCGCTACGCCTCGGCGGATGCCCAGTTCGTGCTCAAAGAGGTGGACATGGGCCTGGCCGCGGATGTCGGCGTGCTGCAGCGCTTGCCCAGGATCGTGGGGGAGGGAGTGGCCAGGGAGCTTGCCTACACCTGCCGCGCGGTGAGCGGTACCGAGGCGGCCGAGCTGCGCCTGGTCAACCGGTGCTACGACTCCCCGGCGGAGCTGCACAAGGGCGTCCTCGAGCTGGCCAGGGAGCTGGCCGCGAAGTCGCCGCTGGCGCTGCGTGGCACCAAGCACGCGATCACCTACGCCAGGGACCACTCGATCAGCGACGGGCTGGACCAGATCGCCACCTGGAACGCCTCCGCGCTGCTGACCGAGGACATCGGCGAGTCGCTGCTGGCGTTCCAGCAGAAGCGCCAGGGCAAATTCGCCGACTGATCCTCGGCCGACCCCTATCGAGGGATGTATGCCTCTCCGTGGGGCGATGCGAGGATCCCCCGGGGCCGGCCAGACTGTGCCGTCTGCCCCACCGGTCACCTGGAGGACCTTCGTGGAGATCACCGCCGCCGTGGCGCGCACACCGAATGCCGAGTTCACCCTGGAAACCCTCACCCTGGACGGCCCGGGGCCCGGCGAGGTGCTGGTGAAGATCGCCGGGGTCGGGCTCTGCCATACCGATTTGGTGGCCCGCGACGGCCTGATCCCGATCCCCAAGCCCACCGTGCTCGGGCACGAGGGCTCGGGCACGGTGCTCGAGGTCGGCGAGGGTGTCAGCAAGGTCGCCCCCGGTGACAAGGTGGCACTGAGCTTCAACAGCTGCGGGCAGTGCACCAACTGCGAGCTCGGCTCGCCGGCCTACTGCTACCAGTTCAATCCGCTGAACTACGCGGGCACCCGGCTGGACGGCAGCGCGCCGATCAGCTCGCCGGACGGTCCGATGCACTCCTGCTTCTTCGGCCAGTCCTCGTTCGCCAGCCACGCCCTGGCCAACCAGCGCAACGTGGTCAAGTTGCCTGAGGACGCCCCGCTGGAGCTGGTCGGGCCGCTGGGCTGCGGTATCCAGACCGGCGCCGGGGCGGTGATGAACTCGATGGCCGCGCACCCCGGCTCATCGCTGCTGGTGATCGGGGCGGGCTCGGTCGGCTTGGCCGGCGTGCTGGGCGGCGTGGTGCAGGGCTGCGAGACGATCATCGCCGCGGAGCCACACGCCAGCCGTCGCGAGCTGGCCATGGAGCTGGGCGCCACCCACGCAATCGATCCGGCCGCCGGCGAGCTGTCCGCGCAGGTCCGGGCCATCCTGCCGACGGGGGTGCAATACGTCTTCGACACCAGCGGCATTCCCTCGGTGATCACCGCGTCGCTCGCCGCGATGGCCCCGCATGCCTCCCTGGGCCTGGTCGGGGTGCCCGCCGACCCGGCCGCGTCGATCAACCTGAACCTGATCCAGGCGATGAGCATCGGCCTCAAGCTCTACGGGATCATCGAGGGCGACGCGGTCCCGGACGAGTTCATCCCTCGGCTGGTCCAGCTGCACCGGGACGGCCGCTTCCCGTTCGACAAGATGATCACCAAGTTTCCGTTCGACCAGATCAACAAGGCGATCGAGGCGCAGCACCGGGGCGAGGTGGTCAAGGTCGTGCTGGTCCACGACTGATCCGGCCCGGCGGCGTCAGTGGGACGGCTAGGCGAGCGGGCGCACCCCGTTGGGACCGTCCGGGTCCACCACGAACGTGGGGATGCGCTGGTAACCGAGCTTGTTCTGCAGTCCGCTCCTGCGGTAGGCGGCGGTGAGTCCCACCTTCGTCCAGAACGCGGGCCCGCTGACCGCCCGCGAGCGCGGCGTCCAGCCATAGCGGCGCAGCAGACCGTTGCCGTAGTTCATCGCGTACGTGCGCCGGATGTCCGGGGTCCAGTGCTCGCTGGTCAGCGAGACGCTCAGCTCGTCGAAGTTCTCGATCCGGTGTGGCCCGTTGAGCGGCCAGTGCAGTGCGTCGCCGGGCTCCAGGTCGTGCACCTCGGCATAGTCGTCGTACCAGGGCTGGTAGCTGGCCACCCCGTAGGTGGCCGAGCGCACCGCCGCCTCCAGCTCCACCGGCTTCAGGAACGGCTCGCTGGCCGGGAAGATCATGAACCGCTTCCGGCCGCGCAGCTGCCAGATCGCCTGGCCCGGGATGTCCACGTGATAGTGCACCGTCGCCTTGGGGGAGGAGATCAGCACGCCCAGCTTGTGTTTGACGACGTCCAGTCCCGGCACCTGGTTCGCGAACTCGGCGAAGACCTGGTCGGCCAGCTCGGCGAACCGGGAGTCCCACTCGGTGATGCCCACCAGGTTGATCCACAGCTTGCCGTGCCGTGCCGCATCCAGCACCCGGGCTCCTGGCGCGTCACCTCGGGCCACCACCGGCCAGTTGGACGGGTCGTGGCCGCCCTCGGTGTGCATGGCCAGGCTCTTCGGCGCCGCCGTCTCGATCAGTTTGGCGAGTGAGTCGTCGGAGAAGAGGTCGTTGCCGGCCAGGTTGTGCCGGAGCTTGATCGTCTGTTTTCCGCACAGCTCGCGTTGCTGTGGCTCGAGCGGTTGGATGATGGATTGCACGGATGGAGTCTCCCCTTACGACGACTGGCGGCGGCCAGTTTTTAAGCGCCGTCGGACATTACCGGCGCGTTACTGAGAGAGGGGTGGTGGTCCGTCCGGGATCTTCCGTAGACAACCGTGCGGTGCTAAGAACGGTTAGTAGTACGTCCTCGTCCAGTCGGTCCGCGTGGCTGTGGACCGGCTTGGGTAACCCATCGACACGAACCGCCGCACTGGAGGGTCAATGAAGACCAAGGCCGCGATTCTGCGCGAAGTGAACAAGGACTTCGAGATTGTCGAGGTCGATCTGGACCCGCCCAAGGCCGGTGAGGTGCTGATCAAATACGTCGCCGCTGGGCTGTGCCACTCGGATGAGCACCTGCGCCACGGCGACATCGTGCCGCGCTTCCCGATCGTCGGTGGCCACGAGGGCGCCGGGATCATCGAGGAAGTCGGCGAGGGGGTGACCCGGCTCAAGCCCGGTGACCATGTGATCTGTTCGTTCCTGCCGGTGTGTGGGCACTGCCGGTTCTGCGCGAGCGGGAAGTCCAACCTGTGCGATCTGGGCGCCACCATCCTGGAAGGCTGCATGCCGGACGGCACCTTCCGGTTCCACCTGGATGGTGAGGACCTCGGCGCCATGTGCATGATCGGCACGTTCTCCGAGCGCGCCACGATCTCCGAGACCTCGTGCATCAAGGTGGCCGACGATGTGCCGCTGGACAAGGCGGTGCTGATCGGCTGCGGGGTGCCCACCGGCTTCGGCTCCGCGGTGCACGCCGCCGCTACCGAGCCCGGCGACACCATCGCCATCTACGGCATCGGCGGCATCGGGATCAACGCGGTGCAGGGCGCCGCGCTGGCCGGCGCGGCCAACGTGGTGGCGATCGACCCGCTGGCGAACAAGCGGGAGATGGCCGAGAAGATGGGTGCCACGCACAGTGTGGCCAGCGCCGAGGAGGCCCACGAGCTGGTCCAACAGCTCACCCACGGGGTCGGCGCGGACAAGGCGATCATCACCGTGGGCATTGTGGACACAGAGGTCACCACGAACGCGATCCACTGCATCCGCAAGGGCGGCACGGTTGTGATCACCGGGCTGGCCGACCCGAACAAGAACACCATCGAGTTCCCCGGCGCGCTGCTCACCCTGTTCGAGAAGCGCATCCAGGGCTCGCTGTTCGGCTCCGGTGACCCGTTCAAGGACATCCCCCGGCTGGTCGACATGTACCAGGCCGGCCAGCTCAAGCTGGACGAGCTGATCACCACTACCTACACGCTGGACGAGATCAACCAGGGCTACCAGGACCTGCTCGACGGCAAGAATGTCCGAGGCGTGATTATTTACGATTAAATTCTCGCCACAGCAGACCAACAGCGGCCGTGTCCGGGAAAGCGTCTCCCGGCACGGCCGCCGGCTTCAACGCCCCCGGAGGAGCACGTGAACCCAGCACCGCCGATCGTCGGACTGCGCCGCGAGCGTGAGGTGCTGACCGTGGCGCTGGACACCGGCCGGCACGTGGTGATCGAGGGTCCGCCCGGCACCGGGAAGTCCACCCTGCTGCGGTCCATCGCCCGGGAGACCGGCCAAGAGGTCGTCTTCGTCGAGGGCAACGCCGAGCTCACCCCGGCCCGGCTGATCGGCGCCTACGACCCCTCCCAGGTGTTGTCCGGGGGCTACCTCCCGGCCAGCTTCCTGGACGGGCCGCTGCTCACCGCGATGCGTGGCGGCGGCCTGCTCTACCTCGAGGAGCTCAATCGGGTGCCCGAGGAGACGTTGAACGTGCTGATCACCGTGCTCACCGAGGGCGAGATCGCGGTGCCCCGGCTGGGCACGGTGTACGCGGGGGACAAGTTCCGGCTCATCGCCGCGATGAACCCGTTCGACGCGGTGGGTACCGCCAGGGTCAGCCAGGCCATCGCGGACCGGATGTGCCGGGTGGTGCTCGGCTACCAGGACGAGGCCGCCGAACGCGCCATCACCACCGCGATGACTGGCACCAACGGGCAGGTGGTGGAGCTGTCGGTGGGCCTGACCAGGGCCACCAGGGAGCACCGTGACGTGCGGATGGGTTCCTCGGTGCGCGGCGCGATCGACCTGGTGCACCTGCTCACCGGGCTGACCAGGCTGCGCCGGGAGACCCGGATGGCGCGGGAGACCGCCCGGGACGCCGCCTACGCCGCGCTGTCCGGCCGGATCCGAGTGGCCGACGGGGTGGACCGCACCGCCGAGTCGGTGATCGACGAGCTGCTCGAGGCGCTGTGGCCGGCCGACGAGCCAGAACCCCCGGGCCCCGACGATCCCGGCTCCCAGGACGCGTCCGGCGAGCGGCCCCCGGGCGGCCAGGGAAAAGGTGACGGCCTGCCACCCGAACCGGAGGCAGGCTTCCAACGCCGCTCGCGCCCACGCCGGGACCAGTCCGGGCGCACCTCCGGGCGGGCCGAGCTGGCCGCCCGGCACGAGGCCTTCGCCAAGGTCTCGCCGAAGGCCGGTGAGCTCGACGAGGACGCCTTCAATGCCGCGCTGGCCGCCGATCCGGACGCCGCCGCCGCACTGCTGGCCGACCTGGCCAGGGCCACCGACCGAGAGCTACGAGCGGCCGCGCGGCGGTTGGCCGGCCGGGTGTTCATCCAGCTGGGCCGCACCGGGGCGAGCAGGTCGCGGGGTACCCGCCGGCTCGGCCCCGGGCGGAGCGGTGAGGGCGACCTCGACCTGGAACGGACCCTGGACCAGTGGTCCGGCAGGTGGCCGCCGAGCAGTGACGAGCTGGTCACCCGGTCCTGGACCGCGCACCGCAAGGCGGTCTGCCTGCTGGTGGATTCGAGCGGCTCGATGAGCGGGCTGGCCGTGGCGCTGGCGGCGGTGGCGGCGGCCGGGGTGGTGCTGGCCGGTGGGGGGAGCGGTGGCCGCCGGCTGGAGACCAGCGTGCTGGCGTTCAGCGAGGAGGTCCAGGTGCTCGCCCCGCAGGGGGTGCACCGGCAGGCGGAGGATCTGGTGGCCGACCTGGTCAGCCTGCGCGGGCACGGCATGACCGACCTGGCCGGGGCACTGCGGGAAGCGAGCCGCCAGCTGGCCAGGGCGGCCGCCGACGAGCGCATCGTGGTGCTGTTGTCCGACTGTCTGCACACCACCGGCGCCGAGCCGGCCACCGCGCTGGACGGGATCGACCGGCTGCACGTGCTCTGCCCGCTGCCCACCCAGGAGGCCACGCGAGCGGCGAGCGCATTGGCCACCCGGGGCGGTGGCCAATTCCAGCCGGTGCGCCGCTTGACTGATATCGCGCCGGCACTCAGCCGCGTATTGGCGATGAGCTGAGTGCCGCACCGACCCCGTTTCGTCCGCCGTGCTTCGACACGCCCGGGAAGATCGGCTTCCCTGAGATCGCGCTGAGAGCAGAGGCCGCTCCCACTTGGCCCAGTTGCGCAAAGGCGATACGGCCAGCGGTGACGACAAAAACGGTCACTACCCGTGACCTCTCCAGCGTGCTGGCCGCGCCGGCCGACGCCACTCGAATGGCCGCTTGCCTCTTGGACCTGCGCAAACACGTGATCACCGGGCGTCAGGGTCGTTTCTCGGCGGCGGCCAGACGAGTGAGGCGGCGGCCCTGGGTGGTCCAGCGCGGGGCCGGCTCGGCGGCGTTTGCCGAGTTCACCGGGCGCACCCTGGAAGTGACCGGTTCGTTCCAGTGAGTGGCGGAGAGTGCTCGGCGGCGCCATTTTCCACTCGGCCGAAGGCCGGAGCACATTAGCCCGTTCGGGGTATAAAGTTCGGCTCCAGGGCGCTTCAGATGGCTGCCCCCATCCCCGTCCAACTGGCGGCGCTCAGTAACGTCCTGTCTCCTGAAGCTGAAATTCGTGCCGCGTAGACAGGCGGAGAAACGAACCGATCGGCATGAGCGAGCCGGTCGATGGATGGGGGAGTACGTGGCTCTTGATCGCACCGCGCTGCCGATCGCCTTGGTGATCGGTGGCGGCGCAATCGAGGTGGTTCGCTCACTGCAAATGGCTGGCTTGCCGTGCTCGGTGGTGTCCACTCCCAGCGACTCGACCAAGTACTCGTCCAAGGTCAACTCGGTGTTCCACTGGGACTGGACCCAACCGCTGGAGGCGCACGACGAGGCGCTGGCCGACCGCCTGGTGGCCTGGGCTCGCGCCCAGGCCGAGCCGCCGGTGCTCTTCTACTCCTCCGACCAGGCGCTGCTGTTCACCTCCCGGCACCGGGACCGGTTGGGGCGGGGATTCCGGTTCGCCATCCCGGACGCCGAGCTGGTCGAGGCGATGGCCGACAAGGCGCTGTTCTCCACCCTGGCCGAGCGGCTCTCCCTCCCGGTGCCGGCCACCACGATCCTCCCGCCGGACCCGGGTGCCGAGCCGCCGGATCTCTCCGAGCTGGGCTACCCGCTGATCATCAAGCCGGAGCGGCGGGACCGAGGCTGGCGACACATCGCCGATGCCGGCGGGGTGAAGGTCAAGGCGTTGGTGGTGGACGACGAGGCCCGGCTGCGGGCGGTCTGGCCGGAGCTGGCCGCGATGGGCCGCACGCTGGTCGCCCAGCAGTACGTGGACGGCCCGGAGAGCGCCATCGAGAGCTACCACGTCTACGCCGACGCGACCGGCGAGGTGGTCGCCGAGTTCACCGGGAAGAAGATCCGCACCTATCCGGTGGAGTGCGGCTTCACCACGTCGTTGTCCATCACCGAGGAACCGGATGTGCTGCACGCCGGCCGCAAGCTGGTCGAGCTGCTGGACCTGCGCGGGGTGGCCAAGTTCGACTTCAAGCGCGCCCCGGACGGCCGGCTGTTGCTGTTCGAGATCAACGCGCGGACCAGCCTGTGGATGCACCCGGGGGCGCGGGCCGGGGTGAACATTCCGGCCGCTGTGTACGCCGACCTGACCGGGCGGCCCCGCCCCGCCCTGGCCGTGCACCCGCGCCCGGTCACCTGGGTGCATCCGAAGGACCTGCTGGCCGCCCGGGACAGCGGTGTTTCGTACCCGAGGTGGGCGGCCTTCGCGGCGCGCTGCCAGGCCACGGCTTTCTGGTCGTGGCGCGACCCCATGCCGTTCATCGGCATGGCCATGGCGCGGGTCCGCACCGGCGACTTCAGCTGAGCGCTCTGGTGCGCTACGGCCTGCTCTCCGACATCCATGCCAACCTCCCCGCGCTGACCGCCGCCGTGCGGTGTCTGGCCGGCCAGGGGGTGGACCGGTGGCTGTGCGCCGGGGACGTGGTCGGCTATGGGCCGCAGCCGAACGAGTGCGTCGCCGAGCTGGCCGCGCTGGACCCGGTGTGCATCGCCGGGAACCACGAGCTGGTGGCGCTGGGCGAGCTGTCCGGGCAGCGGTGCTCGCGGCGGGCCAGGGAGTCGCTGGACTGGACCCGTGCGGCGCTGAACCCGGACACGCGGGCCTACCTGGCCGCGCTGCCCCGCGCCGTGGAGCTGCCCGGCCTGGTGATGGCGCACGGCTCGCTGAGCGACCCCGAGGAGTACGTGCGGACCGAGGCGCGGGCCGAGGCGCAGCTGGCCCGGCTGGCCACCGCGCATCCCTCGGCCAGCGTCCTGATTCTGGGTCACACCCACCGCGCGTGGCTCTACCAGCAGGGCCCCGGTGACCAGCCGGAGCGCAGCGTGGACGGGTCGGCGCGGTTGCGGTCTGGTTCTCGGTATCTGGTCAACCCCGGCTCCGTCGGGCAGTCCAGGCAGCGCGAGCGCCAGCCGCTGGCCAGGTTCGCGCTGCTCGAGTTCGCCGAGGCCGGGCTTGAAGTGAGCCCGGTCGGGGTGCGGTATTTCGCGGTGGACTACGACCACCGGGCGGTGCGGGGTGCGCTGCGCGGCAAGCGGCTGCCCTCGGACAGCATGCACGTCCGCCCCGGCACGCTGGCCACCGCCGCGCGCCGACTGCGCCGAGCACCCGGTTACCTGGCCCGCCAGATCACCCGTTGACTCTCCGCGCTTCCCTCGCGCTCCCTGGGACGCTACTGCCTGCGGTTAGGCGCCGGCGGGGGCTGGGGTTGCGGCTTGGGCGGCGAGGCTTTCGGATGTGGTGCAGGCGAAGGTCCGCCGGTAATCGGTGGGGGTGACGCCCACGGCGCGGTGGAAGTGGTGGCGCAGCAGGGCGGCGCCGCCGAACCCGCATTGCTGGGCGATCTCGTCGATGCTCAGGTGAGTTTGCTCCAGCAGCTGGCGGGCGTGCAGCACCCGCTGGGCGGACAGCCAGCGGTGCGGGGTGGTGCCGGTCTCGGCCAGGAACCGCCGGGCGAACGTGCGCTCGGACAGCCGCGCCCGGCGGGCCAGCTCGGCCACCGTGTGCTCGGTGGCCATGGTGTCCAGCATCCAGGTCAGCAGCGGCTGCAGGCTGTCCGCGTCCGGCGGCATCGGCTCCTCGATGTACTGGCGCTGGCCACCCTCCCGCTGGGGTGGCACCACCATCCGGCGGGCGATGATCGTCGCGACGCCCGAGCCCAGCTCGCGGCGCACCAGGTGCAGGCAGGCGTCGATGCCGGCCGCAGTGCCGGCGCTGCTGATGATGTTGCCGTCGTCCACGAACAACACGTCCGGGTCGACGTCGGCCTTGGGGAAGCGCGCGGCGAACTCGGCGGCGTGGTGCCAGTGCATCGTGCACTTGCGGCCGTCCAGCAGCCCGGCGGCACCGAGCAGGTAGGCGCCGCTGCACACGGACAGCAGGGTGGCGCCTCGGTCGGCGGCCAGGCGCAGCGCGTCCAGCACCGCCGGCGGGTAGTGCTCGCGGATCTGGGCCGCCGGGACCGCGACCAGGTCGGCGTCCACGAGTGCGTCCAGCCCGTGGTGCGGCGTCAAGGACACCCCAACGCCGGAGGGTAGGGGCTCGCCGGGTCGCTCACCGCAGACCCGGAACTCGAACGGCGGCACCCCGTCGTCGGTGCGGTCGATGCCGAACACCTCACAGACCACGCCGAACTCGAAGGGTGCGACACCATCGATGAGCACGGTGGAGACGGTCCGAAGCATGGCGACAGCATAGCTGGCGGGATTTTGTGGATAAGGGGCAGACCTGCCACTGGTGGCACTATCTTTACCATCGCACACTTGGTGCCATGACTCCATCAGTGCTCATGGTGATCGTCTTCGCGCTGCTGGTCTACGGCCTGGAGCGCAACCACTACCGCCAGCAGGGGCGTCGGCCCCGTGCTGCGCGTGAGATGCTCGGCAGCACCGACGTGGAAGACCGCGACCTGGCCAGGATGAGGGCCGAGTTCCGGGCTATCACGGCCAACCAGGACCTGCCCGCACCACGCCGCGGCCGACCGCACACATCGCGGGTGCGCCGCACCCACGTCGGAACTCGTGTGCCGCGTACGGACGGTGTGTGCGGTGCGGGGCGAGAGGTGCGGTTCTGAGCTCGGGCGCCGGCGCGGTTCGGTGCGGCTGCTAGAGGGTGTCGACTCCGGGGGCGTGGCGCAGCCGGTTGCGGGTGTCCAGCACCTTCTCGGCGTGCTTCTCCAGCAGCGGCCAGTCCACCACGTCGTGGTCGGTGAGCACGATGACCAGGTCCGCGCCGGTCACCTCGGCCTCGCTGCAGTCCACGATCTCGATTCCGGCGGGCACGTGGTCGGCCGGGATCAGCGGGTCCACCGCGCGCAGCGAAGCGCCCAGCTCGGCCAGCCGGTTGGCCACCGCGATCGCCGGAGACTCGCGGGCGTCACCCGAGTTCGGCTTGTAGGCCAACCCGATCAGCAGGATCGTGGCACCGTTGACCGCCTTGCGCACGTTGTTCAGGTGCGCGGTGGCGCGCTGCACCACGTAGTCGGGCATGTGGTCGTTGACGTCGTTGGCGATCTCCACGAAGCGGAAGTTGCGCCCGAGCGTCCGACGCACCTGCCAGGACAGGTAGGACGGGTCGATCGGCAGGCAGTGCCCGCCCACCCCGGGGCCGGGGGTGAACTTCATGAAGCCGAACGGCTTGCTGGCCGCCGCGTCGATCACCGACCACACGTCGATGTCGAGGTCGTGGCAGTACATCGCCAGCTCGTTGACCAGCGCGATGTTCACGTGCCGGAAGGTGTTCTCCAGCAGCTTGGCCAGCTCGGCCTCCCGGGTGCCGCACACCGGCACCACCTTGTCGACCAGCGCCCCGAAGAACTCCGCCACCACGTTCAGCGACGCCTCATCGATCCCAGAGACGATCTTCGGCGTGTTCTTCAGGCCGTAGACCGGGTCACCGGGGTTGATCCGCTCCGGGGAGAACCCGACGTGGAAGTCCGCGCCGGCGCACAGCCCGCTGATCGCCTCCAACCGGGGCACCACGACCTCCTCGGTGGTGCCGGGATACGTGGTGGACTCCAGGATCACGCAGCAGCCCGGCCGCACGTACGGGCCGATGCTGTCGGTGGCCTTCTCGATGTAGGACAGGTCGGGCGCGCCGTCCCGCAGGGGGGTCGGCACCGAGATGACCGCCACGTCGAAGTCGGTCAGGTCGGCCGGGTCGCAGGACGGGGTGAACCGCCCGGTGGCCAGCGCGGCGGCGATCTCGTCGTCGGTGATGTCGTCGATGAAGGTCTTGCCGCTGCGCAGCCGGTCCACCCGGTCCTTGGCCACGTCGAACCCGACCACGTCGAACCCGGCCTGCACGGCCCGCATGGAGACCGGCAACCCCACGTAGCCCTGGCCGAGAATGACCACTCGCCGCGCGTCCTGCGTCATATGCGTGCAACCCCTCTAGTTCAGCTCGGGTGTCAGCAGAAGTGTCGGTAGAGCAACGCGCCGGCCTGAGTGCTGATCTCGTCCGGCACGGACGGCTCGGTGAACAGCCGGGTGAGCTCACCGAGCATGGTGCCCACCTCGGTCTTCGGCGTCGGATCCGGACCGCCACGCAGCGTGACCACGCGGCGCTCCTCGCTGGCCCACTTGCGCTTGTAGGAGACCAACCCGGGCTGGTCCAGATCGGAGATGCCCCAGTCCACCGCGCGCAGGCCGCGGGACAGCGCCAGCTTCAGCGCGGCCCAGTACAGCGCGTCGTTCGGCCGCATCGGTAAGAACTCCGACAACGAGGCGCCGAACTTGTAGTACAGCGTGTCGCCCCAGACCAGGTACATCGCCCCGGCGGCCACCTCGCCGTCCACCTCGGCCAGCAGGGTGATCACCGCTGTTGTGTCTGACCCAGTCCCGGTGAACTGCTGCCAGATCCGCTCGAAGAACTCCACCGGCTGGGCCAGCAGCCGGTACTTGTTCTTGCGCAGCCGCACGTGCAGTCGGTGGAAGGCGTGTACCGCGTCCAGCTCGGTGCTGGCCGCAACGGTCACGTTGTTGCGGTCGGCCGCCTTGAGGTTGCGCCGCGAGGTGGAGCTGATCCGCGTGTACAGCTCGTCCTCGGTGCAGTCCAGCGGGGTGCCGTGCCAGGCCGCCTCGCCCACCGAGCGCAGCCGGGGATCCGCGGTGGCCGGGTTGTCCGAGAAACAGCGCAGGGTCAGCGGGGTGCCCGTGGCCAGTGCCTCGTCGGCCAGGCCGGGCCAGGCATCCGGCCCGGTCAGCATCGGGTCGGCGCGGTCGCAGAAGGGCAGCGCGGAGATCCGCTCGCCTCGGATGTCGGAGACGGTGACCCACGCGAAACCCCCCACCGGAGTGCCGTCGGGTGCCTCGGAGATGCGCGCCTCGGGAGTGAAGCCGTAGCTGTCGCAGACGGCCTGGATCCAGGGTGGGGAGGTGAACAGGCCGCCAGCCGGTCCGCTGGCCAGCTGCCGCCACTTCGAGTCCGTGCGGGGATCGGCCGGGGAAATCGCGTTGACGGTGCTCTCCTCGAGTACTGCGCCGACGGGATCTCCGCCGGTCGCGGGTTCAGGCCTGCCGCTACTGACCGTGAGCGTCTCGAAGCTCACGATACCTGGCCTGGGCCGGCTGCCCCGCGCGGTCCTACCCGGCGGGTATCGGGGGGATCCGCCGCCCGGGGAAGCGGAGGTCGTATCGGGTCTGGGTCCGGATCTGGGTGCGATCCTTGGCTGGGTGAGGTCGGTGTTCGGGGCCGGCCGGCCGGCCGCTTCGTCGGTAGTGCGGGGTGGTCAGCTGGTCCAGCGCAGTCGGTCGGCGACCTCGGGGGCGGTGCGCTGGGCGGGTACCACGGCAACCCGTCGGACCGGCGCGAATTCGCCGAGGACCGGAGTGAGCGAGCCGAGCAAGCGGTCGGTCGGTTCGGTGCTGGGCACCCGCCACGCGTCCAGTCGCAGCGCGCGAATCGCGGAGTACTGGTTCGGAGTGGTCGGTTTGCGCTCAGACATGCGGGTCCACCTTGCCTGTTTCGTGCCTATCGCGGTGACCGGATTCGGCCGCCCCTCTGCTGCCTATCGCTCGGCGCCCCCCGCCCCGTTTCACCGCTGTCGGGAAGCCGCCGAAACTGATGATCACGCTCAGTCAGTGAGCTCACCTCAGCTCAGCCCGACTCAGCTCAGCCCGACTCAGCTCTGCCCGACTCAGCTCAGCGGAGCCGGCCGGTGCGCAATGCGGCCTTGGCCAGCTCGATCAGCCGCCGCCCGAGTGGCCAGCGCCGGGACAGGTCGTAGCCCGCCCGCAGCACCGGATTGGAGATCAGCTCGACGGGTGGCGCGGCGTGGTAGAGCTGGCCGCCGAAGCTGGCCTTGAACCGGTCCACCCCGCGCATCGAGTCGCGCGGCTCGCCGCGAGCCAGCGCGGCGGCCGTCTCGGCGCTGATACCGCCGAAGTCGAACCAGCGCAGCCCGGCCCGCCGAGCCCATTCGATGGCGTGCCACTGCACCGCCGCCGGCACGTTGCTCCGGCTGGCCGCCTCGTCCCGATCCATGCCGGCGAAGCGCAGCTTCAGGGTGCCGGAGCAGCGGCTGAACAGGGCCGCGGCGACCGGGCGGCCGGCCAGCTCGCCGACGAACAGCACCGCGTGGCCATCCTCGCGGCCCGGTTCACCGCCCAGGTCGCGCAGCAGCGTGCTCAGGTAGTCGGCGGACACCGCGGCGAATCCCTGGTGCTCCCCGGAGCGGGCCAGCAGCTCGGCCAACACCGGCACGTCGGACTGAGTGCCCAGGCGGACCGTGACGCCCCGAGACTCCCACCGGTTGGTCCAGGTGCGCAGCCGCTTGCTCAGCCCGCCACGCAGCGCGCTGAGCTCGCGGGTCAGGTCCAGGCGCAGGGTCTGGCGGGGGGCGATGTTCGCCTCGGAGTCACGGAACCCCCGTTGCCGCAGCTCGCGGCTGATTGCCTCGCCGGCCGCCGGCGGCTGCACGAACAGCATCCGCAGCCGGGTGTGGCCCAGTTCGGTCAGCGCGGCGCAGAGCGCGGCGGACACCGCTGGGTGGGCGTCCGGCCCCTCGGCGATCAGCGGCCCGTACGGCAGGTACCCCACCCGGCCGAGCAGCGGCAGCGGCCGCTCCAGGATCTGCGCGCCGCCGAGCAGCTCGCCTCCGGGGCCGGCGTGCACCAGCACGTAGCGCACCTGGAAGCCCACCGTGGCGCGCAGCCCGGCCCACTCGGGCAGCTGTGCGACGTCGCCATCCGGCGAGCTGGCCACCAGCTGGCGCCACTGGGCCAGTGCGGCGGGGGAGGGCTGATCGGTCACCGTGACGGTGAGCGGCGCGGCCTCGGCGGGCCGGCCCGGCAGCGCGGATATCTGGGACACACCCCGACGCTAGGAACGGCGTCTGTGTCCGAGCTGTGTGCTCCCTGTAGCGCGCTCCTGAGGCGACAGCTGGAGACGTGGTTAGCGCAGAACCGCGCCGGTGCGCGCGTCGACCAGCCGGAACGGCGGCGGGTTGTCCGTCTTGACCACGCTGGTGTTCAGCGTGCCGAGCAGGTCGTCGGCGGTCAGTTCGGCCGGGTCTGCGATGGTGGTGGCCAGTCCTCGCCGGCTCAGCTCGGCGGCCAGGTCCTTCTGGTGGTCGTCGCCCGCCTCGCCGAACCGCTCCAGCCGCAGGGCCATCAGCGGCTTCCGGCCGCCCTGCAGCACGGCCAGCGCGGATCCGGTGCCGGCATGCGCGACGACGATGTCGGCCTGGGCCAGCGCGGCGTCCAGCTCGGCGGCCGGCATGAACGGCCGAGGCTCGATGCCCAGCCCGTCCACCGGGGTGCAGCCGGTCTGCCAGAGCACCTCCACCGGCCGCTCGGTGGCCTTGCTCAACGGCCCGTCCTCGGCCAGCAGAGGCACCAGCGGCTCGATCAGCCGGCGGAACGGGAACTCGGCGGCGGTGCCCACGGTAACCACCACCCGTACGGTGTCGCCCAGCTCACGGGGCTGCTCCGCGGGTAGGTAGATGTCGAAGCTGCTGCCTCCGTAGGACCAGCCGCTGTCCGGCCAGTGCGGGTACTGGGCGTAGGTGCGCACCCGGGGCACCCGGCGCAGCAGCTTCCCGGTGGCGGACGGGCCGGAGACCCGCGCGGCGCTCTCGATGTAGTGGCACTCGACGCCGCGCGCGGCCAGGTAGGGCAGGTAGGCCAGCGCGATGCCGGAGCCGGTGGACACCGCCCGGGTGATCTTCCGCTCACGCAGCAGGCGGAGCGCGTGCGGGACGGTCTTGAGCACTCCGGATACCGAGTGGAACCCGATGTAGGGCACGTACTCCACGTCACGGTCGGCCAGCAGCGAGGTGCTCTGCTCGTTGGCGTGGGTGACCCACACCGAATCCGGGTCCACCGGGATGCGTCGGGACAGCTGGTCCAGCTGGGCCAGATGTCCCCCGGTGGTCGCGACGAACAGAGTGGTCATCGAGCGCCGCTCTCCCGGAGCATGGAGGGGACCGTGCGGACCAGGATGGACAGGTCGCCGATCAGGTTGCGGGTGCGGACATAGGTCAGGTCCAGGTGCAGCATCTCCAGGGTGCTCACCGTGGAGCGCCCGCTGACCTGCCACAGACCGGTGATCCCGGGACGCACCGAGAACCGTGGTTGAAACTCCGAGGGAAACATCCGCGCTTCCCACTCCAGGCACGGCCGGGGACCCACCAGCGACATGTCACCGAACAGGACGTTGATCAGCTGCGGCAGCTCGTCCAGGCTGGTCTTGCGCAGGAATGCCCCGATCGGGGTGACCCGGGGGTCACCGTCCAGCTTGTAGCTGCCGTCCACCGAGGTGTCCTCGCCGCGCAGCTCGGCCGCGATCAGCTCGCGCAGCATCTCGTCGCCGACCCCGGTGCGCATGGTGCGGAACTTGTACATGGTGAACGTCTTGCCGCCGTAGCCCACCCGCCGCTGCTGGAACAGCGCCGGACCCACACTCGTCCACCGGATCACCAAGCCGATCACGATCAGCGGAATGGCCAGCGCCAGGAGGGCGACGATGGTCACCGTCAGATCCACAGCACGCCGCGCAACTGACTCCCACGTCGCCGTCTCAGGCAGTGCGGAGTCAAGTCCGACGTCGGGCATCGATCCCTCCAACAGTGATCGCCAGCAACGTGAAGATCAGGTCTCCGGTGCCGCGGAGCTGAAGATGTGGGTCAATGAGAGTAAGAACGAGCAAGAACAACCAAACGATTTCCAAACTTGAAGCGCACGCCCCGAAGGCACCCGGATGGCGGATGGCGGGGCGTACGGTGCGTAACACTCTTAAGGAAAGCCACAGGAACGCCGCGAGCAGCGGAATCCCGCCGATCCACAGGAAGTACAGGATGCCGGATTCCAGGTAGATGACCTCGCGCCACCGCTCGGCGGCCAGCACCGCGGTGTCCGGCGACACGCCGATCAGAGTGGTCACCCAATCGAAGTGCGGCAGATACATGAAGCGCAGGTTGTCGTAGCGGCCCAGCCAGCTCTCCGGCACCGGCAGGCCGTACTCGCCGATGCCTTCCAGCCGACCGAGGAACGCCGGCGCGCCGATGACCAGCGCGACCAGGGCCAGCGGAGCAAACCGGGTGGCCTGTCTGCGCAGGTCGGGGAACCGCCAGGCGATCAACGCGAAGCCCACCAGCGCGGCGATCCAGGTGGAGAACTGGCCGGCGGCGAACACTCCGGTGCCCAGGATCATCGCCAGGACCAGTCGCTCACGGCGACCCAACAGGCCCCGTGCCCCGCAGCACAGCACCAGGATCAGGCAGATGATGACCACGTCGCCGGTGGCGATCGGGGAGCCCAGCGTTGCACTGCCCCGGTCCCCCAACTCGTCCGGGTTGGCGGCGTTCGCCCCGCTGTTCCACAGGGTGTCCAGCAGCGCGGTGACCGGCGGGAAGCGCAACGTCTGCAGCACCGCGATGAGCGCCACCACCGCGCCCGGCCAGACGATGAACCGGATTGTGCGCAGAATCTGATGCTCATTTGTGACCGTATAGCGCACCAGGAAGTAGATGCCGACCAACTTGGCCATGGGCAGGATGGCCGCGTATTCCTCGCCGCCCGGGACGTGCCCGCGCAGGGTCAGCGAGGTCAGCGGCCAGACCGTGGACATCAGCAGGAACACGGCGAGCGGCACGTCCACCGCGGGGTAGAACTTGAGCCGGATGTCGTCGCCGCGCACGTAGCGCAGGAACGCCCCGAACACCGCGCCGCCCACCACCAGGGCCAGCAGCCCCTCGTTCGGCCGCACCAGCGGGAGCAGGGTGTCCCGGTCGATGCCGGCGATGATCGGCAGGGTGATCAGATATGAGTAGGTGGCGAAGATCGGGTACAGCGCCGCCGTGGCGAACAGCAGGGCCGCGAAGGCGACGCCGACCAGTCCGTAGGCGGCGGTCGAGCCGTACAGGGCGGCCACCACACCGGCCAAGGCGCTGAGCAGCACGGCACCGGTCACGATCAGGGTGGTGGCCGCGCCGGAGCCTCGGCTGGCGCCGGCCGGGGCGCCAGGTGGCCGCGCCGACTCGCGCGGCGGCATCGTCTGGGTCATGACGGCTCCGCCGTGACCTTGACCCCGATCAACCGCACGACCAGCAGGTACGCCCCGAGGGAGAGCGCGCCCACGCCGAGCAGGATGGCCAGCTCACCCAGGCGTTCCGGGTTCAGCAGGTCCAGCACCCATCGCCCGGCGAAGATCACCGGGAACATCGCCACGGTGGCCAGCGCGATCACCAGCAGGTGCATTCGGTTTGTCAGCGGCTCCGGCCGGATCGTCGTGCGCAGCCGGGCCAGCACGGTGATCGCCGAGGCCAGCTCGCCGGCCAGCACGCTGGCCACCAGGCCGGCCAGCCGGGAGCCGTCGGCGGGCAGCAGCAGCGTGCTGAACGCCACCAGCACACCCACGCCAAGGCCGATGAAGCTGGCGATCCTGGGGCCCTTGTCGTCCAGCTGGGAGAACAGCGCCTGCCGGCCGTAGTCGTGGATCCCGCCGGCCATCTGGGCGAACGCCGCCACAGCCAGGCAGGCGCCCAGCTCGATGATCAGGTTGGCCTTCCGCAGCTCGCCGTTGGCCAGCAGGTTCGCCGTCGGCTGGGCGAACGCGGCCAGCAGGCACAACGACGGAATGCTGGCGATCACGGCGTAGTACAGCCCCTGGCGCCAGGCCACCGCGAAGCGGTGCGCGTCCTTGGCGGCGGCGGCCACCGCCAGCCTGGGCAGGGCGGCCATCGACACCGCGCGGGCGCCGAGGAAGGACAGCGCCCAGAACACCTGGTAGGACAGCTGCACCACGAGCACGCCGCCGGGCACCGTGCTGGACACCGCGGTCAACACGTAGTTGGTCACCGAGGGGCAGCCGGCCACCGGGATCGAACGCAGCACCCGGCGGATCGCGTCGCGCGCCTCCGGGTCGTCCCGCCAGCCTCGGGACGGCATGACGAGCAGCCCGCACTTGTACGCGCCGTACGTCTGCAGCGCCGCGTGCAGCACCACGGCCAGGGTGGTACCCACGCCGAGCATGATCATCAGGCCGTATGGGGCGGTGTCCACCTCCAGGCCAGGCCCGTAGATCCACACCGCGACCAGCACCGTGACGATCGTGGCGATGTTCTCGATGGCCGGCGCGGCGGCCGGCAGGGCGAACCGGCCCTGGGACTGCTGCGCGGCCACCCCCAGCGCGCAGACCCCGTAGAAGACCACCTGGGGTGCCACGAACAGGATCAGGATGATCGTCATGATCCAGGCGCGGTGCCGCAACGGCTCCGGCACGCCGGCGGTGAACGACCACGCCACCACCGGGGACAGCACCATGAGCAACAGCGCGCCGGTCGCCCCGACGCCCAGGATCCGGCCGCCGATCTTGGCCAGCTTGCCCTTGGCCAGCTCGGTCCCGCCGGAGTCCAGGGCACGGACGATGGTGGGGATCAGCACCATGGCCAGGATCGGGCCGGCGATGGTGGAGTGGATCGTGTTGGGCAGTACGTACCCGGCCTGGAAGATGTTGGCGAAGTAGGTCGGGCCCATCAGCGCGCCGATCACCAGCACCCGGACCAACCCGGCGATCCGGCTGACCAGCGTCCAGACCACCACCGTGACGGAGTTGCGCCCGGTGTCCTCCCGGCCCGTCGTGTCCACCGGCACGTCGGCCGCGGTGGGCTCAGCCATCGCGATCAGCCCCCGACCCGTCGCGAGGCCTCTTCGCCCGCACAGGGCTGCCGACCGCCGCTGACCAGCGCAACCAGGTCCCGGACCCGGTGCCTCAGCCACGGGGTGCGGCCGCCAACCCGGGACGCGAACCGGTAGGCCAGGGAGAGCTTGAACCGGAACATCCGGAGCGAGTCGCCGCCCTTGACGTACACCCGGTCCACCGCGAACCGGCCGTGCTCCCTGGCGACCGCGAAGCTGACCGTGAACCCGGCGTCCCGCAGAGCCTGGCGCGCGTTCCGGTCGTGGGTGCCGTACGGGTAGGCGAACGACCGGGGCGTGCCGCCCATCATCTCGGCCACCTCGTCGCGGGCGCGCACCACGTTGCGGTGCAGCTCGGCGTCGTCCATGCCGAACATGCGGGTGTGGTCGTAGCCGTGTACGCCCACCGCCATCCCGGTGCCGGCCAGGGTGGCGATCTCGGCCTTGCTGGACAACTTCTCGCCGTGGTAGGCCGGATTCCAGTTCACCGGGCCGCCGAGCACGCCCGGAGGTACGAACAGCACCGAAGGGATGCCCGCCTCGGCCAGGATCGGCGCCGCGGTGCGCAGCACCGACTCGTGCCCGTCGTCGATGGTGATCAGGTAGGACTTCCGGGGCGCCGGAGCGCCGTCCAGGGTAGCCACGAACTCGTCCAGGCTCAGCGCCCGCCAGCCGCGCCGGCGCAGCAGGTCCAGCTGCGCGCGGAAGGTCCGCTCGCTGACGAACAGGTGCTCCGGGTCGCCGCCGGGCGGCACCTCGCCGAAGTTGTGGTACATCAGCACCCGGGGCATCCGCCAGGAAATCCGGGGCGCGTCGACCTTGCTCCGTCTCACTACAGCCATGTTCCGGGTCAGTTCCGGGTCCAGCGACGGGTCAGGGTCACGGCGGTCATCACGGCGATGATCAGCCCACACACCCCGCCGGTGAGGCCGGCCAGCGTCTTGTTCGGCGAAACCGGCTCCATCACCGGGTACGCCGGTACCAGCACGGAGGACAGGTTCTGGGTCACGTTCATCTGGTCCAGCTGCGACTGCAGCGTGGCGGCGCGGGTGGCCAGCGTGGCGGTGTCGGCGGCGTTGTTGCCCGGGCTGGCCTGCTGCTTCTTCACCGCATCCAGCTGGGACTGCAGGTAGCCGCGCGGACCGCCGCTGTTGGCCACCGTCAGGTACTGCTTGGCGATGGCGTCGGTGAGAGTCACCGCCGCGCTCGGATCGGCATCCTTGACCTGCAGCTGGATGATGTCGCTGCTGTTCAGGATCGTCGCGCTGACCTTCTTGGCCAGGTCGTCGACCTGCAGGCCGTTCGCGTCCGCGACCGGTTGCAGCACGTTGCGGCTGGTGAGCAGGACTACCTGGGTGGTCAGGTTGCGGTCGGTCTTGAGGAAGTCACCGGTGTTCTCGCCGGCGATGTTGTACTGGATGCTGGTGCGCGCGGCGTACTGCGCGGGCAGCACCAGCGAGGCGCCGTAGCCCAGCACCGCGCCGACCGCCATCAGCACCAGGGTGAGCAGCACCAGCTTGCTGCGCTGGCCGCCGCTGAGCTTGCGTCTCGGCGGCAGGGCCGGGGCGAAACGGGGCGCGCCAGACATCGGCGGTGGCCCGGGCGGCCGCATTCCCGGCGGCGGCCCGGGCAGCGGCTGGCGGCCCCTGGGCGGCCCGGTGGGCAGCCCTCCGCCGCCTGGCCGGGAGCCGGCGCCGGGGTTGCCCCCTCCCGGGTTGCCCCCTCCCGGGTTGCCCGCTCCCGGGTTGCCCGTCGAGGAACCTGAACCCGAGCTGGCCCGCGAGCCCTGCCCAGACGAGCCAGAACCGGGGTTGCCTGAGCTGGAACCGCCGCCTGGCCGGCCGGGGTTCGAGCCACCGGGGGAGCTGTTCCCGGCGTTCCGAGCCGCATCTCCGGCGCGTGTCATCTGCGCATCAACTCCGCGTCCAACGTCGGGAAAGACCAATCACGACCAAGCCGGCAACCACGATCCCGAGGAGAGCGCCGGTCGCCGCCGCGAGTGTCGCGCTCGGGTAGGCGGGCGCGGCCACCGAGTACGCCGGCACCACGATGGTGGCCCGGTTGCCGGTGATGTTCTCGGTGTCCAGTTGGCCCTGCAGGGTGGCTACCCGGGCTTGCAGCGCGGGTTGGTTCGCGGCGGGGGCGGAGGTCAGCTGGCGGCGCGCGTCGTCGAGTTGGCTCTGGATGTAGTTGGCCGGGCTGTTGGCCTTGACCACCGTCAGGTACTGGTTGGCGATCGCGTCGGCCAGCTTCACCCCGGTCGCGCGGTCCGGGTTCAGCACGTCGACCTGGATGACCTCGCTGTTCACCGAGTTGGCGTTGAGCAGGGTCACGTCGACCCGGTTGGCCAGCTCGTCCGCCGAGATGCCGTTCGCGTCGGCCACCGGACCGACCACCGCCCGGCTGGTCATCAGCACGGTCTGAGTGGTGAGGTTGCGGTCGGTGCGCAGGAAGTCACTGGCGTTCTCGACCGACACGTTGTACTCGACCAAGGTGCGGGCGGCGTACTGGGTGGGCAACAGCAGCGTGATCGCCAGGCCGGCGGTCGCGCCCAGCACGATGATCACCAGCGCGAGCAGGCCCAAACGCGCTCCCTGTCCCGGCGTCAGCCGTCGCCGAGGCGGCGGCGGAGGCGCGAAGCGGGGACCCGGCGGCCGGAACGGCGCCCCTGCCGGCCCGCTCAGTGGCGGGCCGGGCAGGGACTGTCGACCGCTGGGCGCGGAGGCCGAGGAGCCCGAGTTCGAGCTCCCGCCACTCCGCGTCGCGTCGGGCGGACGCGTCATTCCGTGACACTCCTGAGCACTTCACAGACCCTGGCGACCTGCTGCTCGCTCAAGGTGGGGGACATGGGCAGGGAGAGGATCCGCTCGGCGGCGCGCTCGGCCACCGGCAGGCTGTCCCGGAAGTCGCCGTAGGCCGCGTCCAGGTGGCAGGGCACCGGGTAGTGCAGGCCCCAGCCGATGCCGGCCTCGGTCAGCCCCGCGCAGACCTTGTCGCGGTTGTCCACCTGGACGACGGCCACGTGGTACACGGCCTCCGCCTTGGGGTGTCGGGTGACCGGGCGGACCTGGTCGGGGAGCTCGGCGACGTACTGCTCCCAGGCCCGGACCCGGCCCTTGTTGCCCTGGTCCAGCCCGCGCAGCTTGAGCGAGAGGGCGCCGGCCTGCACCGAGTCCAGCCGGCTGTTGCGGCCGCGCAGGTCGTGGTGGAACCGGCTGTCGGCGGACCGGCCGTGGTCGGCCAGCCGGCGGATCTTGTCGGCCAGCTCGAGGTCCTGGGTGACCACGGCACCGCCGTCGCCCAGCGCCCCCAGGTTCTTGCCCGGGTAGAAGCTGAACCCGGCGGCCACCCCGACACTGCCGGCCCGCTGGCCGGCGAACCGGGCACCGTGCGCCTGCGCGGCATCCTCGATGAAGGCCAGCGAGTGCTTGCGGGCGACCTCGAGCAGCCGCTCGGTGTCAACCATCTGGCCGAACAGGTGCACACCGATGATCGCCGCCGTGTTCTTGTTCACCGCCGCGTCCGCCGCGTCCGGGTCGAGCAGCAGGGTGTCCGGCAGCACGTCCACGAACCGGGGCCGGGCGCCCACGTAGCAGACCGCCTCGGCGGTGGCGATGAACGTGTTCGCCGGCACGATGACCTCGTCACCGGGGCCGATGCCCAGGCCGGCCAGGATCAGCTCCAGCGCGTCGGTGCCGTTGCCCACCCCGATGCAGGCCGCCGCCTGGCAGTAGTCGGCGAACTCGGTCTCGAACTTGGCCACCTCGGGGCCGTTGATGAACCGGCCGTGCTCGAGCACCTCGGCGTAGGCCCGCTCGAAGTCGCCGCGCAGGGCACCGTTCACGCCGGCCAGGTCGAGGAACGGAACGGGCTGGTTGGCGGCGGTCACGAGCGCACCCGCCCGTTGCCGGCGCCGCTGGCGGCCAGGTCGCGGGCGCCGGCCACCGGGGCCGGGACGCCGGTGGCGCTGGCCACGTCGGTGGCGGCGAGCACCCGGACGATGTCCAGGCCGCGCTCCCCGGGGGTGCGTGGCTCCTGGCCGGTGCGTACGCACTCGATGAAGTGGCTGTCCTGCACCAGCAGGGGCTCCTGGAACGGCACGTACGGCGAGACGATGTCACCGGTGCGGTAGCTGACCGGGAAGCCGTGCGAGGCGGCCTCGTCGACCTGTTTGGGGTCTACCCCGGCGTCGTGGATCCGGATCCGGTCGGTGTCGGACATGTCGTTGTAGACGGCCATCTTCTTCTCGCCGACCACGGTGACCCGGCGGATCTTTTCCGGGTGCAGCCAGGACAGCTGCACGAACGCCGGCGCCGCGGACCGCTTGAACTCCAGCTTCACGTAGGCCATGTCGGCGAACTCGGTGCTCATGTTGTGCTGCGCCCACACCGAGACGCTCTGCGGCACCTCGTCGAGCAGGTAGGACACGATCGAGATGTCGTGCGGCGCCAGGTCCCAGATCACGTTGCAGTCGCTCTGGTACCGGCCCAGGCTCAGCCGGGCGGCATCGATGTAGAGCACCTTGCCGAATTCACCCGAGTTGATGATCTCCTTGAGCTTCCAGACCGCCGGGTTGTACTCGAAGGTGTGGCCGACCATGAGTCGCACGTCGGCCGACTTCGCGGCCGCGACCAGCGCCTCCGCCTCGGCGATCGAGTTGGCCAGGGGCTTCTCCACCAGCGTGTGCAGGCCCGCGTTGAGCGCCTGCAGGGCTACCGGCGCATGCGCTCCCGGAGGGGTCGCGACGACGACCGCGTCCTGCGCGTCAAGTTCATCGGCGAGGTCGGTGGCGATGCGGACCGACGGGAAGCTGGACATCGCCTCGCGCAACCGCTGCTCGTCCTTGTCGATCACTGTGACCTCGACCTCGGGCAGGCTGTTCAGCACGCGGACGTGCTTCGACCCCCAGTACCCGTAACCGACCACCCCGACGCGCGTGGGCGTGCGACCCATTAATTGACCTCCGTTGCGTTCGACCCTGCTCGGGCGTTCGGCGACCCCAGACCAGGTATGCCTAACCAACCCGACATCCCCTGGAGCGTCGACGTCCAGCTGCCGGTTGTTACGCGCTCCATCCTCAGCGGGCTCAGATGCAGCGTCAAAGTCATAGGTGTCGTGGGCGGGCGAACCAACTTCCGCCCTGTCGCGGGCACCCTGGGCTCCACCCTGTCTAACGGCGTGAACCGCGGATCGTTGCGGTCCCGCTTGCTACACAGGATGTGCAGGCGACTCGCCGACGTGCCGTTCTGTTCGCTGTGCAACTGTCATCATTCCGTTATCCAGCTGTCCGGAGGACCGCTTGGCCGGGCTGTCACCGGTTGTCCGGCGGCGGTCGGCAGGTCGACCACCAACCGCGCCGGCGAGGGGCGTACAAGCGGCGTGCCGCTACCCCCAGCGCGTCGACCGTACCCGCGGCCCTCGATCTTCCCCGCAACCCCCTTCTTTCGGTCTCAGCAAGCACTGCTTTTGCTCTCCGCGACCACGCCTTTGGTCGCTGAGAAGGACGCGCGCGGAAGCCATTGCGTTGTTGCCTTCGCCTCACCGCCCCGGGACCGGGGCGCCGGTGCGGGTGGCCGGTAGCTAGGATCACCTCGTCAGAACCGCCGGCACCGCAGGAGGTAGCAGTGACCGCAGTGGCCCCCCGGCCGATTTCGACGCGCCCGTACCCGGCGCGACGGGCGGCTAAGGGAACCTCCCTGCTGCGCTTCCTGCACACCACTGACCCCAAGGACATCGGGATCCTGTACCTGGTGACCTCGTTCGCCTTCTTCATGGCGGGCGGCGCGATGGCGCTGCTGATGCGCGCCGAGCTGGCCCGCCCGGGCACCCAGTTCCTCTCGCCCGAGCAGTACAACCAGCTGTTCACCATGCACGGCACGATCATGCTGCTGCTGTACGCGACGCCGATCCTGTTCGGCTTCGCCAACTACATCCTGCCGCTGCAGATCGGCTCGCCCGACGTGGCGTTCCCGCGGCTGAACGCCTTCTCCTACTGGCTGTTCCTGTTCGGCGGGCTGACCGTGCTCTCCGGGTTCCTCACCCCCGGCGGCGCCGCTGACTTCGGCTGGTTCGCCTACACCCCGCTGTCCAGCGTCACGCACTCCCCGGGTGTCGGCGCGGACCTGTGGATCATGGGTCTCGCGGTGGCCGGTCTGGGCACCATCCTGGGCGGCGTGAACATGCTCACCACGGTGATCTGCCTGCGCGCGCCCGGCATGACCATGTTCCGGATGCCGGTGTTCACCTGGAATATCTTCGTCACCACGATCCTGATCCTGATCGCGTTCCCGGTGCTCACCGCGGCGCTGCTGGGTCTGGAGGCGGACCGGCACCTCGGCGCCCATGTGTTCGACCCGGCCAACGGCGGGGTCATCCTCTGGCAGCACCTGTTCTGGTTCTTCGGCCACCCCGAGGTCTACATCGTGGCGCTGCCGTTCTTCGGCATCGTGACCGAGGTCTTCCCGGTGTTCTCCCGCAAGCCGCTGTTCGGCTACAAGGCCCTGGTCTACGCGACCATCGCGATCGCCGCGCTGTCCGTGGCGGTGTGGGCCCACCACATGTACGCCACCGGAGCGGTCCTGCTGGCCTTCTTCTCGTTCACCACGTTCCTGATCGCGATCCCGACCGGCATCAAGTTCTTCAACTGGATCGGCACCATGTGGAAGGGGCAACTGACCTTCGAGACGCCGATGCTGTTCGCGGTCGGCTTCCTGGTCACCTTCCTGTTCGGCGGGCTGACCGGCATCCTGCTGGCCTCCCCGCCGGTGGACTTCCACGTGTCGGACACCTACTTCGTGGTGGCGCACTTCCACTACGTGCTGTTCGGCACCATCGTGTTCGCCACCTACTCGGGCATCTATTTCTGGTTCCCCAAGATGACCGGCCGGATGATGGACGAGACGCTGGGCAAGGTGCACTTCTGGCTGACCTTCATCGGGTTCCACGCCACGTTCCTGGTCCAGCACTGGCTGGGCGCCGAAGGCATGCCCCGCCGCTACATCGACTACCTGCCCACCGACGGGTTCACCTTCCTGAACACCTTCTCCTCGATCGGCGCGTTCATCCTGGGTGCATCCACGCTGCCGTTCGTGTGGAACGTCTTCCGCAGCTACCGGTACGGCCAGGTAGTCACCGTGGACGACCCGTGGGGGCACGGCAACTCCCTGGAGTGGGCCACCAGCTGCCCGCCGCCCCGGCACAACTTCACCGAGCTGCCCCGGATCCGTTCCGAGCGCCCGGCCTTCGAGCTGCACTACCCGCACCTGGTCGAGCGGCTGCGTTCCGAGGCACACACCGGCGGCCGCGCGGCGCACCCGAATCCTTCGGAGCTGGCCTCGGCCAAGACCGCGCCGGAGTCGATACGGGATCCCAAGGAGAACTGATCCCGGCACGGGGGCGAGGTTGACGCTGGTGGCGGATAGCGGGCACAGGGTGCGATGAGCCGAAGCGTCTCGGTTCTGATTACGGTGACCGGCCCGGACCGGCCTGGCGTGACCTCGGTGCTGTTCGCCGCGTTGATCCGGCACGGGGTGGAGTTGCTGGACGTCGAGCAGGTGGTCATCCGGGGTCAGCTCACCCTGGGCGCCCTGGTGGCCACCGACCGTGACCCGGAAGGCCTCCAAGAGTCCGTCGAGCAGGCCATGGCCAGCATCGCGATGTCGGTGCGCACCTCGATCGAACCCAACGGCGAGCAGGTCCGGCGGACGTCCAGCCATGTCGTCGTGGTGCTGGGCCGGCCGATCACCGCCAGGGCTTTCGGCGAGGTGGCCAGGGCGCTGGCGGCGGTCGGCGCGAACATCGACTCGATCCGGCGGGTGGCCGACTACCCGGTCACCGGGCTGGAGCTGATGGTCTCCCCGGATCCGTCCGAGCAGACCGTGCACCCGCACGGCACCCTGCGGTCCAAGCTGGTCGAGGTGGCCGCCTCGGTTGGGGTGGACGTGGCGGTGGAGCGGGCCGGCCTGGCCCGGCGCAGCAAACGGCTGATCGTGTTCGACGTGGACTCCACGCTGATCCAGGGCGAGGTCATCGAGATGCTCGCGGCCCGCGCCGGCGGGTCCGCCGAGGCCGAGGTACGCGCGGTCACCGAAGCGGCGATGCGCGGCGAGCTGGACTTCACCGAGTCGCTGCGCCGTCGGGTGGCGGTGCTAGCCGGGCTGCCCGCCTCGGTGCTCGACGAGGTCGCCGCGCAGCTCGAGCTGACCCCGGGCGCGCGCACCACGATCCGCACCCTCAAGCGGCTGGGCTACCGGTGCGGGGTGGTGTCCGGCGGGTTCACCTCGGTGGTGCGGCGGCTGGTGGACGAACTGGGCCTGGACTTCTGTGCGGCCAACGACCTGGAGGTGGTGGACGGTCGGCTCACCGGGCGGGTGCTCGGTGAGGTGGTCGACCGGGCGGGCAAGGCCGACGCGCTGCGCCGGTTCGCCGAGGAGTACGGCATCCCGATGGAGCAGTGCGTCGCGGTGGGCGACGGCGCCAACGACATCGACATGCTCTCCACGGCTGGCCTCGGCGTGGCCTTCAACGCCAAGCCGGCGCTGCGTGAGGTGGCGGACACCGCGCTGTCCCACCCGTACCTGGACGTGGTGCTCTTCGTGCTGGGCATCACCCGGGACGAAGTGGAGGTGGCCGATGCCGCCGAGGGCGTGCTGCGCCGCGTGCCCCTGCCCTCCCCCCAGCCGTGAGCGCCGTGCCGGGCGTGCCGTCGGGCTCCGGGGTGGCGGAACCTGAGGTGCCGGAGCCTGGGGTGCCCGAACCTGGGGTGCCGGAGCCCGGGGTGCCGGAGCCCGGGGTGGCGGAGCCTGGAGTGCCGGAGCCTGGGGTGCCAGATGTGCTGGCGCCGCTGGCGACGCGATACGTGCGCTGGCTGCGGCTGCCCGCCGCGCGCACCTCGGACACCTCCGACGAGGACCCTGAGCTGGTGCGAGCCATGCAGATGGTGCTGCGCGTGGAGCGAGGCCCAGCGGTTCGGGAGCCGAGCCATCAACACAGTGCGCCCGGGCGTACGCCGCTGTTGGAAGCGGCGGCCAGCGCGGCACTGGCGGTCTGCCTGGACGAGCGCGCGGCGCCGGGCGGGGAGTGGCACGAGGCGATGACCGCCTGGGTGAGCGGCCGGATCCGCAAGGTCACCCGGCGGGCCCGGGGCGCGCATTGGGCGGCCGTGCAGGAGTTGCCCGGAGTGACCGTGGCGGTGGATGGCCCGTCCGGACGCGGCGAGGTGCGGGCGCTGGTGCCCTGGCTGGTCACCGAGACGCCGAAGGAGGTCTCCCGGCTGCAGATCGCCGGGACCGACCTGCCCTACGACGACCCTGGCGAGCCGATCCCCGGGCTGCCGGTGGTGTGGCTGAACCCGGCAGTGGAGCTGACCGTCGGCAAGGCGGCCGCGCAGGTCGGCCACGCCACAATGATCCTGGCCGCCGCGCTGCCGGCGTCCCGGCTGGCCGAGTGGCGGGCGGACGGCCTGCGCTGCGCGGTCCGAGTGGCCACCCCCAAGGGCTGGCGCTCGGTGCTGGACGCCGCCGCCGGCCCCAGCCGCTCCACGGTCCTGGTCCGCGACGCCGGCTTCACCGAAGTCGCCCCCGGCACAGTCACCTGCGCCGCCCACTGGCCGTGAGTGGTATTGGTCGCTATAGCGACCAATACCACTCACAGGTCACCGGATCAGCGTGGCCGAGGCACCCCGGGGGTCACGCGCCGCACCCCAGGGATGCGGTCGTAGTCACCGTCGAGGGCAAGGACCTCGAGGTCGTACGCCAGCGCGGTGGCGGCGATCCAGAGATCGTTGGCGTCGACGGGGGTGCCCTTTGTTGCCAATGTTGCGGAAGCGCGCGCGTAACTACGCGCAACCCGCATGTCGATGGGCAGTGTGGGCAGGCCGTCAAGCAGACCTTCGACGAACGCCTCACGGGTCGCCGTGCGCGCCTCACCGGCGCGATGCACACCGTGCAGCAGCTCCGCGGCGGTGACGACCGAGATCGCATACTGCTCGCCGGGTTCGAGAATGGCACCTCGGGGGAGTTTGCCGCGCTCGACCGCGACGAGCACAGATGTGTCGATCAGGATCGCCACGGGTCGGCGAACGGGGTGAGGACGTCGCCGAGGCTAGCGACGTCGTCGGCGAAGTCCGGGTCAGGGGTGGGCAGGCCGGCAAGTCGGTCAAGCAGCGCGGCACCTGAGACGAATCGCGGCCGGACCGGCGTGACTACCGCGACCACCTGGCCGTGGCGGTCGATCTCCACGGTCTCGCCGGCGGCGACCCGGGACAGCAACTCCGAGAAGCCGCGGCTCGCCTCGGTGGCGGTGACTCGCATGTATCGACGGTATCAGATTAATCTGATCCAGTCCGGGTGGCGAGCCGGCGGAGGGCGGCGCGGACCACCTCTGGGTCGGTGGTCGGCCAGAACGGCGGCAGCGAGGCGCGCAGGAATCCGCCGTAGCGCGCGGTGGCCAGCCGGGGGTCCAGCACGGCCACCACGCCTCGGTCGTCCATGCCGCGCAGCAGTCGCCCCGCGCCCTGGGCGAGCAGCAGCGCGGCGTGCGTGGCCGAGACGGTGAGGAACCCGTTGCCGCCCCGGGCGTCCACCGCGCGCTGCCGGGCGGAGACCAGCGGGTCGTCCGGGCGGGGGAACGGGATGCGGTCGATCAGCACCAGGCGCAGCGACGGCCCCGGCACGTCCACCCCCTGCCACAGCGACAGGGTGCCGAACAGGCAGGTGGCGTCGTCCTCGGCGAACTTCTTCACCAGCAGCCCGGTGGCATCGTCGCCCTGGCAGAGGATCGGCTGGTCCAGCCGGGGGCGCAGCGCCTCGGCGGCCTGCTTGGCGGCGCGCATCGAGGAGAACAGCCCCAGGGTGGCTCCGCCAGCAGCGGTGACCAGCTCGGCGATCTCGTCCAGGTAGGCCGGCGGCAACCCGTCCCGGCCCGGGGTGGGTAGCCGCTTGGCCACGTAGAGGATGCCGGCCCGCTCGTGCTGGAACGGCGAGCCCACGTCCAGCCCGGTCCACCGAGGGGCGTCCGGGTCGGGGATCGGGTCGGTCTCGAGGTGCTCGGCGTGCTGGGCGCCCTCCGGCTTGGGTTGCTCGGCGGGCAGGCCCCACTGCCGGGCCAGCGCGTCGAACGAGCCGCCCAGGGTGAGGGTGGCCGAGGTGAGCACCACGGTGCGCGGGCCGAACAGCCGCTCGCGCAGCAACCCGCCGACGGACAGCGGGGCGATCCGCAGTACCCGCCCGCGAGCGCCGTCCGGACCCTGCTCGGCCAGCCAGACCACGTCGTAGCGCTTGGCCACGTCCTCCTCGGCGAAGGCGGCCAGCAGCCGGGAGGCCGTCTCGGTCACCTCATCCAGCAGCGCCAGCGCGAGCTTGCGCTGGGTGGCGTGCTCGGGGTCCTCCCGGCGTTCCGAGCCGAGGCCCATCCGGCAGGCGGTGGTCGCGTCGCGCACAGCGGTGAGTGCACCGGCCACCGGTGCGGGCAGGCCGTTCTCCCACCGGCCCAGCGGCGCGTCCTCCAGCACCATGTCCAGGCCCTCGGAGGCCTCGTGCAGCCGGTCGGCGACGGCCTGGTCGACCAGCTTGCCGCAGCGGCGGGAGGCGATGGCCACGGACGTGCCGGTGAGCTCGGCGGTGGCCACCCCGGTGACCCGGTCCACCAGGTCGTGCGCCTCGTCCACCACCACGACGTCGTGCTCGGGCAGCACCGACCGGTTCTCCAGCGCGTCGATGGCCAGCAGCGCGTGGTTGGTGACCACCACATCGGCCCGCCCCGCCTCGTGCCTGGCCCGCTCGGCGAAGCAGTCGGTGCCGATCGGGCAGCGGGACACCCCCAGGCACTCCCGGGCGGTCACCGACACCTGCCGCCACGCGGAGTCGGGCACCCCGGGCACCAGCTCGTCCCGGTCACCGGTGTCGGTGTCCGAGGACCACTCGTGCAGCCGCTTGATGTGCCGACCCATCGCGGAGATGGCGAACGGGTCGAACAGCTGCTCGCCGTCGTCCACCTCGTCCGGGCCGCTCAGCCGATGCAGGCACAGGTAGTTGCGCCGGCCCTTGAGGATGGCGAAGGTGGGCCTGCGGCCCAGCACCGGGGTGAGCGCCTCGGCCAACCGGGGCAGGTCCCGGTCCACCAGCTGGCGTTGCAGGGCGATGGTCGCGGTGGAGATCACCACGGTGGTGTCGTTCGCCATGGCGTGCCGGATCGCCGGCACCAGATAGGCCAGCGACTTCCCGGTGCCGGTGCCGGCCTGCACGGCCAGATGCTTGCCCTCCTGCAGCGCGGCGCGCACCGCCCGCACCATCCGCTGCTGACCCTCTCGGGGCTGGCCGCCGACCGCCTGCACGGCGGCGCTGAGCATCTCGTCCACGCCGGGCAGGTCGATCCCGCTGGCGGTGGGCGGACTCAGCTTGGCGGTCGAGCTCGGCACGCCACGTGACGCTACAGCGTCACCACGTCAAGGCCCGGCACGCCGTCGTAGTCGCGATCCTGTGTCACCAGCGGAAGCCCGTGCGCGATCGCCGTGGCCGCGATCCAGCCGTCGTTCGTCGCCAACTTTCGCCCGGTGTCACGGAGCGCGACGGTGAGCTCTGCCCAGGCGTCGGAGACTCGTTCGTCGATGGGCAGCGGCTGCAGGGTCAACGCCTCCTGCAGGGTGCGGAGCCGTGCGGCCCGGCTCGGTGTGTCGACGGCGGCCAGGACGCCCAGCTTCAGCTCACCGATGGTGACCACCGAGACGGCCCCATAGGTCGGGAGCGAGGCATCGTCGAATCGTGCCTGTTCGATGCCGATGAAGACGGACGTGTCGGCTAGCGCCCGTATCGTTCCCATGGGTCCTTCAGGTCCGCCAGATTGTCATCGCCGCGCAGCTCCTGGATGTCATCGAGCATTGCCCGGTCCGCGGGGTGGGCGACGAGTGCCCGGAGTGGGCGGAAGGTTGGCCGGCGCGGCGTAGGGATGAGGCGCGCGACGGTACGACCGTTCACCGTCACGTCGAGTTCCTCGCCGTCCTCGACTCGGCGGAGCACCTCGCTTGCGTTGTTGCGCAGCTCTCGCAGCGGAATCTCGGTCACAACTCCATCGTAGCCGATGTGCTACTCGAAATCGGGAGCAGGCGTCCTACCGGTCTGCCCTCCACGGTGATTGTGAACTCTTCGCCCTGCTCTGCGCGCCGGACGAGCTCTTCGGTGCGGGCCTGGAGCTCGATGTCGGTGATCTCGACCATCAGACAATCGTAGCCGATGTGCTACGCGATGGTGACGCCGGCGGCGCGCATCTCGTCCAGCGCGGCGGCGGTGCTCTCCGGGGCCACGCCGGCGGTCAGTTCGGTGAGCACGGTGGTGGCGAAGCCGGCGCGCGCGGCGTCCAGCGCGGTGGCCCGTACGCAGTAGTCGGTGGCGATGCCGACCACGTCAACCTCGGTGACCTCGTGGGCGCGCAGCCAGTCGGCCAGCCCGGCCCCGCCGGGTTCGGCGCCCTCGAAGCCGGAGTAGGCCGCCGCGTACGCGCCCTTGGCGAACACCGCGCCGATCGGGGCGACGTCCAGTGCCGGGTGGAACGCCGCGCCGGCGGTACCCGCCACACAGTGCACCGGCCAGCTGTGCACGAAGTCGGGACGGTCGCTGAAGTGGTCGCCGGGGTCGACATGGTAGTCCCTGGTGGCCGCCACGTGGTCGTAGCTGCCGGTGACGGCGTTGATCCGCATCGCCACCGAGGCGCCACCGGCCACGGCCAGCGAGCCGCCCTCGCAGAAGTCGAGCTGGACGTCCACGATGATCAGTGCGCGCACCGAGCCTCTCCCTCACTCGAAGACGGTTGGTAGAGCCGGCTCGCCCCGGGACAGCTTGAGACCCTCCCAGGGCACCGAGACCAGCGCCGCGCGCAGCCGCTCCCGGGACTGCTCCAGGCTCGGGGCATCTTCCGCCCGCTCGCCCCGATGCATCAGCGGCACCGGCAGCACCCGGTCATGCGGGCCCGCCGCCACCGGCTTGTCGGCCAGGAACACCACCTCTTCCAGCGCGGTCCCGGTCGGCTTGTAGCGGCGCAGGGCCGACTTGCGCCCGCCCTTGGACTCCTTCGCCGAGCTCCGCTTGGCCACGGGCCGGCCGTCCACCTCGACCAACTTGTAGACCATCCCGGCGGTGGGCGCCCCGGACCCGGTGACCAGCGAGGTGCCCACCCCGTATGCGTCCACCGGCTCGGCGCGCAGCGCGGCGATGGCGTATTCATCCAGGTCGCCGGACAGCACCACGCGGGTGGCCTTGGCCCCGAGTCGGTCCAGTTGCTCACGGGCCTGGCGGGCCAGCTCCCCCAGGTCGCCGGAGTCGATCCGGATCGCGCCCAGCTCGGGGCCGGCCGCCGCGACCGCCCGCTCGATCCCCCGGGTGATGTCGTAGGTGTCGACCAGGAGCGTGGTCTTGGCTCCGCTGGCGGCCACCTGGCTGGCGAACGCCTGCGCTTCGTCGTCGTGCAGCAGGACGAACGCGTGCGCGGCGGTGCCGGTGGTCGGGATGCCGTACCGGCGGCCCGCCTCCAGGTTGGAGGTGCTGGCGAAGCCGGCCAGGTAGGCGGCCCGGGCGGCGGCCACCGCGGATTCCTCGTGGGTGCGCCGCGAGCCCATCTCGATCAGCGGCCTATTGCCGGCGGCGGCCACCATCCGGGCGGCCGCCGAGGCGATGGCGCAGTCGTGGTTGAGCACCGAAAGCACCAGCGTCTCCAGCAGCACGGCCTCGGCGAATGTGCCGGTCACGCTGAGCACCGGCGAGCCGGGAAAGTACAGCTCGCCTTCCGGGTAGCCGACGACCTCGCCGGCGAACCGGTAGTCGGCCAGCCAGCCCAGCGTGTCCGCGTCGACCACGCCGGCCTCGGCCAGCGGCCCCAGCTCGGCGTCGGTGAACCGGAACCGGTCGATCGCGTCGAGCAACCGCCCGGTGCCGGCCACCACGCCGAATCGGCGCCCGTCCGGCAGCCGGCGCGCGAACACCTCGAACGTGCACTGCCGGGACGCCGTGCCGTCGGCCAGCGCGGCGGCCAGCATGGTCAGCTCGTAGCGGTCGGTCAGCAAGGCGGTGCTGCCGGGATGTCTCATGACTGGGCAGCCTACTGTCGCGCGGCCGAAGGCCCGATCGCGTTGTGAGCGCCGCCCGGGCGTGCGAGGGGTACCCCGGAGCTGTCACCATGGACCCATGGCCGCACCACTTTCCGCGCCCAAGACGGGAGCAAGTCAACAGGCGGAGCAGGTCGCGGATGACGCCGGCGCCCTCCAGGTCCCCTGGCAGACAATCGTGTGGAACGACCCGGTCAACCTGATGTCCTATGTGACCTACGTCTTCCAGAAACTGTTCGGCTACGACCGGGACAAGGCGACCAGGCTGATGCTCGACGTGCACCACAAGGGTCGGGCCACCGTGTCGTCCGGATCCCGGGACAAGGTCGAAGGCGACGTGGCGAAGCTGCACGCCGCCGGCCTGTGGGCGACCATGCAGCGCTCGTGAGAGGTCGACGGTGAACGGCTGGCGCAGAACCGGCCGGGGCACCAAGCTCAGATTGGTCGGCGTATTCGACCAACAGGAGGCGGTGCTGCTGCGCGGCCTGATCGGGCAGGTGCGCACCATGCTCGCCGAGCGGGTCTCGGATGTCCCCGCCGACGAGCTGGCCGAACTGACCGGCATTCCCTCCGGGCACACCCGCCCGCCGGAGGACCCGGTGCTGGCCCGGCTGCTGCCCGACTTCCATCGGGACGACGCCGAGCTGGCCGCGATGCTGCGCGCGGCCCGCGAGCCCGAGCTGCTGGACGCCAAGACCGAGGCGGCCGACGTGGTGCTGAACACCTGCCCGCCGGAGGGCGGCCGAGCCGAGCTCACCGTGTCGCAGGCGGATGCCTGGCTGTCCGCGCTGAACGACGTGCGCCTCGCCCTGGGCACCACCCTCGGCGTCACCGAGGACATGCCCGACGAGACCCCCGACGACGAGACGCTCGCCGCGCACCTGAGCGTCTACCACTGGCTCACCTTCGTCCAGGACGCCCTGGTCCAGACCCGCGCCACCGCCCTCTAGACCCCGTGAGTGGTTAGCGTTGCTATAGCCACGCTTACCACTCACGGGGTCTGACCAGGCAATACGGTTAGGGGAGCAGTACCAGGCGGCCGCGCAGCGAGCCCTCGGCCAGCCGTTGGTGCGCCGCGGCCGCCTTCTCCAGCGGGAACGTCTCGGCCACCCTCAGGGTGAGCGTGCCGGCCTCGACCAGGCCCACCAGCTCGGCCAGCCGGGCGCCGTCGGCCCGGACGAACACCGTGCTCACCCGGGTCCCGCGCAGCGGAGGCGGAGCCACGCCGGCAATCACCGAGACGAACGCGCCGCCGCCGCGCAGCGCGTCCAGCGCCGGGAGCCCGAGCACCGCCGCGTCCAGCACCCCGTGCACGCCGCCGGGCACCAGCGCCCGGACCCGCGCGGCCAGGGTGCCGGGCCCGGGCGCGGTCGGCTCCGCCGC
>DASWST010000170.1:0-18941 GCA_036402515.1 Pseudonocardia sp.
CCCCCCCCCCCCCCCCCCCACGACTCGAGGGGGACACGGCGACCCGGCTGCGGCGTACCGCCGAGCGGCTGTTCGCCGCGCACGGGTTGGACGGGGTGTCGTTGCGGCAGATCACCAGGGATGCCGGGCAGCGCAACAGCACGGCGTTGCAGTACCACTTCGGCTCCAGGGACGGGCTGGTGCGCGCCGTGCTGGACCATCACCTGGCGCACGTGGTGGTGCGCGGCACCACCCTGCTGGACCGGTACGAAACGGGCGGCCATGGCGTGGATTCCGGAGCGGAATCGGGTGCGGGCCTGCGGGAGTTGGTGGACGGTCTGGTGATGCCGTTGTGCGCGGAGCTGGACTGCGCCGACGGTGGGCCCGAGTTCCTGCAGATTGCGGCGGAAGTGGTGAACCGCAGTGACTGGCTCTTCGAGTCCGGGAGCCTGATCGAGGCGCTGATCGGCTCGCACCGGCGGTGGGGCGAGCTGGCCGAGCCGTTCTTGTCGGAGGACGCGGCCGGCCGGCTGCACCGCCGGTTCGCCGCGATGCGCTTCGTCTATGTGGAGCTGGGCCGGCGGGCCCGGCAGGCGCTGCCCCGGCGGGACGACCGGCTGTTCGCCAGCCAGCTCACCGACCTGGTCGCGGCGCTGCTCACCGCGCCGCTGAGCACCCGCACCGCCGGTCTGCTCCGGGACAGGGACCGGCCGGGGTGACCGAGCCGATCCCTGTCCCGAAGCGCTAGGCAAGATCAGAGGGTGACGCCGAGCGCAGCCAGCAGGCCAACGACCGCGTTGTACCCAGCGCTGATGGCGTCGCCCAGCCCCAAGTCAACGCTCAGCGCCAGGACCTGGTCGCTGGTCTGGGTGGTGGCCGCGACAGCCGGCTCGCTGGCCGGGGTGGCGGCGTTAGCGGTGCCGGCGCCGATCAGCAGGGCGGCCGAAGCCGCGACAACAGAGGCAACGGTGGCTCGAACAACTCGCTGCATGGGTCCCTCCTCAGTTACGCGATGCGAAGCTGTTACTTCGCATGGGGGACGCTAGGAAGAGTTGACCAACACAGCGAGCATTCACTCTCCACTTGGACGAGTGGGCTAGGCCGAACGGAGCACCCACCTGGGTGTTCTCATATGTGAATACTGAGATGTGGCTCAGGTCACGCCGGACGTGGCGATGTTGAAACAATGCCAGCGTGGAACTAGATCAACGGGGGGCTCCGAGGCCTCCCAGGGTTTCTCCCGGCAGACAAAACCGGCCGGTCGACATGGTCGACCGGCCGGTTTGGAGCTGGCCAGTGGGGAGCCCTGGCCATGCCGAACTACTAGTTCACGCCCGGCAGGGAGGGGGCGCCGGTGCCGAGAACCGAGGTGGAGGGCGTGGCGGCGGGGGTGTCGCCGTCCTGGCTGCTCGCGTCCTGGCTGTCGCCGCCCTGGCTGTCGGCGGTGTCCGCACTCGGGGAGGCCGGGGTGCCGCTCAGGCTGCCCAGGGTCTGGCCGGCGGTGCCGAGCTGGTCGGCGCCGCTGAGCCCGTTAACGCCAGTGGAGGGAGTGGTGTTGCCCTCCATCTGGCTGGTGTCGTCGGCGAAGGCAGTGCCGGCGCCGAGCGCAAGCGCTCCGACGGCGGCCGTCACGGCCAGGGTGATGCGCAGACGTCGCTGCATGCTGTCTCCTCTTCGGGGGTTCGTCACACTGGGTAGGTGTGACGACGGATCATGTTAGGGGAGGCCATATGGGTGATTGCAAGCGGTACCACTCACCCACTTAGCTCATTATACCCACTGGCCTCGCTGCCAAACGGGGTACCACACTGCTCTACTCGGGGGTAGATCAGCTCGCCCGCAGACTAGAGGCAGATGCCTTTGTCACGGGGGTTTGCCGGGCGAACGTTACAGGCTGTTAATGCCGAAGTGGAAATGGACTCGCCGCGATCAGCCGCCGGAGATAGCCCGTACGACCCGGGAGGGGCTGGGGCGGCCCAGCTGCTCGGCCATCCAGACGCTGGTGTCCACCAGCTTGCCGAGATCTATCCCGGTCTCGATGCCCAGCCCGTCCAGCTGCCAGATGAGGTCCTCGGTGGCCAGGTTCCCGGTGGCGCTCTTCGCGTAGGGGCAGCCACCCAACCCACCGGCGGCGGCATCCACCGTGGTCACCCCTCGGCTCAGCGCGGCGAGCGTGTTAGCCAGCGCCTGGCCGTAGGTGTCGTGGAAGTGCACGGCGATCCGCTCGACCGGGATCCCGGCGGCGCGCAGCGCTTCCAACAGGGCCACCACCCGGCCAGGGGTGGCCACACCGATGGTGTCCCCCACGCTCAGTTCGGTGCAGCCCAGCGCCATCATTCGGCTGGCCACCGAGACAACCTGGGGAATGGGCACCTCGCCCTCCCACGGATCGCCGAAACACATGGACAGGTAGGCGCGCACGGTGAGGCCCGCCTCGCGGGCGCGCGCCACCACCGGCGCGAACATCTCCAGCTGTGAGTTCAGCGTCCGGTTCAGGTTGCGCGCGGCGAAGGTCTCGGTGGCGCTGCCGAACACCGCGATGTCGGTGACTCCCCGTTCCAGCGCGCGGTCCAGGCCGCGTTCATTGGGCACCAGCACGGGATAGCGCACCCCGGCCACCCGGCGGACCCGGTCCAGCACCTCCTCGGCGTCGGCCAGCTGCGGCACCCACTTCGGGTGCACGAAGCTGGTCGACTCGACCACGGTGTGGCCGGCGGCCACCAGCCGCTCGATGAACTCCACCTTGACCTTGGCGGGCAGCACGGCCGACTCGTTCTGCAGCCCGTCCCGGGGGCCGACCTCGCAGATGGTCACCCGAGTAGGCAGGCCGGCAAGTCCGATCGTCCCGTAGTCAGGCATGGGGTCACCCTAGGACGGCAAGCGGGGTCGGGCGTGTCCCACAGCGCCGGTGCCGAACGTTGTGCCCTGAGCACAGGCGCCCAGCATCGAAACATCCCTAACATCCCTGATCAAGGACGGGCAAGGAGGCGGTCTGATGCGCGTGATCATCGTTGGAGCCGGCTTTGGCGGCATGGCCGCCGCGATCGAACTCCGCCGGCACGGCTTTGACGACGTGACGCTGCTGGAGGCGGCTCCTGATCTTGGCGGCACCTGGCACTACAACACCTACCCCGGTTCCGCCTGCGACGTGCCCAGCCACTTCTACTCGTACTCCTACGCGCAGCGGCGGGACTGGTCGCGGCTGTGCTCACCGCAGCCGGAGATCCTGGACTACCTGCGCGGGATTGCCGCCGACTTCGACATCCAGCGGCGGATCGTCACCGGCGCCAAGGTCACCGCCTGCGAGTGGGACGACGCCGCCTGCCAGTGGACGGTGCGCACCGAGGACGGCGCCGAGCGCACCGCGGCGGCGGTGGTGCTGGCCACCGGGCAGCTGAACCAGCCGGCCATGCCGAGGATCGACGGGCTGGCCGAGTTCACCGGGCACGCCTTCCACTCCGCCCGCTGGGACCACGACTACGACCTGCGGGGAAAGCGGGTCGCGGTGATCGGCACCGGTGCCAGCGCGGTGCAGTTCGTCCCGGAGATCGCCACTCAGGCCGCCCAGCTGACCGTGTTCCAGCGCTCCGGCAACTGGTTCCTGCCTCGCCGCAACCGCGCCTACCCAGCCGTGCTCAAGGCGGTGTTCCAGCGGGTGCCGGGGGTGCAGCAGGCGCGCCGGCAGTTTCTGTTCCGCTACATGGAGTCGGTGACCGCGATGATCCGGCACCCGCTCACCGTCGGCCGGCTGGGCCGGCTGCGCGCGGCGGCGTTCATGCGCTGGCAGCTGCGGGACAGTGAGGTGCGGCGGAAGGCGTGGCCGGACTACACGTTCGGGTGCAAGCGGGTGCTGTTCAGCTCGGCGTTCCTGCCGGCCCTGCAGCGCAAGAACGTCGAGCTGGTTACCGAGCCCGTCGCGCGGATGACCCCGGACGGGCCGGAGACCGCCGACGGCCGTCGGCACGTGGTGGATTGCATCATCTACGGCACCGGCTTCAAGACCAATGACTTCATGTTTCCGATGGAGATCACCGGTACGGGTGGGCGCTCACTGCGCGAGGTGTGGGCCGCTGGGGCGCACGCCCACCTGGGCATCACGGTGCCCGGATTCCCCTCCATGTTCATCCTGTACGGGCCGAACACGAACACCTCGGGCGGATCGATCATCTTCTACCTGGAGGCCCAGGCCGGCTATCTGCGGCAGGCCCTGTGCCGAGCCAAGGACTCCGGCGCGGCCGCGATCGACGTGCGCCCCGAGGCGGAGGCCGCCAGCGATCGGGAGGTGCAGGCCAGGTTCGCCGGTACCGCGTGGACCCAGTGCGACTCGTGGTACCGCGACGGCGCGGGCCGGATCGTGGCCAACTGGCCCGGTTACATGCGCGAGTACGCCCAGCGGACCCGAACGTTGGACCCGGCGGAGTACCAGTTGATCCACCGAACCGCGGAGACCGACCAGCCCGAGCCGGCGCGCGCCGAGCAAAGCACCTAGTCCCAGACACAACTCAGGTGGCCGCCTGGGGAGCTGGCGGCCACCTGGGGAATGAGTTGAGGAGGGACACCGGCGGATCGTTTCCGTCCGCCGGCGTCCCCTCCGGTCCGGTCAGCCGAACCGTGAAAGTCCTCGGGGGAGCATTCGTACTCCTGAGCGCATTCTCGGAATGACCTCAGGCCGTGCGGTGAGACGACTCAGCTGTCCGAGCCGGAGTCATCGGACGAGCTGTCGTCGCCCGAGTCGCCGGCGTCGGACGAGTCGCCTTCGCCCGAGTCGTCGGCGGTGTAGTCACCGGACTGGTCGGTCGGGCTGACCTGGCTGGTGCCGCCACCGACAATGTCGGTGACAACGTCGGCATAGGCAGTCCCGGTACCAAGCAGAGCGGCACCGGCGGCGGCCGTCACAGCCAGGGCGATGCGCAGACGTCGCTGCATATTGCAATCCTCCTCTGGGGTCGAACCGCACGCGGTTCGTACGGCTGCGCGGAATGCTAGGGGATATCGAATGGACTAGCAAAACAAGTACCCCCTTCACCCGCCTGGACCAGGCGACACGCCGGTCTAGTCCGTTAGAGATCAGTCCATTCCCCCAAAGATGTTCTGGTCCCAGTCGATGATCGACCCGGTCACCACCCCGCTGCGGTCCGACAGCAGGAACACCACAAAATCGGCGATTTCGTCGGCCTGGCTCAGTTTGCCCATGGGCAGCGCCTTGCCGGCGCGCTCCCGCCAGGCGTCGTCCGCGTGGTGGAATGCCCGCTGGGTGGCGTCCTCCCCCTCGGTGTCCGTCCAGCCGATGTCCAGCCCGTTGATCCGGATCCGGTCCCAGCGGTGGGCGTGCGCGGCGTTGCGGGTCAGCCCGGCGAGCCCGGCCTTGGCGGCCACATACGGCGCCAGGTAGGGCTGTCCGCCCAGCTCGGAGGAGGAGATGATGTTGACCACGGTGCCCGGCGACTTGCGCGCCACCAGGTCCGCGACCACGCCCTGCATCAGGAAGAACGGCCCGCGCAGGTTGATCGCGATGTGCTGGTCGAACAGCTCGGGCGTGGTGTCCAGCAGGGTGCCCCGGGCGGTGAGCCCGGCGGCGTTCACCAGACAGTCGACCCGCCCGAACTCGGCCAGCACGGTGCGCACCGCGGCCTGAGCGTCCGGCACATCCGCGACGTCACAACGTACGTAGGCCGCTCGACCCCCGGCCGCGCGCAGCTCGTCGACCAGGGCGTTCCCCGGCTCCGGTCGCCGCCCGGTGACCGCCACCGACGCGCCCTCCCTGGCCGCCGCCCTGGCGACCGCCGCCCCGACGCCCTGGGTGCCGCCGCTGACCAGTACCACCCGGCCGTCCAACAGCGTCATGGCCGAACCTCCTTCACCCGTACCCAGGAACCGGACGCGGCCGAGTCGACCGCCGCCTGCACCACCTCGGCGGCCGCGTGCGCGTCGGCCACCGTGCAATGTGCCGAGCCGGTGGTGTCCCGCTCGAGCACCGCGGCCAGGAAGCGGGCCGCTTCGATCACCTTCAGGTCGTCGTAGCCCATCGCCATCCCGGGCCCCGGCTGGAATCGGGCGTACTCGCCAAGCCCGCCGTGCGCCAGCACCGTGGTGTATCCCGGGCCGCCCAGCCGGGCCACCCGCAGCTCGTTCATCCGCTCGAAGTCCCAGCTGGCCGCGCCCTCGGTGCCGGACACCTCCAGCAGCAGCTGGCACTGCGGGCCGACGGCCACCCGGGAGACCTCCAGCGTGCCGATCGCCCCACCGGCGAACCGGACCAGCGCCGCCGCATGGTCCTCGTTCTCCACCGGCCCCAGCTCGGCGTCTCCCTCGGCCAGGGTGAAGACGGTGCCCGCGCCCATCTCCACCACCGGCCGCTCGGGGTGCACGATCGCCGAGGCCGCGCTCACCTCGGTGATCGCCCCGGCCGACGGCCCGGCCACGTAGGCGACCAGGTCGGCGACGTGACTGAGCAGGTCCCCGAGCACCCCGCTGCCGGCGAACTCGCGCTGGAACCGCCAGGACAGCGCTACCCGGGGGTCGGCCGCCTGGCCGTTGAGGAACACGCAGCGCACCCCGGTGATCCGGCCCAGCTCGCCGCCGCTGACCAGATCGCGGATGTGCGCCACCGCCGGGGCGTTGCGGTAGTTGTAGCCGACCGAGGTGACCAGCTGGGCCTTGCCGGCCGCGGCGGCGATATCGGCGGTCTCGGCGGCGTCCCGGCCTACCGGCTTCTCGATCCAGAACGGCTTGCCCGCCTCGGCGGCGGCCAGCGCGATCTCCCGGTGCAGCGCGTTCGGTGCGCAGATGGACACCACGTCCACAGCGGGGTCGGCGAGCACCTCGCGGTAGTCGGCGCTGGCGTTCCGGTAGCCCAGCACGTCGCGGGCGAACGCGGCGCGGTCCGGCGCGGTGTCCGCCGCGTGCGCCAACACCGGGCGGACGGCGAGCTCCGGGTAGGTCACCGGTACGGCCTGGTACGCCTTGGTGTGCAGCCGGCCCATCCAACCCAGGCTGACCAGCCCGACGCCGACCTCCCCCGGCGCGTTCACCGCGTGCTCCGCCGGGCGGACTGCGCGGCCAGCTCGGTGGCCAGCGCGTCTGCCGACCAGCGCTCGGCGAGGGCGCGGCGGACCAGGTCGGCCTGGCTGGGCGGCGCCAGCCCGTCCAGCGGCGGATCGGAGTCCAGGTTGGTCGGGAACGGGTAGCCCTCGGCGGCGCAGGCCAGTGCGTACTCGGCGCCCTCCGGGTCGTGCCCGGCGAGGGCCAGCAGCGCCGGGTAGACCGCATTGGACAGCCGCTCCCGGTCCACCGTCTCCATCGCCCGGCCGAACGCCGAGGAGATCTGCAGCAGATTGGCCGTCCGGTTCACGTCCCTGGTGCGGTTAGTGCCGGCGCCGTGGATCACCGCCGGGTTGAAGAACACCGCGTCGCCCAGCCGCAGCGGTAGCTGCACGTGGTGCTCGTCGAAGTAGGCCCGGAACTCCGGTCGCACGGTGGCCAGGTAGCCGGCCGGGTACTTCTGCGAGTGCGGCAGGTAGCAGGTCGGGCCGGTCTCCACCGGCATGTCCGAGTGCGCCACCGCGCCCTGCAGGGTCAACACCGGGGAGAGCCGGTGCACGTGCTCCGGGTACTGCTCGATCTGACCGGAGGTGAGGAACCCTAGGTGGTAGTCGCGGTGCCCGACCTGCGCCGCGCCGCCCGGGTTGACCACGTTCACCTGCGAGGTGACCTGGTACCCGGGGCCCAGCCAGGCGGCGCTGACCAGGGCCAACGTCTCGTTGGCGTAGTACTCGACGAACGTCTCCGGGTCCTTGGCGCCGAGTTTGCCCAGTGCGTTCCAGATCCGGTCGTTGGTGCCGGGGCGGGCGAAGTGATCGCCGCCCTGGGCACCGCTGGCGTGCTGCTCGGCGATGAGTTCTCCGAACGCCCTGGACGCGCGGTGCACGGTCTCGGGGGTGAAGGCGTCGCGGACGATCACGATGCCCGGCCCGTCGGCCAGCGCGGCGGCCAGCTCGGTCGGCGGGGTGTCCGCCAGCACGGTGGCGGGGTAGACGAGCACGCCATCGACGATCTCGGTGGCGTGCGGGTAATCGGCGGCGACGGTGGGCTGTTCCAGGACGGCGCGCAGGTCGTCCAGCCGGCAGTTCTCGGCGGTGAGTGTCCCAGGCATGGTGTGAGCCTGCCGCCTAGAGTGAGGGTTGAGAACGGCGGAAACCCATCAAAAACGCCTCAAGGTGGTTGGCTGTGCCGCACCCGTACCCGGTCCGCGAGATCGCCTGGCAGGCCGGCGTCAGCGCGGCCACCGTGGACCGGGTGCTGCACGCCAGGGGCGGGGTCCGCGCGAGCACCGCCCGCCAGGTCAAGCAGGCCATCACCGACCTGGACCGGCAGCGCAGCCAGGTCCGCCTCGGCGGCCGGAGGTTCCTGCTCGACGTGGTCATGCAGACCCCCAGCCGGTTCTCCTCGGCGGTGCGCGGGGCGCTGGAGGCGGAGCTGCCGTGGCTGCGCCCGGCCGTCATCCGGGCCCGCTTCCACTTCCGGGAGACCGGTGCCCCCGCCGAACTGGTGGACACCCTGGACGACATCCGTCGGCGCGGCTCACAGGGTGTGGTGATCAAGGCCCCGGATGTGCCCCAGGTGGCCGCCGCCACGCTGGCGTTGACCCGAGCCGGGATCCCGGTGGTCACCCTGGTCACCGACCTGCCGACCAGTGGCCGAGCCGCGTACGTGGGCATCGACAACCGCTCCGCCGGGGCCACGGCGGCCTACCTCATCGGCCAGTGGCTCGGCGAGGCTCCCGGGGATGTGCTGGTGACGTTGAGCAGCGGGTCCTTCCGGGGCGAGGAGGAGCGGGAGATGGGCTTTCGGGCGGCGTTGCGGGGTGCCCGCCCGGCCCGCGAGCTGGTGGAGATCACCGAGAGCGACGGCCTGGACGAGCGGGTGGGCGCGCTGGTCCGGGACGCGCTGCGCCGCAACCCGGGGATCCGCGCGGTGTACTCCATCGGCGGCGGCAACGTGGCCACCCTGGAGGCCTTCGCCGCGCTCGGCCGGGAGTGCCCGGTGTACATCGCCCACGACCTGGACGGTGACAACGCCCGCCTGCTGCGTGCCGGACGGCTGTCCGCCGTGCTGCACCACGACCTGGGCGCGGACATGCGCCGTGCCTGCCAGGTGATCCTGCAGGCCCACCGGGCCCTCCCCGGAGCCATCCACACCTGGCCCGCCACCATCCAGGTAATCACCCCCCACAACATCCCCTCAGCACTCCCGCCCGCCCTCCGCTAATCCGGGCCTGGGCGGATCGGGCGGCGTCCGGTTACCGAGCTGCACAGGAGGCAGGTTTGCCGGCGGTGGAAGGTGCCTGTGGTGGAGTTCGGTATGAACTGATGTAACAACTCACGTCCAGCTGTAAACGCCGTTAAGCTGCCGGCATGCGATCCGGTGCCGCGCACGAGCACGACCTGCTGCGCCGCGCGGTCGCCACCGAGCTGCCCGACGACGAGATCGCGTCCCGGATCCTGGGCGCCGCGGCCGAGCAGGCCGAGGACTTCGGGCTGCGCCGGTTCACCATGGACGACGTGGCGCGCCGGGTCGGCGTCTCCCGGGTGACCATCTACCGGTACTTCCCGAAGAAGGACCAGCTGATCAACGCGCTGCTCATGCGCGAGCTGCGTCGGTTCCTCACCAAGCTGGACACGGTGATCGAGGCGGAGTCCACCTCGGAGGCCAAGCTGGTCCACGGCGTGCTGTTCTGCCTGGGTTTCCTGCGCGAGCACCGGCTGCTCAACCGGCTGCTGCGCACCGAGCCGGAGCTGATCCTGCCCTACCTGACCACCAAGGCCGGGCACGTGGTGGCCGCCGCCCGCGGCTGGATCGCCAGGCTCATCCGGGTGGAGGTGGCCGAGGGCCGGATCGCGCTGCCCGACCGGGACATCGACCTGCTCGCCGAGCTGCTGGTGCGCACGGTGATCTCGCTGGTGATCACCCCGGAGACGGTGCTCCCGGTGGATTCCCCGGAGGGGCAGCAGCGGCTCGTGGAGCTCTACCTCCGGCCCGTGGTGGCCGCGCTGCGCCCGACAGATGCCGTCGAGCCGGCTGATCCCGGGGTCAGTTGACGTCGAGGTACACGACGCCGTCCTCGACGCGGGTGGGGTAGGTGGGCAGGTCCACCAGAACCGGGGCGCCCTGCGCCGCGCCGCTGGCATAGTTGAACCGGCCGAGGTGCTTGGGGCACTCGATCTCACCGTCCATCACCAGCCCGTCGCACAGCAGTTCGCGCTCGTGCGTGCAGTGCCCCGCGGTGGCGTAGTACTCGTCCTCGGGCGACCGGAAGATGGCGTAGTCCACGCCGTCGTGCCGGATGCCGATCACGTCATCGGCGTCCACGTCCTCGGTCTTGCAGGCGGCAATCCACATGCGGGTACTCCTCGTGGTGGGATTCGGGGCGTCAGAGGGCGGGTTGTCCCTCGTGGAACGGCGCGGCGCCCTGGGGCAGCTCGCGGCGCACGTAGTAGCTCTGGTCCTTCAACTGCCGCAGCACCGCCGGGACCAGCTCGCGGTAGGCCGCCCAGATGGACGGATATGCCGGCGCGAGGTCGTTCTTGATCTCCTCGTGCAGCTCGGGCAACCGGTGGTACGGGATCATCGGGAACATGTGGTGTTCCACGTGGTAGTTCATGTTCCAGTAGAGGAACCGGTTGATCCGGCACATCTTCACCGTGCGGGTGTTCAGCCGGTGGTCCAGCACGTTCTCGCCCATCCCGGCATGCTGGGTGAGCCCATACACGATGTGCATGAAGGTGCCGTAGACCCTCGGCCCGCCGATGAACATCAGCGGTAGCAGCGAGCCGGTGCTGATGGCTGCCGCGAGCGCCGCGAGGTAGATGGCCAGCGAGATCCGCGCGGTGCGATACACCTTCGGCCGCTCCGAGGGCGGGATGAAGGTGGCCTCGCCGGCATTGAGCCGGCCGGCGGCGTGCCGCGCCAGGTCGCGGAACGCGAGCGGCACGTCGACCAGTCCGAAGAAGTTGGCCAGCAGCTTGGCCAGTCGGGCCGGGCGCATCACCTGGATCTCCGGGTCGCGGCCGACGATCAGGGTGTCGGTGTGGTGGCGGGTGTGGCTCCACCGCCAGACCGTTGGGTCGCGCATCATCATGAACGAGGCGATCTGGTAGACCGCGTTCGACATCCACCGGGTGCGGAACGCGGTGCCGTGCCCGCTCTCATGCCAGCGGGAATCCCCGGACGATCCGTACAGCACGCCGTAGACCAGGAAACACGGCACGGCCAGCCAGCCCCACAGTCCGCCGGCGATCCAGCAGACCGCGCCCGCCCCGCCGCCGACCACCATCAGGCCCAGCCAGATCGCGGTATCCCGGATCGCCGGCTGGTCGGAGCGGCGCATCAGCTCCTTCATTCGCTTGCGCGGCACGTCGGAGCGGAACCACTGGCCGCTGGTCAGCCCGGCCTCCTCGGCGACCGCGCCTTCCGGGCCGGCCAGGTCATACCGGGCCAGGCGTTCCCTACCCATGGCTGGTCAGCTCCTTCGTGACTCGTTCCAACATGAAGGCGGACGATTCGTGCGCCCGTTCCTCCCAGGCGAACACGCACACCGTGGCAACTCCGTCGAAGCGCAGCTCCCGCAGCGTCCGAAAGAAGACCGCCCAGTCCACCTCGCCCTGACCGATGTCCAGGTGTTGGTGGATCCGGGCCGCGGTGCCGGGCGGGTTGAGGATGTAGCGCAGCCCGGAGCTGCCCTTGTGGTTGAAGGTGTCCGCGATGTGCAGGTGCGCGAGCTTCTCCCCGGCGTAGCGCAGCATGCCCGGGATGTCCGCGCCCGGGTCCTCGCCGGACAGGTGGAAGGTGTGCGGCGCGCAGTACAGGTAGTTCACCCAGGGCTTGTTGATCGCCCGGACCAGGTCCACGCCCGCGTCGTTGACCTCGCAGAAGTCATCCGGGTGGGCTTCCAGGTTGAGGCCGATGCCCTCCCGCTCGAAGATCGGCAGCAGCTCCTCCAGCGAGCGCCAGAACGCCGCTTCGCTCTCCGCCGCGCGCTCCGGGCGGCCGTTGAATTCGGAGTTCATCAGCTCGCAGCCGAGCTCGACGGTCACCTCGATCATGCGCTTCCAGTAGCGCACGGCGGCCCGCCGCTCGACCTCGTCCGGGCTGGACCACTTGTACAGCGGCAGCACGCTGGACAGGGCCACGTCGTGGTCGCGCAGTGCCTTGCGCAACTCGGCGACCTTGGCGTCATCCGCCCTGGGGTGCAGGAAGAACGGCATGAACTCCGGGCGGGGGGACAGCTCGATGTGGGTGTAGCCGAGCTCGGCCACCGTGCGGACCATCTCGGTCATCGGCAGCGCCCGGAACATGTACGGGTCGAGAGCGATCTTCATTGATTGTTTCCTCCCGGTCGAGGCGCGGCCGGCGGTCTCGGCTAACTGTCGCGCTCTACTATCGCGCTCTAGTAGTCAGTACTATGCTGGCCGCCGGAACATGCTGTCAAGAGTCGTTCGAGCGATATGCGCAGGTGAGATCGATGCCGGAACCGGACTCCCGGCCAGCGGGGCCGGCCCCGCGCAAGCCGACCATGGCCGACGTGGCCGAGCGGGTCGGCGTGTCCCGTGCCCTGGTGTCCTTGGTGTTCCGCAACCAGCCGGGCGCCAGCCAGGAGACCAGGGAGCGGGTGCGCCGGGCCGCCGAGGAGCTCGGCTACCGGCCGGACAGCGCGGCCCGGCTACTGGCCAGCGGGCGCAGCCGCACCCTGGGCGTGCTGGTCACCGTGCACCAGCCGTTCCAGGCCGACCTGGTCGAGGGCATCTACCCGGAGGCCGAGCGGCTGGGCTACGACGTGCTGCTCTCCGCGACCGCGCCGACCCGGGGCGAGCGCCGCGCGGTGGAGGCGCTGCTGTCGCACCGGTGCGAGGCGCTGATCCTGCTCGGCACGGACGCGGACGCCGCGGAGCTGGACGCGTGGGGCCGCCGGGTGCCGACGGTGATGATCGGCCGGCGGCTTCCCGGCATCCAGGTCGACTGCGTACACACCGCGGAGACCAAGGGCGTCCGCCAGGCGGTGGATTACCTGGTCGAGCTCGGCCACCGGGAGATCGTGCACATCGACGGCGGGCGCGGGGCCGGCGCGGCCGATCGGCGACGGGGCTACCTCGCCGCGATGCGCCGGCACGGGCTGGGCGATTGGGCTCGGGTCATCCCCGGCGCGCACGACGAGCAGGCCGGTATCGACGCCGGTCAGCAGCTGCTCGCCGAGGACCGGCTGCCCACCGCCGTGCTGGCCAGCAACGACTGGGCGGCGATGGGCCTGCTGCACGCGCTGGGCCGGGCCGGGGTGGACGTGCCCGGTCAGCTGTCCGTGGTCGGCTACGACGACAGCCACCTGTCCCACCTGTCCCGGATCGACCTGACCACGGTCCGCCAGGACGCCGACCGGCTGGCCGAGCACGCCGTGCGCCTGGTGATAGGCCGCCTGGAAGACCCCACCCTCCCGGTGCGCACTACCGTCCTCGAACCCAAGCTCGTAGTCCGAGGCACTACCGCCCCACCTCCGTAACCGCATGGCACTAACGGGCGCGTGCGCGGCTGCTAGTGCGCTAGGACTGAGCGGAGGTAGGAGACGCTGGCGTGGACGTCGGCGACCGGGCCTACCCCGTGCGGGGCCTCGGTGAGGATGGTGTCCTGCTCGAGGACGTACCAGCCGTCGTAGCCGCGCCGCCGCAGGTCGCTGATGATCGACGGCACGTCCACGTCCCCGGTGCCCAGCGGGCGGTACATGCCGGCCCGCACCGCGTCGGTGTACGAGCGGCGGCCGGCCTGCACCTGCCGGGCCAGCCCGAGGTCGACGTCCTTGAGGTGGGTGTGCGCCACCCGTTCCGGTGCTTGCCGGGTCAACTCGGCGGGGTCGGTACCGCCGATCAGCAGGTGCCCGGTGTCCAGGCACAGCTGCACGGTCGAACCCTCCAGCACGCGGCGCACGTCCTCGCCGGTTTCCACCATGGTGCCGACGTGCGGGTGCAGCACCGCGTGCACGCCGTGCTCCTCGGCCACCTTCGACAGCCGGTCCAGGTTGGCCAGCAGCGTGTGCCAACCGGCCTCGTCCAGCTCGGGCCGCGAGTCGTAGCCGTCCTGCCCGGTGATCGCGGACAGCACCAGGGTGCCCGCGTGCGATGCCTCGTAGCTCGCCAGCAGGCGACGCACTTCGGGGACCGGGTCGTGGTCGGGCACATGCAACAGCAGCGGAGTGAACCCGCCGACCGCGTGCAGCCCGTGTGACGAGAGCACCGACGCCATCGCCGTCGGCTCCGCGGGCAGGAACCCATCGGGGCCGAACTCGGTGGCCACCAGTCCGACCTCGCCCATCTCGGTGAGCACCCGCTCCGGGGTCAGCTGATAGCCCCACCCGGGCACCTCGCACACCCCCCAGGAAATGGGCGCTCCGGCGATCTTCGGAGCGGCGGGTTCGGGAGAGATCACGCCTTCACCTCCGCCAGTCGTACCGGCCGGTGCTCACGCAGCGACAGGGTGGCCGCCTCGGCGATCCAGCCGGTCTCCATCGCGTCGGCCACGGTGCACGGCGACGGCCGGGTGCCGGCCACCAACTCGGTGAACGCGGCCAGCTCGGCGCGGAACGCCGGAGCCAACCGGTCCATGAAGAAGCTGTGCGGCGGGCCGGCCGGGAATGACACGCCCGGCTCCACCGAGCGCAACGGCAGGCCGTCGTCCAGCCCGACCGCGATGCTGTCCCGCGACCCGTGCAGCTCCAGGCGCACGTCGTAGCCGCGCGGGTTGTACCGGGTGTTGGACACCAGCGCGAGTGAGCCGTCGTCCAGGGTGAGCACCACAGCCGCACTGTCCACGTCAGGCACCGAACCGAACGAGGCGCCCTCCAGCGAGTCAGCCCGATTCCCGCCCACCGCGTACACCTCGACGACCTCCCGGCCGGTGACCCAGCGGAGCGCGTCGAAGTCGTGCACCGAGCAGTCCCGGAAGATGCCGCCGGAGACCGCCACGTACGCCGGCGGCGGGGGAGCCGGGTCCAGCGTGGTGGCCCGGATGGTGTGCAGCCAGCCCAACTGCCCGGACGCCACAGCGGCCCGCGCGGCGGTGTAGCCGGCGTCGAACCGGCGCGGGTAGCCGATCTGCACCCGTTCGTCCCGGCCGGCGATCCGCTCGGCCAGCGCGCGGGCCTCGGCGATGTCACCGGAGATCGGCTTCTCGCAGAACACCGGCAGCCCGGCGTCCACCGCCGCGGCCAGCAGCTCCGGGTGGGCGTTGGTGGCCGCCGCGATGAGCACCCCGTCCACCCCGGAGGCCAGCAGCTTCTCCGGTGAGTCGGCGGGCTCGGTGCTGACCAGCGAGCCCACCGCCTCGGTGACCGCCGCGGTCGCGGAGGGCACCGCGTCGGTGATCACCAGCGAGTCCACGCGGTCCAGCTCGGCCAACGTGCGCGCATGGAACGCGCCGATCCGACCCAGCCCGATCAGGCCCAGACGCATTGAGAACCTCCATGTCGAGTTGTGAGTGGCATTGGTCGCTCTAGCGACCTGCCACTCACAGGGTTATCGCGGGGCGTGGGGTAAAGCCGGCGGCGAGGTAGGCGGCGTCGATGAGCTCGGCGGTGGCCACCGCGTCCTCGGCGTCCGGGAACAGTGGGTCAGCGGGGCCGGCGCCGCGCAGGTGCGCGCGCAGCGCCTCCAGCTGGTAGATGAACGAGGAGCGGGTGCCCAGCGCCTCGATCCGCTCTACGGCGCCGGAACGCACCCAGATCGTGTCGTCCCGGTGCGGCAGCGCGAAGTTGGCGGCGATCGCCTCGCCAGCCGAGCCGACCAGCCGCAGGGTGACCCGCCATTCGTCGTTCATCGAGCAGCGCATGTACCCGGTCGCGCCGCCGGGGTAGGTCAGGTGCACCTCCAACCACTCATCCACCCCCGGGTGGCCGGCCCGCTCCTCGCCCCGCGCGCCGACCACTCGGGGCTCGCCACCGGCCCACCTCGCCAGGGTGCGATGCGCGTGCAGGCCGTAACAGCCCAGGTCCATCACGGCCCCACCGGCCAGTTCGAACGACCAGCGCGGGTCGTCGTCCGGCGGAGCGGGCATGGTGATGTGCGCCTCGACCTGCCGGAGTTCGCCCAGCTCGCCGGAGTCCAGCAGCGCGTGGATCCGGCGCATCACCGGGTGGTGCACGTAGTGGAAGCCCTCCACCACGGTGACGCCGCCGGCGCGCGCCGCCTCGGCCACCACCCGCGCCTCGGCGGCGTTGCTGGCGAACGGCTTCTCGGACAGCACGTGCTTGCCGGCCCGCACCGCGGCCAGGTTCCACGGTCCGTGCAGCGCGTTGGCCAGCGGGTTGTAGACCACCTCGACGTCCGCGTCGGCGCACACCGAGGCGTAGTCATCGCACACCCGCTCGACCCCGTGCTCCGCCGCATACGACACAGCCCGAGACCGAGACCGGGCGGCCACCGCGACCAGCCGGTCCCCGGTGGCGCGGGCCGGGGTGACCACTGACCTGTCGGAGATCCGGGCCGCGCCGAGCAGCCCGATCCGCAGCGGCGCCGTCATACGGCGGCCGCTTCGACCATGCGGGAGGCCTCCAGCAGGGTCCGGGCGGCGAACTCCAGCCCGTCCAGTTGGCCCAGCTCGGCGTCCTCGTGCTCGATGTTCACCGCCATGTCCGGGTCCACCGCACGCAATGCGGCAAGGAACCGGGTCCAGAACGCCGTGTCGTGGCCCCGGCCCACCGCGACGAAGTCCCACGAGGAGTTCTCCGGCCAGGCCGACAGCGTGTACCGCCCGCCCAGCGAGACCGCGCCCGCCGACCCGGCGGAAACCCGCGAGTGCCGGTCGTCCAGCACGCCGTTGACGAGCGCGGCCGGGTTGATCCGGGTGTCCTTGGCGGCGGCGTTGCGGACCAGGTCGCCGAGTGCCCCGATGGCCGCCACGGGGTCGATGCCCTGCCAGAACAGGTGGCTGGGATCCATCTCCGCGCCCACGTGGGTGGCGTTGATCGACTCGGCCAGTCGCAGCATGGTGGCCGGGTTGTAGACGATGTTGTGCGGGTGCATCTCGATGCACACGTGCACGTCGGCGTCCGCCGCCCGGGCCTGAATGTCCCGCCAGTAGGGCAGCGCGACGGAGTTCCACTGGTAGTCCCGCGCGTCCAGGTAGGCGCTGTCCCAGGGCAGCACGGTCCAGGCGGGCAGGGCGGCGCCGGCGTCAGTCCCGGGCAGCCCGGACATGGTGACCACCCTGCGCACCCCGAGCAGCGCGGCCAGCTCGATGGCCTCGTGCACCTCGGCGGCGTGCTTGTCGCGCACCTCCGGGTCGGCGTGCAAGGGGTTGCCGTTGCAGTTCAGCGCGGTCAGCGTGATCCCGTGCGCGGCGAACAGCCCGAGGTACTCCGATCTCGCCGAGGCGCTGGAACGCAGGTCAGCGATGGGCAGGTGCGGCGCCGGCAGGAACCCACCGGAGTTGATCTCCGCACTGTCCAGGCCGAGCGCGCTGAGCACGGCCAGCGCCTCAGCGACCGGCTTGTCGTGCAGCACGGCGGTGTACGCCCCGAACCTCACGGCGACACCACCCCGTACAGCGCGGGCCGCGAACGCAGCACTACCGGCTCGCGACCTCCGCCGCGCAGCGCGGCCAGCCCGGTGTCGCACACCACGGTCGCCGCGTAGCCGTCCCAGCTGCTCGGCCCGGTCGGCTCGGCGCCGGCGGCCACGTCGTCCAGCCACTCCTGGAACTCGACATCGAACGCCCGGACGAACCGCTCCCGCCAGTCGGTGGGGACCCGCCCGGCGTACCGGCCGGCCGACTTGACCACCACGCCGGCGCTCTCGGACAGCTCGACCACGCCGTCCTCGCAGACCACCTCGCCCCGGATGTCGTAGCCGAACGCCGCGTTGAGCATCACCTCGACGTCAACCAGCACGCCGCCGGCCATCTCCAGCAGCAGCACCAGCGGATCGTCCAGGCCGGCTGCCGCCTTGCGGTTCTGCCGGGGCTTGAGCACCGCTACCGAGGCGATCTCGTCGTCGAACATCCAGCGCGCCACGTCGATGTCGTGCACCGCGCTGTCATTGATGATCATGTCGCTGGTGAAGTGCGGCGGTACCGAGGGGTTGCGGTGCGCGGCGTGCATGAGCAGCGGCGCGCCGATCTCGCCGCTGTGCACGGCGGACTTCATCGCCCGGTACTGGGCGTCGTAGCGGCGCATGTAGCCGACCTGCACCAGCCGCCGCCCGGAGGCCACCTCGGCGTCGATGATCCGGGAACAGGCGTCGGCGGTGCTGGCCAGCGGCTTCTCGCAGAAAACCGGCTTGCCCGCGGCGATCGCGGCGAGCACGTATGCCTCGTGGGTCGGCCCCCATGAGGTCACCACCACCGCGTCCACCCCGGCGTCGGCGATCAGCTTCTCGCCGGACTCGAACACCCGCCCCTCGGACAGCCCGGCGGCCACCGCGCTGGCCCGATCCAGGTCCACGTCGGCGACGCCCGCGACCCGCGCGCCGGACAGCACGTGGGTCAGCCGGCGGATGTGATCCTGACCGATCATGCCCACGCCGATGACACCGACGTTGATCATTCGGAAATACCTCCAAGGAGTCGTGGGTGGCGAGTGGCCCCCCACGGCCACTCGCCACTCACCGCATCAGCGCTTGAGTTCGTGGCTCAGTTCGGCGAGTTCTTGGCCGCCGGCCATTTCGGTGGTGAGCTCTTCGAGGGTGACCTCGGCGCGTTTTTTGTCCAGTACTCGGCGGCCTAGCTTGAGGATGATGAAGTGGTCGCCGACCATGAATGCGTGGTGTGGGTTGTGGGTGATGAATACGACGCCCAGCCCGGCGTCGCGCGCGGCGGCGGTGTATTTGAGCACCACGCCGGATTGTTTGACGCCCAGCGCGGCGGTCGGCTCGTCGAGGATCAGCACCCGGGCGCCGAAGTAGACGGCGCGGGCGATGGCCACGCAC
>DASWST010000171.1:0-7163 GCA_036402515.1 Pseudonocardia sp.
CTCCTTCGGCACCCGCCACTTCCCGCACCTACCTGGTCCGGCCTGGGGACACCCTGTCCGGCATCGCCACCAGGGAGCAGCTCAGCGGCGGCTGGGAGGCCATCTACCAGGCGAACCGGACCGCACTCCGGGACGCCAACCTGATCCGCCCCGGTCAGCAGCTCAACCTGGGCTGACCGGCTGAAGGGTGCTCGGCCGGCTGACCGCCGCCGGCCGAGCACCGCCACCCACCCACGCCATCGCGGGCGGCGGGCCGGCGCGGTGCGGCTGACGGCGATGACATCGAGTGGCAACGCAGCCCGGTTCGTCCCGGCCAAGGCCGGACTGACTTGCCACTCGGCGCCCTGGCAGCACTTAGGCGGCTTCGCGGACCGCTCTGGCTACCTCGGTGGCCACGGTGAGGTCGAAGACGCTGGGCACGATGAACGACGGGTTCGGCTCGGCGACCACTGAGGCGATCGCGGCGGCCGCGGCGCGCAGCATGTCGTCGGTGATGGTGTGCGCCTGCGCGTCGAGCAGGCCACGGAACACGCCGGGGAAGGCCAGCACGTTGTTGATCTGGTTCGGGTAGTCCGAGCGGCCGGTGGCGACCACCGCGGCGTGCCGGCCGGCGAGCACCGGGTCGACCTCCGGGTCCGGGTTCGCCAGTGCGAACACCACCGCGTTGGAGTTCATCGTCTTCAGTTCGGCCTCACCGAACAGGTTCGGCGCGGACACCCCGATGAATACGTCCGCACCGACCATCGCGTCGGCCAGCGAGCCGGACTGACCTTCCGCGTTGGTGTTCTCGGCGACCCAAGTCAGGTTCGGGTCGGACTCCAGTCCGGCACGACCGGGGTGCACGATGCCGTCCAGGTCCACCGCCAGCACGTCGCCCGGCCGCTCGGGCTGCATCAGACGGATGATCGCCGAGCCGGCCGCGCCGACCCCGCACACCACCACGCGGCAGTTCGACAGCGACTTACCGACCACCCGCAGCGCGTTGCGCAGCGCGCCGAGCACCACGATCGCGGTGCCGTGCTGATCGTCGTGGAACACCGGGATGTCCAGCATCTCGCGCAGCCGCGCCTCGATCTCGAAGCAGCGCGGGGCGGCGATGTCCTCCAGGTTGATCCCGCCGTACACCGGGGCCAGCACCCGGACCGTCTCGATGATCTGCTCGGTGTCCTGGGTATCCAGGCAGACCGGCCAGGCGTCCACCCCGGCGAACCGCTTGAACAGCGCGGCCTTGCCCTCCATCACCGGCAACGCGGCCGCCGCGCCGATGTTGCCGAGCCCGAGCACCGCTGAGCCGTCGGTGACCACCGCGACCGTATTGCGCTTGATGGTCAGCCGCCGCACGTCCTCCGGGTTGGCCGCGATCGCCAGGCAGATCCGGGCCACGCCCGGGGTGTAGGCGCGGGACAGGTCGTCACGGGTGCGCAGGCTGACCTTCGGCGTCACCTCGATCTTGCCGCCGAGGTGGACCAGGAACGTCCGGTCGGAGACCTTGCGTACCGAGACCCCGGGCAGCGCGGCGAGTGCGGCGGTGATCTCTTCGGCGTGCTCTTCGTTCAGCGCGTTGCAGCTGATGTCGATCACGATGTGATCCACACCGGCGTCCACCACGTCGAACGCGGTGACCACTCCGCCCACCCTGCCCACGGCGGCGGCGAGGTCGCCCGCCGCGCTGGCCGAGGGTGGTGCGGAGACTCGTGCGGTGATCGTGTATCCGGGACCTGGAACTGGCACGGCGTCAGCCTACGGGGTGAAACTCTCGGCGAACCGCCCCAGTGCCGTCCGGATTATCGCGGGCTATTACGCCTGGCCCTCGCATATCCTGACCTGGTCATGGCGCGAGACAACGGCTGGCGGGGCCGTCCGGCGCGGTCCGCGCTGGAGTGGCCTGGCATGCGGTCGCACTACGCGTGGCTGCCACCCCACGCCGACGCCAGCACCACCGGGGCGCACCAGGTCGGGGTCTCGTTCTCGGCGCACACCGGGCAGGAGCGCAGAGCGGGCGGCCGCACCGTGCGCGGCGACATCCCGCCCGGCACCGCGTTCATCACCGGCCCGGAGGCGATCAGCTGGCTGGGCGTCGCGGAGCCGACCGAGGCGCTGGAGATCTACCCGGACCCCGGGCTGCTGGCCGGCGTCGGGTTCGACACCGGCCGGCCGTCCATCGAGCCGGCCGCCGGAGTGCACGACGGCGTGGTGTTCGCGGTGGCCTCGCTGCTCAAGCGGGCGCACGTCACCGGTGCCGAGCTGTCCGACATCGAGGCCAGCACGTTGAGCCACCGGCTGGTCGAGCACCTGGGCCACGTCTACCCGACCGGTGATCGATTCGGCGCTGCCCCGGCGGGCACCCTCGGCCCCGCCACGGTGGACCGGATCGTGCAGTACGTCCACGCGCACCTGGCCGGCCCGATCACCCTGGACCGGCTCGCCGCACTCGCCACGCTGAGCCCCTACCACTTCGCCAGGGCGTTCAAGTCGACCACCGGCATGCCTCCGCACCGGTTCGTGACCACGATCCGGCTGGAGACGGCCAAGGTCACGCTGGTCAGCTCACGGCGGCCGGTCACCGAGGTCGCGCACGCGGTCGGGTTCGGGAACGTCAGCCACTTCCGCCGGCTGTTCCACCGCGAGTTCGGCCTGCGGCCCTCGCAGCTGCGGCCACCGCACGGGCGCCCGCAACACGGCGCGGCGCAACACGGCGCCGCGCAACACCGCAAGAATCGACCTTTCCCGCCCGCCCCGGGGTGTGTCACGGTCCCCCGGTGACGCCGCCCAGACCCTTTGCGTTCTTCACCAGAGGCATTCCACTGGCCGCGACCATGCACCGCGAGCCGGCCGACCTCGTCGAACCCCAGCCAGCGGTGATCGTCACCGGCTCCTGGCTGACCGTCAAGGAACAGATGCCCGACCGGTACGCCGCCGCGCTGGCCAGCCTCGGCTACACCGCGTTCACCTTCGACTTCACCGGGTTCGGCGCCACCGGCGGCGCGCCCCGCCAGGTCGAGGCGGCCACCCGCAAGATCGCCGACATCACCGCGGTGGCGCGCGCGGTGCGGTCCCTGTCGTTCGTCCATCCCGGCGGGCTCGGCCACCTGGCCGTCTGCGCCAGCGCGCAGTACGTGCTGCGGGCCATCGCGGAGGGGGCGCCGATCACCTCGTTCGCCAGCGTGGCCGGCTGGTTCCATGACGCCGCATCGGTGGCACCGTTCTACGGCGGAGCCGAGGGCGTGGCGGCCCGGCTGGACCGGGCCCAGCAGGCGCTGCTGACCTACCAGCGCAGCGGTGAGGTGGCCACCGTCCCGGCCTACCGAGCCGGCGACGACCGGGCCGCGATGTTTCTCGAGATGGACTACTACGCCGATCCCAGCCGAGGCGCCGTACCGACCTGGCGCAACGAGATGGCCGAACTCAGCTGGGCGCACTGGCTGACCTTCGACGGGCTGTCCGCCGCGGCCGAGGTGTCCGCGCCGACGCTGCTGGTGCACAGCGACGACAGCGTGCTGCCGGACAACCTGCGAGAGGTGGCCGGGCGCCTGGCCGGGCGCGCCGAGCTGGTCTGGGGCAAGGGCTCGCAGACCGACTTCTACGACCAGGACGGGCAGGTGGAGTTCGCCGTCGAGGCGGCCGACCAGCACTTCCGCGCCACGCTGCCGCGCTGAGTCCGGCATCCGGCACGGCTGGCGACGAGAACCGCGGGGAGACACGCACATGACCGGGTACGACGACCCCGCCGCCGTGCTCACCCGCCTGCTGCACGCCATCGACGCGCTGCACTGGTCCGGTGTCCGGGACTGCCTGGCTGACCAGGTCGAGACGGACTACACGGAGCTGTTCGGCGGCGAGGTGCAGCGGGGCAGCGGCGACGAGCTGGTCAGCGCCTGGCAGGGTCTGCTGCCTGGGTTCGACGCCACCCAGCACCTGACCGGCCCGGTACTGACCAAGCCCGACGGGGCCGACCTGCTGCTCTCCGCGCACGTGCGGGGATACCACCGCGTGGCCGGCGCCGAGGGCGGCGAGGTGTGGGGAGTGCACGGGCACTACCAGGCTCGGCTGACCCAGGTGGACGACGACTGGCGGATCAGCGGGCTGGTACTGCGCATGTTCTACCAGGAAGGCAACACCGGGCTGCCCGAGCTCGCGGCCAAGCGGGCCGCCAGCTCACCCCGGACGCCCCGACCGGAAATCGCGTAGCGCCTCCGGCGTGTCCACGTCCCGGGGATCGGCCAACTCACCGGACTCCACCAGGCGCAGCGCCGGATGGCCGGCCAGGTAGTCGCGGGCGCCGGCGTCCCCACGCGCGGCGGCCCGCACGCCCGCCCAGTGTGCCCGGCCGAGCAGGACCGGGTGGCCAGGTGCCCCGTGGTAGGCGGCTCGGGCCAACACCGAGGGACCCTCGGCGGCCGCCTCGGCCAGCCGGGCGATCGCCGGCGCGCCCACCCCGGGCAGGTCCACCAGGTGTACCAACGCGGCGTCCACCTCGGGGAGCCCGGCCAGTGCGCGCAGCCCGGCCCGCAGCGACGCGCCCATGCCCTCGGCCCAGTCCTCGGCGAGCACCGCGCGAACGTCGTCGGGCACCAGCTCGGCGACCTGGTCGGCGGCCGCGCCGAGCACCACCACCAACGGCGCGCACCCGCCGTCGCGCAGCGCGTCCAGCGCGCGGAGCAGCAAGGGTCGCCCGCCGAGCTCGATCAACGCCTTGGGCCGGCCCATCCGGCGGCCCGCGCCGGCGGCCAGTAGCAGCCCCGCCGGCGCGGCGGCGCTCGGCGACCCCGGCACGGAGCTCAGCGGTTGATTTCGGTGACCGGGTGCTCGTAGGGCACGGACTCCAGCGGGAACTCCAGGTCACCGAACGGGGACAGCGAACCCTGGGTGGGCGCCGCAAGCTCGCTGACCGGGTGGTCACCGTCAGGCAACTCGGGCCAGCTCGGGTCGATATGCTCGGGACGAGCCGCCTTGGCCACCGTCTCCTCCTGGCGTCAGGTTCCACGTGGAACGCGGTCATGCCCCGGGCTCGAGGCACCTCACCTGACCAAGGCTACCGTGGAGCGAATGGCCGGCAATTCCCTGCTCGACTGGCTGCGAGCCAGCGACGACGCGGCGCTGTCTGCCGTGCTGCGGTCGCGACCCGATCTTGCCGTGCCACCACCGCCCGATCTGACCGTACTGGCCACCCGGGCCGGCGTCCGCGCCTCGGTGAATCGCGCCTGCGAGGACCTGGACACGCTGACCCTGGCCGTGCTCGAGGCGTTCGCGGTGGCCGGGGCGGACACCGAGCCGGTGACCCAGGAGCAGATCGCCGCGCTGTTCGGCGACCAGGTGCCGGCGGGCCGGCTGGCGGCCGCGCTGGACGCACTGCGTGTGCGGGCGCTGATCTGGGGCGAACCGGAGATCCGGCTGCTACCCGCCGCGCTGGAGGTGGTGTCCCGCTACCCGGGCGGCCTGGGTCGCCCGGCGGCGGCGTTGGCCGATTCGGGCCAGCTGGCCAAGCTGCTCGCGGACACCCCGGACGCGGAGCGGCGGGTGCTGCAGGCGCTCGCTGACGGGCCGCCGATCGGTCGCAGCAGGGAGCCCGGCGCCTCGGTGGTCCAGCAGCTGATCTCCCGGGGCCTGCTGCTGCGGATCGACCCGGAGACTGTGGAGCTGCCCAGGCAGGTCGGGCTGGCGCTGCGCGGACCGGCCCCGCTGGCCCGGCTGGTCGCCGACGAACCCACCCTGGACACCATCAATCCGGGCGCCGAGCGGGTGGACGCGACAGCCGCCGGCGCCGTGCTCGAGCTGCTGCGCCGGGCCGACCTACTTATCACCGCCTGGTCCGAGGACCCGCCACCGGTGCTGCGTTCCGGCGGGCTCGGCGTTCGCGAGCTGCGCAAAGCCGCCCGCGAGCTGGGCATGGAGGTGCCCGAGGCCGGGCTGTTGGTCGAGGTTCTGGTCGCCGCCGGGCTGATCGCCGACTCTGAGGGCACCGGTTCGGCCGGGGCCGGTTCGGAGTGGGTGCCCACCACCCAGGTCGACCTCTGGGCCGCCGGCGGCGTCGAGCAGCGGTGGATCATCCTGGCCAGGGCGTGGCTGGAGCTGCCCCGGCTGCCCGGGCTGATCGGATACCGGGACGACGCGGACCGGATCTTGGCGCCGATGTCCGACGAACTGCGCCGCCCGCTGGCCCCCCGCGACCGGCGCCGCGTGCTGGACGCGCTGGCCGACCTGCCGCCTGGCCGCGGCGTGGCCGGCGTGGACCGGCTGACCAGGGTGCTGGCCTGGTGCGCGCCCCGGCGCGGCGGGCGGCTGCGGGACGAGCTGGTGGAGTGGACGGTTGCCGAAGCGACCCTGCTCGGCATTGTCGCGCTGGGCGCGCTGTCCGGGCCAGGGCGGGCACTGCTGGCCTCGCCGGACCCGGCCCCGGTGCTATCCGCGTTGCGCGCGGCGCTGCCCGAACCGGTGGACAAGGTGCTGCTGCAGGCCGACCTGACGGCGATCGCCCCCGGGCCGCTGCGCGCCGACGTGGCCGAGGAGATGGCCATGGTGGCGGACGTGGAGTCGGCCGGCGGGGCCACCGTGTACCGGATCACCGAGGGCAGTGTGCTGCGCGCGCTGGACACCGGGCGCGCGCCGGCGGAGCTGCACGAACTGTTCGCCACCCGCTCGGCGACGCCGGTTCCGCAGGGGCTGAGCTACCTGATCGACGACGTGGCGCGCCGGCACGGCCGGCTGCGCGCCGGTGCCGCGCGGTCGTTCCTGCGGGCGGATGACGAGGTGCTGCTGGCCGAGGTGCTCGCCCATCCCTCGGCGGACGCCTGGGAGCTGCGCCGGATCGCGCCCACCGTGCTGATCAGCGACCTGCCGCTGGTCACGCTGCTGGATGTGCTGCGGGTGGCCGGGTTCAGCCCGGCGGCCGAGGCCGGCGACGGCAGTGTGCTGGACCTGCGCCCCCGGGGTCGGCGGATCCCGGCCAAGCCCCGGGCGGCGGCCAGCAGGGTGTCCCTGCCAATCCCGGACGACAACCAGCTCACCGCGCTGATCGCGGCGATCCGGGCCGGCGAACAGGCGGCCACCATGCGTCCCTCCACCGACGCGCTGCGCCGCTCGGCGGACGGGGCGACCAACGGGCGCTCCAGTTCCTCGGCCACCTTGGAGCTGCTGCAGGGCGCGGCGCGGCAGCGGCGCAGCGT
>DASWST010000172.1:0-14723 GCA_036402515.1 Pseudonocardia sp.
CATCTGCTCGCCATCGAGTCGGGCTGGCCACCGGCGTACGCCCGGGCCGCGGCGACCGACGGCCCGGTCCGCGTGCTGACGTTCCGCTCGCCCAGCCCGGAGCGCGACGCGCTGTGCAATATGGGCCACCCGTTCTTCAAGCCCGCCTGGGGTCCTGACGTGATGGGCATGATGCTGGACGGTGGCGGCCATCAGCACACCGCCCGGGATGTCGACTGGGACGAGGTCGCGGAGCTGATCACCGAGAGCTACTGCCTGCTCGCGCCTCGGCGGTTGGTCTCGCTGGTGGACCGCCCGCACGACTGACCGAGCCGCCCGCCGTGGCATCCGGACCAGTCGGTCAAGAAAGCAGTATCGTGGTGGTATGGGCCGACCCAGGGAGTTCGACGAGCCGACCGTGGTCGCGGCCGCGCAGCAGGCGTTCTGGGCGCACGGCTACGCGGGCACCTCGCTGAGCGAGCTGACCTCGGCCACCGGGCTGGGAAAGGGCAGCCTGTACGGCGCGTTCGGCGACAAGCACGCACTGTTCGTCCGGGCGTTCGATGACTACTGCACTGACGCCGTCGCCGCCGTCGAGGCGGACCTGACCGGGGACGGGCCGGCCTATCCCCGGCTGGTTGCGCACATCCGGAACGCGGCCGAGTCGACCATCCGGGACGCGGAGCGGCGGGGCTGCTTCCTGGCCAAGGGCTCCGCCGAGCTGGCCGGCCAGGACGAGGCGGTGGACCAGCGGATACGCGCCGCGTTCGCCCGGCTGACCGAGCTGTTCACCGAGTGCATCAGCGCCGCGCAGCGCGAGGGGGACCTGGACGCTGCGCTCGACCCGCGCCGGCTGGCGGCAACGATGCTGGCCACGCTGCGCGGCATCGAGGCGCTGGGCAAGGCCGGCGCCGACGCCGAGACGCTGCGCGCCATCGCCGAGACCACCGTCGCCCTGCTGCCCCGCGCCTGACTGCCGCCCGCGCCTGGCTCCCGCCCCGCGCCTGGCCGTCGCGCCACTGCACCGGCGAACCGAGGCTCAGGGCATCGGCGGGTTCACCGAGAGGATGAACTCGACGTCCTCGGCGGCGGCGTTGAAATACCGGTGCGGTTGGCGGGAGTCGAAGGTGATCGCTTCGCCCCGGGCCACCGCGTGCCGCACCCCGTCCACCTCGGCGGTGAGCGTGCCGGCCACCACGAACGCGCACTCCAGCGACGCGTGGCTCCACGGCTGGTCACTGGTGGCCTCGCCGGGCTGTAGCACGCCGCGCAGCACCTCCAGCTGCCCGTTGCCGGGGGTGAGCCGCTCGTAGCCGATCTGGCCCCTCGGCCCGTGCAGCATCGAGCGCTCACCGGGCCGGCTGATCCACAGCGCCGGGGCGGACGGATCCTCGAACAGCGTGGCCAGCGATGCGCCGAACACGCCGGCCAGCCGGCGGAGGGTGGCCAGGCTGGGTTCGGTCACCCCGCGCTCGATCTGGCTCAGCAGGGTCGCGGATACCCCCGCCTCGGCGGCCAGCGCGCGCAGGCTGAGTCCGCGCCCGGTACGCAGCCGCCGCAACTGCTCGCCAATCATGCCCACTCCATGCAGTAGCACTGCACACCTCATCGGGCGCCCAATGTACGGGCGACCGCGCCCTCACGCCAGACGCGTCCCGGCATGCCAGGTCCAGGCGCCTTGACCGGCGAGTCCGGGCGCACGTACCGTTCGACTGGTTCGTGCAGTGTCACTGCACAGCCTGCCCCGGAGCGAGTGTTGCTCTCGACGCCTGGAGCCGCCATGACCGCCTCGCCGCCCACCCGCCGGTCGCTGTCCCACCGATGGCTGCTGGTGCTGCCGTTCCTCTGGCAGGTCGCGCTGGTCCCGGTGGTGAACGAGGTCAGCCTCGCACCGCTGCACATCCCGTTCCCGATGCTCTGGCAGCTGCTCGGGATCGTGTTCGCCACGATGGTGATCGGGCTGGTGTTCCGGCTGGACCGCCGCGCTGGGGTGGATCGGGACGAGGCCGAGTTTCTGGCCCGCACCGCGGGCCAGGAAGCCGGCGAGCACACCCCGGGGGAGGCCCGATGATCCTGGCGTTGGCGCTGGTCATTGTGCTGGGCACGACGGCCGGCGCGGTGGGTTTCGGCCGCCGGGCCGGCACCGGGCCGAGCTTGGTGAACTGGGCGGTGGGCGGGCGGCGGTTCGGCGCGGTGCTGTTCTGGTTCATGAACGCCGGCGAGGTGTACACCACCTTCGCGGTGCTGGGCATCTCCGGCTATGCCTACGCGCTCGGCGCGCCGGCCTACCTGGCGTTCACCTCGGTCTCGCTGAGCTACGCCATCGGGTACTGGCTGATGCCGAGGATCTGGCGGGCCGGCCGGGCGCACGGCCTGATCACCCAGCCGGACTTCTTCGCCGCCCGGTTCGACGCACCGTGGCTGGGCGTGGTGACCGGCCTGGTCGGCATCGTGGCGCTGGTGGTCTACGTACAGATCCAACTGGTCAGCCTGAGCCTGATCGTGCAGCTGACCATGGGCAACGCGGTGTCGCCCGGCGCGGCGGTGATCGTCGGCGCGGTGCTGATGGTCGGGTTCGTGCTGCTCGCCGGGTTGCGGTCGGCGGCCTTCTCGGCGGCGGTGAAAGACGTCCTGATGATCGTCGTCGTGGTGCTGCTGTCGGTGACGGTGGCCGGCAAGGTGGGCGCCGCGTCGCCGCTGGACGTGTTCCGGCTGGTCGAGGAGGCGCACCCGGGGATTGGCAAGTTCCCCGGGTTGGACCCCAGCTCGCCGACCACCTCGGTGTGGTTGATGACCTCGGCGCTGAGCGTGGCGCTGGGCAACTGGGTGTTCCCGCACCTGTTTCAGATCTCCTACGCGGCCCACTCGGCCACCGCAATCCGGCGCAACGCGATCTGGCAGCCGTTGTACTCGCTGGCCTACTTCTTCATCATCCTGCTCGGCTTCGCCGCGCTGCTGGCCGGAACCACGCCGCGCGATGGCAACGCCAACGGCGCGCTGCTGCAGTTCGTCTCGGACCGCTACCCGGCCTGGGTCATCGGGCTGGTCGCCGGCACCGGGTTCCTGCTCGCCATGGCGCCCGGCGCGGCGCTGCTGCTCACCTCGGGTTCGATCTTCGCCCGCAACGTGCTCGGCCCGTTCGTGGGTGAGCTGTCCGACCGGGCGGCGCTGCGGGCCTCCCGGCTGGGCATGGTGGGCTTCGCGGCCGTCGCGGTGTGGCTGACCATCGGCAACACCGAGTCCCTGGTGGACATCCTGCTCTACGCCTACTCGGCGATCGGCATGCTGGCGCCCAGTGTGTTCCTCGGGTTCCTCTGGCGGCGGACCTCGGCGATCGGTGTACTGGCCGGCATCGTCGCCGGGTTCGTCGCGCTGCTGGCCCCGTTCGCCACCCATTTCTGGACCACCCACCTGCCCGAGTGGGAACCGGGGCTGCTGGCCATGATGATCAACCTGGTGGTCGCGGTGGCGGTCAGCCTGGTGACCCCCGGACCCAGCGCGGCGGCGATCGAGGTGGGTTTGCCGCCGACGGCCGAGGCGGTCCCGGCGCCGGCGCACACGCCAGCAGGAGGCGGAGCGGATGGAACCTGAGTCGACGAGCCCCGAGTCGGGCGCGGTCACCGAGCTGTACAACCTGCGGGTCAGCGTGGATCGGGTCGACGGCCGCTCGGTCTGCGGCATGCGGGTGGGCGACTACTTCGACCTGGTCAACAGCTCCCAGCTGAGCCTGCCGGCGGGGCGGCCGTTCTGCGTCTACGCGCTGGCGTCGGTCCTGCCGTTCCTGGCCGCCAAACAACGGTGTCTCCCGGACGGGGATTGGCTGGAGCGGGACTCCCTGTTCAGCTGCCCGGACCCGGAGGAGCGGCTGATCATGCGGGTGCAGCGGACCGGGCGGTGCCGGCTGAACACCGAGGACCTGACGTGAGCCGGGTGCAGCTCGGGCTCGGTCTGCAGGGCAACAAGCGGCCCGGGGACTACGCCGCGCTGGCCACGCTGGCCGAGGGGTACGGGTTCGACGTGCTCAGCGTGTTCGGCGACTTCATGTTCCAGCCGCCGATCGCCCCGCTGCTCGAGATGGCGGCGGCGACTCGGCGGGTCCGGCTGGGCGCGGCCTGCTGGAACCCGTACTCGGTGCATCCGTACGAGATCGCCGGCCAGGTGGCCTGCCTGGACCTGGCCTCGGGTGGCCGGGCGTACCTCGGGCTGGCCCCGGGATCCTGGTTCGACGCGGTCGGCGTCCACCGGCACCGGCCGGTGCGGGCGGTGGGCGAGGCGGCGGTCCTGATCGGCGCGCTGATCGCCGGGGACGACCGGGAGCTGGCCGGCGAGGTGTTCGGCATGGCCGCCGGCACCCGCCTGCACTATCCGACGCAGCGGCCGAGGGTGCCGTTGCTGATCGGCGCATGGGGCCCCAGGATGGCGGCGCTGGCCGGGCGGGTGGCCGACGAGCTGAAGATCGGCGGCACGGCGAACCCGGAGATGGTTGACGTGCTGCGCGCCCGGATCGCCGCCGGTGCCGCCGAGGTCGGCCGTGACCCCGCCGAGGTGGGCATCGTGGTCGGCGCGGTGACCGTGGTGGACGAGGACGAGAAGCTGGCCCGCGCCCGGGCCCGCACAGAAGTGGCCCTGTATCTGGGCGTGGTCGCCGAGCTGGACCCGACCGTGCGCGCGCCGGCCGACCTGGTCGCCGAGGTCCGGCGCCGGGTGGCCGCGGGTGACCAGGCCGGCGCGGGCGACCTGATCCCGGACGAGCTGCTGGACCTGTTCGCCTTCTCCGGCACCCCCGAGCAGGTCGCCGGCCAGGCTCAGCGGCTGATCGACGCCGGCGCGGCCAGGGTGGAGTTCGGCACCCCGCACGGGCTGACCGACGCCGGCGGAGTGGAACTGCTCGGCGCCCGCGTCCTGCCCCTGCTGGACCGCGGCTGAGTGTTGCCCTTTTCTAACTTGCGGTAGAACGATGGCGGGATGCACGTCGGTATGGCTGTGTTCTTCCAGGGCCTGGACCTACCTCAGGGCGACGGGGAGATCGTCCGTGAGCAGCTGCGGCTGGCGGACCAGGCCGAACCCCGGGGCTTCGGCTCGGTGTGGACCGCGGAGCACCATTTCACCCGCTACCACATGATGCCCAACCCGGCGCAGTTCCTGACCTGGATGGCCGCCCGCACCAGGACCGCCCTGCTGGGCACCATGGTGGTGGTGCTGCCCTGGCACGACCCGGTCCGGGTGGCCGAGGAGATCGCCTGGCTGGATACCGTCTCGAACGGCCGGGTGGTGCTCGGCCTGGGCCGAGGGTTGGGGGCGATCGAGTTCGACAACTTCCGGCTGGAGATGGGGGAGTCCCGACACCGGTTCACCGAGTACGCGGCGGCGATCTCGGACAGCCTGGAGACCGGGGTGATCTCCGCCGACGGTGTGCTGTACCGACAGCCGCCGGCCCAGCTGCACCCGCCGGCGGCGGCCAGCTTCCGGGGCCGCACCTACGCCTCGGCGGTGTCCCCGGAGTCGGCCAAGATCATGGCGAGGCTGGGCTACGGGCTGATCCTGATCGCGCAGAAGCCCTGGCACACCACCGTCGAGGAGACCGCCGCCTACCGGGAGCTGTTCCTGGACGTCAACGGCGTGGAACCGCCCCGACCGATCCTGGTCAACTTCACCACGGTGGACACCGACCCCGGGCGGGCCGGTGAGCTGCACGAGCGGTACACCCTGGCCTACGCCCGCTCCACCGTCGACCACTACGAGTTCACCAACCCCCGGCTGGAGCACATCCCGGGCTACGAGTACTACGCCGGGCTGCGCCGCAACATCGAGAAGCACGGGGTGGCCAAGTTCAACCGGTTCCTGGCCGACCTACAGATGGGCGGCACCCCGGATGAGCTCGTCGAACAGACCGTGGAGCGGGTGCGCGCCCTGGACGCCGGCGGGGTGGTGAACGCGTTCAACTTCGGCGGCATGCCGGGCGAGGTCGCCCAGCGCAACCTGGACAGCTACACCGAGCACGTGCTGCCCCGGTTGCTTGCCACCGACGCCTTCCGGACCATCCGCGCCGGCGCCCAGTAACCGCGGCGGCTACAGCGGCTGGCCGCCGCCCCCGTCGCGGCGGCCAGCCGTAAACGGCGTTTACAGCGGCTGGCCGTCCACCTCGGTGGTCAGCTCCTTGTGCAGGAAGCTGCGGTACCCGGCGATCCGGGACGACTCGGCGAGCGGCTCCTGGTACTCCCACACCGCGTCGGTCAGCTCGCGGCCGTCCAGGTTGACCGTCCAGTAGCTGGCCCACCCCTTGTACGGGCAGACCGTGCGGGTGACCGTGGCGGTGAGCAGCTCGGTGCGGATGTCCTCGGTCGGCAGGTAGTAGCGGTTGGGCAGCCCGGTCTCGGACAGCAGCAGCGCGCGGCTGGAGTCGGCAACCACGTTCTCGCCGGCCAGTACCCGGACCCGCTGACCCGTGGCCCGAATGTCGACCCGGTGGAACGGATCGGGTAGGTGGCCCACCGCCTCGTCGTCCTCGTCCAGCCACCGGTCCACCCGGCCCCAGTAGAGCGCGGCGTAGCCGGCCAGCCAGGGCGCCGAGGCGATCGGGTCCGGGTAGTTCCACACCGCGTTCTCGGCAACCTGGTCGCCCACGTGGATCGACCGGTAGGAGGCGTCGCCCTTGAACGGGCAGTGGGTGTGCAGGTCGGTGGATTTCAGCAGGTCGGAGCGCAGGTCGGCCTCCGGCACGTAGAGCTGCGGAGACAGGCCGGTCTCGTGCACCAGCACCCCGTTGCGGGTGTCCAGCACGGTCTCGCCGGCGAACTCGGCGCGGACCCGGCGCGGGAACGGGTGCATCAGCAGCCGGTGCGCCGGCCCGTCGATCCGGTAGTTGGTGAGCTGGTCGTCGGAACCCGCCAGTGGCCCGGGAACCCGGGTGAGCGTCATTGGTGAACCTTCCGATTCGAGTCGCGCACTGCGAACTAGCCTTTCCCCTATGAGCACCCCAGCGCCGAATGTTGTTCCCGCCACCGCGTATCAGGCCGAGATCTACCTCGGCGGGCTGGCCGGGAACAGCCCGTCGCTGCCCACCGATCTGACCCGGCTGGAGGCGTTGGCCGGGGAGAAGCTGGACAGCGGGCCGTTCGGCTACGTGGCTGGGGGCGCGGGCACCGGGGCCACCATGCGGGCCAACCGCGCCGCGCTGGACGACTGGCGGATCGTGCCCAGGATGCTGCGCGAGGCCACCCAGCGGCGGCTGGCCAGCACGGTGCTCGGCACCGAGCTGCTCGCGCCGGTGCTGCTGGCCCCGATCGGTGTGCAGTCCATCGTGCATCCCGACGGCGAGCTGGCGGTGGCCAGGGCGGCCGCCGAGCTGGGTCTGCCGATGGTGCTGTCCACCGCGTCCTCGTACACGCTCGAGGAGGTCGCGTCGGTCGCCCCGGACGCGCCACGCTGGTACCAGCTGTACTGGCCGACCGACGACGAGGTCACCCTCAGCCTGCTCAAGCGGGCCAGGGCGGCCGGCTACACCGCGCTGGTGGTCACCCTGGACACCTGGACGCTCGGTTACCGGCCGCTGGACCTGGACCAGTCGTACCTGCCGTTCCTGCGCGGCGTCGGCACCGCCATCCCGTTCTCCGACCCGGCGTTCCGCGCCACGCTGGCCGCCGCGCCGGAGGACGACCTGATGGCAGCGGTCGGGCGGTGGCTGCCCATGTTCACCGGCACCGCGCTGCGCTGGGAACGGCTGCCCCTGCTGCGGGAGAACTGGGACGGCCCGATCGTGCTGAAGGGCGTGCAGCACCCCGACGACGCCCGCCGGGCTGTGCAGGCCGGCATGGACGGAATCGTGGTGTCCAACCACGGCGGTCGGCAGCTCGACGGGGCGGTGGCGGCGCTGGACACACTGCCCGGGATCGCGGCCGAGGTGGCCGGCCGGGCCGCCGTGCTGTTCGACTCCGGCGTGCGCACCGGGGTCGACGTGTTCAAGGCGCTGGCCCTGGGCGCGGACGCGGTGCTGCTGGGCCGCCCGTACGTGTACGGGCTGGCGCTGGGCGGCCAGGACGGGGTGCGCCACGTGCTGCGCTGCCTGCTCACCGAGCTGGACATCACCCTAGGGCTGGCCGGGTACGCCGACATCGCCGAGCTCACCCCGGACGCGCTGGTCCACCGCCGCCCCTAGCCGCGCGGCGCGCCTGGGCGCGGGGGGGAGCCTGGGCGCGGGGCGCGGCGGCCTGTTACCCAACTGCGCAACAGACAGGCTGGCGGCGCGAAAAACCTGCGCGGCGTGCAGCTCGGCAACCACACGCCGAGCGGCCCACCCCGGACAGGCTGGTGGCCGCGCAGTCAGGCGGCGCGTTGCGCGGGTAGGCCGGCTGACCAGCGCAGCATCGCGGCGCCCATGGCCATGCCACCGCCGAATGCGGTCAGCAGCACGGTCTGCCCTGGCCGCACGCCGACGCCGTGGACCGTCTTGTCCAGGGTGATCGGCACCGAGGCGGCGCCGGTGTTGCCGAACTCCCGCACGGTCAGCCGGACCTGCCCGGCCAGCCCCACCCGGTCGGCGAGGTCAGCCAGCATCAGCCCGTTGGCCTGGTGCGGGACGAAGTGGTCGACGCCCGCCGGGGCCAGCCCAGTCGCGCCGATGAGCTCGCGCAGCATCGGCGGCACGTGCTCGGCGACGTAGTCCCGCACGTCCCGGCCGAGCATCCGGAAGTAGTGCTGACCGTCCGCCAACGTGGCCGGCGAGGCGGGCATCCGGCTGCCGCCGGCCGGCACCTCGATCAGCCGGTGGTGGCCGCCGTCGGAGACCAACCGGGTGTCCAGCACACCGTGTCCGGCCGGCACCGGGCCCAGCACGACCGCCCCGGCGCCGTCGCCGAACAGCACCACGGTCCGCCGGTCGGTGGGATCCAGGATCCGGCTGTACACGTCCGCCCCGATCACCAGCCCGTACCCACCCCGGCCCACCAGCCGGGACACCGTGGCCAGCCCGAACACGAACCCGCTGCACACCGCGTTGAGGTCGAACGCCGCCGCGCGCCGCGCCCCGATCAGGTGCGCCACGAGACACGCGGTGGGCGGTTGGGGCTGGTCGGGAGTGGAGGTGGCGACCACCAGGTAGTCCAGCTCGCCCGGGTCCAGGCCGGCGGCGGCGCAGGCGGCCCTGGCGGCGTGCGCGGCCAGGTCGGAGGTGGCCTCGTCGGCGGCCGCCCAGCGGCGGGACAGGATCCCGGTTTTGGTTTCGATCCAGGCCCCGTCGACGCCGGCCGGGTGGCCCACCTCCTCGTTGCTGACCACCCGGGAGGGGAGGTAGGAGCCGGTGCCCAGGACGCCGACGGGCGTTGCGGTCGGCGTGCCGCTCGCGGGTGCCATCGCGGACCTGCCTTTCCTCCGGCCCCCAGAACTACACGAGTTTACCCACCAGTAACCTCCGTTGGCGCGTTCTGAGAGGTGGCGTTTTCGCCCCGCCCCGGCAGACCCCGCCGCCGGATGGCTGGGAGGCCATGAGCCAACCGGCCGGACCGAGGCGACCCCCCGACGACCGGAACCGAAAGGTCACCCATTCGTGGCCCGGCCGGTGCCATAGTGGTGGCCAACGGGTGGCAGGGGAGGAGCGTGGCGGCCGGTGGACGCGCTGGTTCTACTGGTGGGTTCAGCACTCTCCGGGCTGCGGTCGATCTTCGGGGCGGACATCTGCCCGGGCAGCTGGGCGTGGACTGTCTCGGCCTTCGGCGTGCTGGTCGGGCTACTGCCGACGGCCGGGGCGGTGGCCGTCGCGGCGCTGCGCCGCCGGTCCGGCGCCGGGTACCCGCGCGGCGGGGTGACCGTGCCGGCGATCGGGGTGGCCACCGCCGGGCTGCTGCCCTGGCTGGCCTTCGCCGCCACCGGCTCAGTGTTCCGCAACGCCCGGCTGGGCGGCGTCGGGCTGACCGCGGCGGACCGGGCCTCGCTGGCTGAGGCGAGCTGCCTGGGCCTGTCCCAGCGGGCGTATCTGGGCTCGGTCTCGGTATCCGGCGCGCTCGGCCACGGGCCGCTGCGGGCCGCGCTGTTCACCGTGCCGCTGGTGGGCTTTCCCATTGTGGCCGGGTTCTTTGTCTGGCTGCAGGCCCGAGCCGCATTGCGACGGGGGCCGCATTGGCCGTGCCGGTTCTTCTGGCTGTCTTTCCTGGTGATGGCGCTGCTCACCGGCCCGCTGCCGGCCGGGGCCACCGCGCAGCTCTGGTTCGGGGTGCTGATCGGCACCTCCGGTGGGCTGTTCGTGGTCCTGCTGATCCCGCCCCCGGCGCGGGCCCCGGTGCGCTCGCTCTGGCCGGCGCGTTCGGCCAAGGCCGCGTCGGCGCGCCCCAAGCTCGCCTCGGCACGGCCGAAGGAGGCCCCACGACAGTTGCCCCGGCCGAGCTCCGCGCGGCTCCGGCCGAACGCGGCACAGTCCTCGGCCGCCCGCGCCTCGGCGAAGGCCCCGAGTCCCGCGCAACCGCGCGCTGACCAGCTGGCCGACCAGGCCGCGAAGGCGGCGGAGGCGGCGAAGGCATGGGCGCGGAACGCGCTGGCCGGCGCCGGCTTGCCGCCCGCCGCGAACGGCGGCTGGCGTGGCTGGCTCTCGGGCACGCCAGCCGGGTTGCCGCCCGCCGCGAACGGCGGCTGGCGTGACTGGCTGGCTGGCACCCCCTTGGCCCGGCCGCCGACACCCCCGGCCGGGAACCCGCCGGGCGGCGGAGCGGCAAGCCCAGCGGGTGGCTCATCTTCTCGAGCAGCTGGCTCGTCCTCCCGGACGGGCGGCTCATCCGCCCGCCCCGCCCGCACGTCCTCCCCAGCCGCCAGCTCGTCCTCCCCAGCCGCCAGCTCGTCCTCCCCAGCCGCCAGCTCGTCCTCCCCAGCCGGCGGTTCACCCGGCCGCGCCGCCGGCTCGCCGCTCGCGGCCCACCCCGGCGGCGCCGCCGGCTCGCCGCTCGCGGCCGACCCCGGTCCGCTGCCCACCCCGGCGCGCGGTCCGGTCGTGCCGAAACCCCGGCCACCGGCCACCTTGGTGGAGTCCCCGAACGGCGCGGCCCGGCGTTTCGACCTGCTCCACCAGCTCGGCTCGGGCGGTTTCGGCGGTGTGTGGCTGGCCATGGACCACCGACTCGGCCACCGGGTCGCGATCAAGGCGGCACACGTCCCGGATCACGATACGGAGCTGCGGATCCACCGCGAGGCCCGCGCGCTGGGCGCGGTCGCACACCCCAACTGTGTGCGGATCCTCGACCTGGTGGACAGCCAGACCGACCCGGGCCTGGCCAGGCTGCGCGGCCTGGTGATCGTGATGGAGTACGTGGACGGGCAGTCGCTGGGCGAGCTGGTGACCGGGCACGGGCCGGTGGACGACCTGGCCGCGGCGAGGATCTGGCTGCGCACGGCGGGTGCGCTGGCCGCCGCCCACCAGCGCGGTGTGCTGCACCGCGACGTCAAGCCCAGCAATGTGGTGCTCGACCACCAAGGCGAGCCACACTTGATCGACTTTGGCATCGCCCGAGCCCGGGGTGACATGACGCTGACCATGCACGGCATGGTGATCGGGACCCCGGATTTCCTCGCGCCGGAGATCGCGCGGGGCGACCGGGCCACCCCATCCTCGGACGCCTGGCAGCTCGCCGCGACCATCTCCTTTGCGCTGACCGGGGCGCCGCCGAGGGGGGACCACCCCGGTGCGGTCACCGGGTTGCGCGCGGCCGCGTTCAGCACCGCGCCCACTCACCTGCCCGGGCGCAGCGTGCATCGACCGCTGCTGGCCGCCTGCCTGGCCAGTGAGCCGACGGCCCGCCCCGATCTGGCCGAGGTGCGACGCGCACTGGAGCCCTGGCTGGCTGGCCACCAGTCGACGGGGGCCGGGCGAGGGGTCAACCTCGTCCGCGGCGGCCAGCGAGCTCGTCGCTGAGCATTGGTGATCGAATCGGAGTAGCCTGCGTGCCTGGAGCTCACCCGCTGTCGCACCGCGAATGGCCGGGTCAGCCCCACTCCCGGAGCACAAGGGGGAAGCGCATGAAGCGTTACCGATCAGCCCCTCGGTCCGCGCAACTCGCCGGAGCGTTCGCCGCCGGCGTCGTGCTGGCGCTGGTGGTTGCTGGCTGCTCCGAAGCTCCCACCGTCAACCCCGCGCCCGCCCCGGGCGCTACCGCGACGCCGCCAAAAGCCACCCACACCGCGACCTCCGGTCAGGGTGGCGGCCAAACCCAGGCTGGCGGGAGCCCGGTGGTGTGCAATATCGGGACGCTCACGGTCGACCTCGGGCCGGGTGACGCCGCGGCCGGCACCGTGTACGTGCCGTTGCGGTTCACCAACAAGGGCTCCCGGCCGTGCGTGATCCAGGGTTTCCCGAGGGTGTCCTACGTGACCGGTGACAATGGCACCCAGGTGGGACCGGCCGCACAGCCGGAGGGCGCCCGGTACGGATGGGTGACGATCCCCCCGAATGGCGTCGCCACCGCCACCCTGGCCATGGTGCAGGTGCTCAACTTCGACGCGAACGCCTGCAAGCCCACTCCGGTGCGCGGCCTCCGGGTCTACCCGCCCCCGGAGCGAGCGTCGCTGTTCGTGCCGACGGAGGGCACCGGCTGCGCCGGCAACCCACCGAGCCCGCAACTTCGGATCACTTCGATCAAGCCCGGCAACGGTCAGAACTGATCTGGCCGGTCAGAACTATCACTGCAGCGGGATCTCCTGGCCGCGTTCGCTCTCCGGGCGCGGGCCGAAGATCCGTCGTTCCGCCTCGGTGATCCGCAGGTCGTTGATGCTCGCCTCCCGGCGGCGCATCAGCCCGTTCTCGTCGAACTCCCACAGCTCGTTGCCGTAGCTGCGGTACCACTGCCCGGCCGCGTCGTGGCTCTCGTACTGGAAACGCACCGCGATCCGGTTCCCGTCGTAGGACCACAGGCTCTTGCGCAGCGCGTAGTCCAATTCGCGCTGCCATTTCTGGGTCAGGAACTCGACGATCTGAGCCCGGCCGGCGACGAACTGGTCCCGGTTCCGCCATACCGAGTCCTCGGTATAGGCCAGCGACACCCGCTGCGGGTCGCAGGTGTTCCAGGCGTCCTCGGCGGCCTGAACCTTGGTCAACGCGTCCTCGTGGGAGAACGGCGGGAGCGGCGGTCGCTGGTTCACGGTGACCTCTTTCGGCGAGTCCGGCAGTGGCTCAGGGCCGCTGGGAAGCAGTGGGAGAACGCTCGCTCTCCGTCTGTGCGGAGCCTAGAGAACGTTGGTTCTCCGCGCAACCGGACTACTACCCGCTCGCCTACCGGGTCTCAGTGCCGCGCGGGCACCACCGGGCGGCCGATCGCCGGCACCATCAGCGGCAGCCGGTGCGGGCAGATCTGCCAGAATCGGGTTTCCGCGTCGCCCGCCCTCCACGCATCCGCGAGCCGGGTCGCCGCGTCCGGTTCGATCACCCGCCGGGGCCGGGGCCGCAGCCCGCAGCGAGCCCGTACCTCCCGGTCCAGCGCGCGCCAGGCCTCCTCGGCCGTTGCGTGCACGCTCACCGTCGCCGGCCCGTCCTCGTCACCCAGTAAGAGGGTGTACACACTCACCACGTCATACGACAACGGATCTGACCTTCCGCTCACAGCGGGCCGGCGTTTGGGGAGCACTCGCGCGAGCCGCTGGCGCCATTGAACTCCATCGCTAGAGCCCGGGTGCGCAGCGCCACACCCTCCATCGCCGACCGGGACCCCACACCCGGCCGCCGGCAATACCCGCTCGACCATCGTCCGGGGCCACGGTTAGCGTGCGAGCATGATCTCCGGCCCGCCGTCTGACCCGGTGCCGGTGCCGGCCACGGTGCACCGACTGGCCGGTGCCGCGACGATCCGGCCGGTCTGGCGGAACGAGCTGGGTGGAGTGACCTTCCAGCTCGGCGCGGGATCCGGCCGACGGTTTGTGAAGTGGCAGCCGCCCGGCGTGTCGGTCGACCTGGCGGCCGAGGCCGCCCGACTGAGCTGGGCGGGGAAGTTCACCCCGGTGCCCAGGGTGCTCGAGCTGGGCGCCGACGAACAGGGCAACTGGCTGCTCACCGAGGGGGTGCCCGGCGAGACAGCGGTGGCCGAACGCTGGCTGACCGAACCCCGGCCGGCGGTGGTGGCCATCGGCGAGGGTCTGCGGGCCTTCCACCAGGCGCTGCCGGTCGCCGAATGCCCGTTCCGCTGGCTCCCCGAGGGCGGCCAACCGGCGCCCGGGGTGGAGTCGGAGCAGCTGGTGGTCTGTCATGGCGATGCCTGCGCGCCGAACACCCTGGTCGACCCGTCCGGTCGATGGGCCGGACACGTGGACCTCGGCGCGCTCGGCGTCGGCGACCGGTGGGCGGACCTGGCGATCGCCACCTGGAGCACCCAATGGAACTACGGTCCGGGCTGGGAGCACGTGCTGCTCGACGCGTACGGGGTGGCGCCGGACCCGGAGCGCACCCGGCTGTACCGGGAGTTGTGGGGGAGCGGACCCTCTGGTCCTCCACTCCGTGATCATCTTCGGTGACCCGGGGGAGCGGTCAGGGTGGCCTGTCGATCGGCGGCGAACTCCTCGGCGGCCGCCGTGTCATTCACTCGAAAGGGAAAGACCGGGAGGCCTCGCTCCATCGCCACGCTCAGCGTCGTGGCTTCATAACTTCCCGTGCGCTCGAACGGATTCCGCCACCGCCGCACAGTACCGAGGCAATTCGCTGGCGGCGAACACGTGCGCCCTGGGTGAAACGCCCGTTCCTATGGCGCGAGCGGGCAGGACTGTGCGCCATCCTGTGAATGTCT
>DASWST010000173.1:0-1753 GCA_036402515.1 Pseudonocardia sp.
TGCATGGTCGACGACCTGGAGCTGTTCACCGCGATCCTGGCCACGATGTACATCGGCGCGGTCGCGGTGCCCTGCTCGACCATGCTGACCGGCCCGGAACTGGGCAAGCTGGTGGCCGACTCGCGGACCCGGGTGGTGATCGGCTCGGCGGAGTTCCGGGACGCGGTGCTGGCCGCCGCGTGGTACGGCGAGGTACGCACCCTGGTGCTCACCGGGGACGACCCAGCGGCCGAGGACGAGCTGCCGGTCGGCGCGGTCGGCATCTCCTGGCAGCGACTGCTCACCCTGGGCGCCGGCGAACCGGTGACCGCGCCCTACCCGAGTTGGGCGGAATCCGCGGCGCTGTGGCTCTACACCTCGGGCACCACCGGCACGCCGAAGGCGGCGATGCACCGCCACACCGACATCCGTTACGTCGCGCGGTCCTACGGCGAGCAGGTGCTGGGCATCGGCCCGGAGGATGTGTGCCTCTCGGCGGCGAAGCTGTTCTTCGCCTACGGCATCGGCAACTCGATGTTCTTCCCGCTCGCTGTGGGGGCCAGCGCCGTGCTGGAGCCCGGGCGCCCCTCGCCGGCCCTGTTCGCCGAGCGGGTCGCCCAGCACGGGGTCACCCTGTTTTTCGGGGTGCCCAGCTTCTGGGGACCGATGCTGGCGGCCAGCCCCGAGGAGGTGCCGGACGGCGCGCTGTCCGGGGTGCGCCAGGGCGTCTCGGCGGGCGAAACGCTGCCGCCGCGGATCTACCACGGCATCCTGGAGCGCTACGGCGTGGAGATCCTGGACGGCATCGGATCCACCGAGGTGCTGCACATCTACATCTCCAACCGCTCGGGCCGGGTCGTCCCGGGTAGCTCGGGCACGCCGGTGCCGGGCTACCGGGTGCAGCTGCGCCGCGACGACGGCAGCGTGATCGACGGCATCGACGAGGCGGGCATGCTCTACATCGCCGGCGAGTCGCTGTGTACCGGGTACTGGTGTCGCACGGCGGTCAACCGGCTGGTGTTCCACGGCGAGTGGATGCGCACCGGCGACAAGTACGTGCGCGGCGCCGACGGCAGCTACACCTGCCTCGGCCGGGCCGACGACGTGCTGAAGGTGGGTGGGATCTGGGTCAGCCCGGCCGAGGTGGAGGCCCGGCTACTGGAGCACCCGGGCATCGTCGAGGCGGCGGTGATCGGGGTGCGCGACGCCGACGGGCTGGACAAGCCGGTCGCGTTCGTGGTTCCCCGCCCCGGCGACCATCTCGACGCCGACGAGGTGATCAGCTTCTGTCGCGCCGGGCTGGCCGCCTTCAAGCGCCCCCGCGCGGTGCTCGAGCTCGCCGAGCTGCCCAAGACCGCCACCGGCAAGATCCAACGATTCCGCCTGCATGACCTGGCGGCGGATCACCCGGCGACGATCTCCGCGGTCGGCTCCCCCACCCCGGACACCCAGCTGACCAGCTGATCCGCGAGCACCAACGCCGCGGTCAGCGGGACAGCGCGCTGAAGCGGTACGCCGCCACGTTGCACCGGTTCCCGCCCCGGGCGTAGGAGTGCCAGCGCTGGGTGCGGCTGCGCGTCCCGTCGTAGAAGGCGATGTCGCAGACCGGGTTGGCGCACCGGCGCAGCCGCCGCAGGCCGTCAAGTGCCGACTTCGGCGGCGAGCTGGTCGATGCGCGCGCACTCTGCGAACCCTGCCTCGCTGGCCTGGTCTGGTGTCAGGTCGTTGCGGCCGGCACCCGCGATCACTGGGGTGTCCGGGAGACCTTCGCGAT
>DASWST010000174.1:0-9989 GCA_036402515.1 Pseudonocardia sp.
CGCCACTCACGACCGGACGCCACTCACGACCGGACGCCACTCACGACCGGACGCCACTCACGACCGGACGCCACTCACGACCGGACGCCACTCACGACCGGACGCCACTCACGACCGGACGCCACTCACGACCGGACGGGGCTCGGGTCGCCCTGCTCGGTGCCGAGGCGGCCGCCGAACTCGATGCCGCGAGCTTCCTTGCCCACCAGGGACAGGATGATCACGGCGAGGAACACCGGGACGATCGTGGCGGCCAGCGCGAACGGGTAGCTGTGCGACCTGGCCAGGGCCTGCTGGATCGGCAGGTTGAACGCGGCCAGGCAGTTGCCCAGCTGATAGGTGACCCCTGGGTAGAAGCCACGGATGGTGTCCGGGGACATTTCGGTGAGGTGGGCGGGGATCACGCCCCAGGCGCCCTGCACCACAACCTGCATCAGGAATGAGCCCAGGCAGAGCATGGCCGCCGTGTGCGAGTAGGCGAACAGCGGCACGATCGGCAGGCCGAGCACCGCGCAGAACACAATGGTGTAGCGCCGGCCGTACTTCTGGGACAGGGCGCCGAAGGTGATGCCGCCGATGGTCGCGCCGATCGTGTAGACGATCGCGATCCAGGAGGCGGTGCTGCCGGACACGCCCGCGCCGCCGTGGTCGGTGGCCTTCAGGAAGGTCGGGTAGATGTCCTGGGTGCCGTGGCTCATCCAGTTGAAGGCGGTCATCAGCAGGATCAGGTAGACGAACCGGCGCAGGATGGTCGCGTTGAACAGCACATCCCGGAATGAGGACTGCGTCATCCGCATGCGTTCCTGGGTTTCCTCCCAGACCTCGGACTCGCGCACCCGGGAGCGGATCCACAGGCTGATCAGGGCGGGGATGATGCTCAGCGCGAAGAGCCAGCGCCAGGACAACCCCGCGGTGCTGATCACGATCAGGGACGCCAGCGAGGCCAGCAGGTAGCCCAGCGAGTAGCCCTGCTGCAGGATCCCGGAGAACAGCCCGCGCCGCTTGGCCGGGATCTTCTCCATGGCCAGCGCCGCGCCGAGGCCCCACTCGCCGCCCATGCCGATGCCATAGAGCAGTCGCAGGACGAGCAGCACGGTGAAGTTCGGCGCGAACGCGCACAGGAAACCGACCACCGAGTAGAAGCTGACGTCGACCAGCAGCGGGATGCGCCGACCCCTGCGGTCCGCCCAGAGCCCGAAGATGACCGCGCCCACCGGACGCATCAGCAGTGTCGCGGTGGTCAGGAACGCCACCTCGGTCAGCGAGATGTGGAACTCCTTCGCGATGTCGGCGTAGACGAACACCACGATGAAGTAGTCGAATGCGTCCATCATCCAGCCGAGCAGGGCGGCGATGAACGAGTTGCGCTGGTCGGAGGTGAGAGGGGTATGCGCCCCATCGGTCGATCCGGGGTGCCCGAGTGTCATCGCACCGCCTCCCTGCTCCGCGAACAACGATTTTTCCCGGACGGTACGCCCGGAACCGGACGGTGCGCCCGGATGTGTGGCGAGTCTGGCGGTGCGCGCACTGATCATTCTCAGCGCAGTCTCAGCTGTGTGGCCGGGCGCAGCCGTCGACACGCACGAGGCCCTCTGCCGACCGTGGTCGACCGAGGGCCCTCGTCGCTTGCCAGGGAGCAGCGCTACTCCAATGGCGAGTGCGAGTGATGATGAGCGCCGCCTTCCTGGCGGATCCGTTCGACCCCCTTGCGGCAGGCGAACCAGCCGGCCACCAGGAGCAGCACGATGACCGGCAGGCTGTAGATGATGAATCGGCCGGTCTTGCCGTTGAACCAGGTCATTGCCAGAACGAAGATCAGGAACGCCACCGTGACGTAGTTCGAGTACGGCGCCCAGGGCATCCGGAACTCCGGGCGTGGCAGTAGGCCGGCCTGGGTCGCCCGGTAGAACGCCAGGTGCGCGATCATGATCATGCACCACATGCCGATGATTCCGACGGCGGAGAACTCGATGGTGATCTCGAATGCGTCGTGCGGCAGCTTTAGGTTGAGGAAGACGCCGATCAGGTAGATGAATCCGGTCAGCAGCACGCCGGCGTAGGGCACGCCGTGCCGGCTCATCTTGCCCAGTACCCGCGGCGCGGAGCCGTTGAAGGCCAGGGAGCGCAGCACCCGGCCGGTGGCGTAGAGCCCGGAGTTGACGCTGGAGAGCGCTGCTGTGATCAACACGATATTCATGATGCCGGCGACGGCCGGGATGCCCAGCTTCGAGAGCACCGTGACGAACGGGCTGCCGGCCGAGGAGTACATCGACGTGGGCAGCAGCATGACCAGCAGCAACACCGAGCCGACGTAGAAGATCGCGATCCGCCAGCCGACCGAGTTGACCGCCTTCGGGATCACCTTCCTCGGGTTGTCCGTCTCGCCGGCCGCGACACCGACCATCTCCACGCCGGCATAGGCGAACACCACGCCTTGCAGGATCATCAGCACCGCGAACAGGCCGGCCGGGAAGAACCCGCCGTGCTCGAAGATCAGCTGCGGCCCGGTGGCAAAGCCGGGCGCAACCTGGGTGCGCCTGATCAGCACCACGATGGCGATCACCATGAAAGCGACGAGCGTGACTACCTTGATGGCGGCGAACCAGAACTCCAGCTCGCCGAATATCTTCACCGAGACAAGATTGACCGCGAGTACGACGGCAAGCGCTATGAGGGCGGGAATCCATTGTGCGATATTCGGGTAGAAGAACTTGACGTATACCGCGGCGGCGGTTACGTCGGCCATGCCACTGCACGCCCAGTTCAGGAAGTACATCCATCCGGCGAAGAACGCGGCTTTCTCGCCGATGAACTCGCGCGAATACGAGACGAACGAACCCGAGGTGGGCCGGTGCATGACCATCTCGCCCATGGCCCGCACGACCAGGAACGCGAACACCCCGGCCACCGCGTAGACCAGCATCAACGCCGGCCCGGCCGAGTTCAGCCGACCGCCCGCGCCGAGGAACAGGCCACTCCCAATGGCTCCACCGATGGCGATCATCTGGACCTGGCGATTGCCCAGCCCCTTCTGGTATCCCTGGTCCTCGAAGACTGAGATATCGGTGCGTGATTCGTACCGATCGGCGTCTTCGACTTCAACTCCGTGGGTCACGGTGGCTCCCCTTGAGTGGCAGGCTGCCCGAGTCCTTAAACTGCGGCCCGAGCGTGCGTGTGATTTAACGAGCTAGGATCCACAGGAGATCAACTTAGGTTGAAAGTGTAAGTAAGCTTTGACGCTCCGTCCACGTATCTTGATGCAGATTTAAGGAAGTAAAGCATTGGTTACCAGCTCGGAACCTGGACCGAATCGGGTGTCGGCCCCCAGGTAGTGATCAAAACCCCTGGTCATCGAGCATCAACGGTCATGTCGGGCACGTGGCCAGCTAGCAAGCCTCAGCTGCGCCTCTCGTGCCGGTGGATCCGGGCGGGCATACTCGGGCGCCGACGGGTCGTGTCGACCCTGCCGAGCCGAGGGAGGCCGCGCGATGGACCCCGATGAAGTCGACGACGACGTATTCGAGCAGCTGGACGAGCTGGACACGCTCGAGGGGACGGGGGTCACGGACCCGCTCGACGAGGGAGTGTCGCCGCCGGAGCGGCCGTGGGCGGTGAACGACTGGGGCACGACCCCCCGCGAAGAAGCTGAGGGAGAAGGTCTGGCCAGGCGGCTGGCCCGGGAGCTGCCGGAGGACTGGGCCGGGGACGACGAAGGCGATGGCCTCGGCGACTCTAAGGACAGCGACGGGGAGCTACTCGACGACGAGGTCGGGGATGCCCGGTCGGGGCGGCTGGCGGCGCGCGACGGGGATTGGGCCGGCGATCACGAGCTGTATGCGGAGGACGTCGGGATCGATGGCGCGGGCGCCTCGGCCGAGGAGGCCGCGGTGCATCTGGTCAGGGACGACGCCGACGATCCTCGCTGAGAGAGCTCAGCGTTGAGGCGGGCGGGCCCGGTCAGTCGGCGTTACCCCAGCGCAGCGACTGGAACGTTGGCACATCTGCATCGTCGTCCCCGGGGTTAACCGTCGTGAGGCGGTTTCCGGGCGTGCAATCAGCAGTCTTGTAAAGGCTGACGTCAGCGTTCGTCAGGTTCTTGACCGGACCGCTTCCGGCTACCTTGAGGCAATCTCCGGAAGGCGGGTTCGCGCTTGTCTTCACCTTGCCGTCAGCAGCCACGTAGGTGAATGTACCGTCGGCCGCGAACGCCATCGGAACGGTCGGAGAGAGCACGACGACAACGGAAGCCGCGACGGCGGCCCCGACGAGGGATCGAATCCCCATGCCAGTCAGCACGTTGTTCTCCCTCATTGCTAGAACGCGGCTCGGCGGCGCCGACACCCGATGTGCCGGGCTAACTATACCGAGCGCCGGTCCGGGTGTATCGGTGCGGTGCGACGTGGCGCGGAAATAGCGATCGACGTCCGACCCCCGGCCACGCTGGGTAAGTCCCATTGGCGAGGTCAACTCCTACGAGTCGTGATCCTCCCCGGCCGCGTGCTGGGACGAGGTGGTCTGGCATTGGCCTCCACGAGGCGGGCATTGGTATAGCCCAATCAGTTTCGCGCAATTGCGCCAATTGCTGGCGCCTGGGGCACTGCGGTGGCAATCCCGCCCTGGTGGAGCGGACGCACCGTCCCGGGCGAACTGGCCGGCGGGATGGGCGGCCCGGCGCGCTTGGTGCGCCAGCGCGCACCCGCTGGCTTCGGCCGATCCTGTCGTGGGGCTGCATGCCGGGCCGGGGCAGCCCGGCTCGGGTGGGCGGTGCCCGGGCCGGGCGTCCGGCGATTGGCGGGGTCGGCAATACCTGGCCGGTGACGGCGAAGGATAACGGTGGGAGGAACACCGGTATCGGCCCCCGTGGCTGTGTCGTCGCGGGGAAAACCGGCCGCCGGATCTGGCAGGCGAAGTCCGTGCACGCGTTTGCCTTGAGGGAAGATCGCCGACCGCGGCCAGCCGGCGCCATCGTCTGGGGAAACCCGCAAGATCTGTTGGGTGGACACCGGAAAGACCGGTATCCCAGGTGGGTGCGGCGAGGACGGCGCCCCCGCTGCCGGGTTCTCGACAGACCGCGTCGTCATGATCCGCTGGTATAACGCTGGTATAACGCGGCAGCAGGTGACGCCCAGCCGGCCGACAATTTCTTCGCGCCGAGAATAGCTGGCGCCCAGCGCAATTAAATAATTTCTGATGAATTTGATCACTGAGTCAGAAATTTAGCTCGACAGCAATGAGGCGGCGCCGCCCTATTCGTTTCCAGAATCGGCGTATTCGGCGCGGCGGCCATCGCGGTTTCGACACCGAGTGGCGCGCCATTTGTGCAATCATCGGATCGGCCGCCAATTCGGCGCGGCAGGCGTCTCGTTAGGGTCCGACGCCGAGGACTCCTCCGGCGTGTGGGCCGGCCATCGGCGTGCGCTGGATGATCGAGGCTGCCGGCGGAGCGCGGGTTGTTGCTAGGTGTACTACCTGGTGAGACGCGCATGGCGGACTGGCGGTGAGCTGGTACGCACTGCTGGTATGCCAGGTCGGCGGGCTGAGCCGATCGGCGTGCGCATCTCGAGCCGGCTCAACCGCGGCGGCGTCGCCCCAGGTAAAGGCACCTTTACCTGGAAAAGGTGAGTGCCCCCGGTGGGAGTCGAACCCACACTGTGGCCCTTTTAAGGGGCTTGCCTCTGCCGATTGGGCTACGGGGGCGCACGCATAGCGTACGTGCTCGCCGGAACGTATGGGAAAAAAGCGCAATAAACGAGTCGGACTATCGCATACCGTGTACGGACGACTCCGCGTAGTCGCGGTTACCAATCAACAGACCGGCGGTCCCCTCCGGGAAACCGATGGTCAGATCAGCTGAGCCCGCCGGGCCACGGCCAACGCCTCGATTCGGCTGCGCACCCCAAGTTTGGTAAGTAATGCCTTGGTATAGCTGCGCACCGTGCTCTCCGCGAGGTAGAGCTCCGAGGCGATCTCCCGGGTGGATTGGCCCAGCGCGAGCGCGCACAGCACGTCGTACTCCCGGGGAGACAGTGGGTCCACCGGCGCGCGGTCGGCGTCCCCTCGGCGGAGCGCGCCACGCTCGGCGCGTAACCGGGCATCGAGGTAGCTGACGCCTTCGGTGAGCACCGCGCGCAGTGCCAGCACCAGGTCTCGCCCGTCCTTGAACACCGCGCCGTCCGCGCCGGCGCGCAGTGCCGCGAGCACCGGCTCGTGCTCCTCGGCGGCGGTATGAATGAGCACCTTGGTGTCCGGCGCGGCGGCCTTCACCGAGGCTGACGTCTCCGGACTGAAGCGGCCGCCCATCCGGAGGTCCAGGATGACCGCGTCCGGTTGGAGCTGGGCGGCCAGGCGCACGGCTCCGGCCGGATCGCTGGCCGCGCCCACCACCCGCAGATCCGGATGCGCGGCCAGCACATTACGGATGCCGTCGACCACTACGGGGTGGTCGTCGACCACCAGGATCCGCCGTTCGCTCATCGGGCCTCGGTCGCCCGGGGTAGTTGGACGCGCAGCTGGGTGCCCCCCTGCTCCACCTGACGCAGCTCCACCGCGCCGCCGAGCTGCTCGACCTGCTCGGCCATCGAGGTGAAGCCCCAGTGGTGGCCATCGGCCGGAACGACACGGGGCTCGAACCCGGCAGGGAGCCCGCGGCCGTCATCCTGCACGACCAGGCGCAACCGGTCCGGGCGGTAGTCCAACGTGACGATCACCACGTGGGCTCCGGCGTGCCGCTCGATGTTGAACAGCGCCTGTCGCAGGCAGCTCAGCGCCACCCGCTCGACGGCCGGGGCCAGGTGCTCGGGCCGCCCGCTCAGCAGGAGGTGGGTGGTAATGCCGGTGCGGTCGGTGAAGTCGTCGAGGTTGCGCTGGGTAGTCGCGGGAACCGCGTCCTCGGCGGCGGTCGGCCCGCAGCCCCTGATTACCGCCCGCAATCGATCCTGCGCCTCCTGGAGCTGCTCGCCGAGCAGCCGGACCGTGGCGCGCAGCTCGGCGGGATCTTCGGCGTGTAGCTCATAGGCTCGCCGAGCGCGTGCTGCCATGGCGAACAGCAGCTGGCTGACCTCGTCGTGCAACGCGCCGGCGATGCGCTGCCGCTCGGCGCTGACCCGCAACGTGGCGAGATCAGCGGATCGCACTGTCGTGTTGTGGTCACTCAGCGCGGTCATACTTGGATAACGAGCGGCGCGCCAGAGTGGTCAATCGAACCACTCAAACGTAGGACGGCACGTCTCAGCTATCTCAGCAGTTACTGTCTGTTATTGGCGGTCGGCTAGTGACGCCCAGCCGGAGGGGCTACCAGCTGGACTTCCGGACGCCGGGCAGGTACCCGGCGTGGGCCAGTTCGCGCAGCCGCACCCGGGAGACCCCGAACGCGCAGTCGGCGCGGTCGTTCCGCACGATCTTGCTGCGCTTGGCCATGTCAGATCCGCTCCCCGCGGGCCCGCAGGGTGGCTACCACGGCCTCGATGCCCTTGCGGTCCACCGTCTTGATCGCCTTGGTGGTCAGTCGCAGTCGCACGTAGCGGCCCTCGCTGGGCAGCCAGTAGCGGCGGGTCTGCACGTTGGGGTCCCAGCGGCGGCTGGTCCGTACGTGTGAGTGCGAGACGGACTTGCCGAAACCGGGCTGGCGACCGGTGAGTTGGCATCGGCGGGACATGGACGACTCCTGAGGTCAGTTTCGGGCGGCGGACGGGTAGGGCACGCTTCGGGTGGGCGCTGTCCCGCTGGCGCATCAGCGCTCCTCCCGGAAGTCCACGTACCGGCGCAGCACTGGGTCGTACTTACGCAGCACCATCCGCTCCGGGTTGTTCCGGCGGTTCTTGCGGGTCACGTAGGTGAACCCGGTGCCGCCGGTGGAGCGCAGCTTGACCAGGGGGCGCAGCTCAGATTTGGCCAACGGACTATCCTCCTGATAACGAAAGTCGTTTTCATCTACGCTGAGCATAACAAGCCTGGGATGGAGGAGTTCGTGGATACCGAACTGGTGCTGGTTGGCGGGATGGCCAGGGGAGGCGTGGCCGAGGTGGTGGACCTGCTGCTCACCGAGCCGGGCACCGCCGTGCTGCACCACGACCTGACCGAGGTGACCGCCGGGCTGGTGCGGCGCCGGCTGCGGGTCTCCGGCTGGGGCCCCGACCTGACGGACGGCGCTGATCGGGGCCGCGGCCGGGGCTATGTGCGGACCGATCACACCGCCGTGCTCGAGCTGGCGCACGGGTGCGTCTCCTGCACGTTGCGCGAGGATGTATTGCCGCTGATCCGGGCCTTGGCCGGGCGGCCAGGGCTGCATCGGATCGTGCTGCACCTGGACCCGGTGCTGGAACCGGAGCAGGTGTGCTGGGCAGTGCTGCACGTGCTGGTGGACGGCTCTCCGGTGGCCCGCGACGTAACCATGGGCGGCGTGATCACCGTGGTGGACGTGGCCAGCTGGTTGGCCGACGCGGTCAGCGACGAGGAGGTTGTCGACCGAGGGCTGGCGGCGTTGCCGGACGACGAGCGCACCGTGGCGCAGCTGGCGGTGGCCCAGGCCGAGTTCGCCGACCTGCTGGTCTACTCCGGGGACCTGTCGAACCCCGCCGAAGCCTGGCGGCGAGCCCGTACCGACGCGGTGCTGGCCCGGCTCAGCCCGCTCGCGCCGCAAATCGAACCCGCCGAGCTGAACCCGTCGGACCCGTTGGCCGCGCTCCCGGCCACCGCGCGGCGCGGGATACCGGAGAGCCCGCACGCCACCCTGCTGCGCGGCCAGCCATCGCTGCGCGACGACTGCGGGGTGCAGCTGTCCATGTTCACCGCGCGGCGGCCGTTCCACCCGGAGCGGTTGCACGAGGTGATGGACCTGCTGCTGGACGGCGTGGTGCGCACCAAGGGGCGGATCTGGCTGGCTACCCGGCCGGACGCGGTGCTCTGGCTGGAGTCGGCCGGCGGTGGCCTGCAGGTCGGTTACGTGGACGAGTGGCTGGCCGCCCAGGACGACGCCGCGTGGGCCGCCGCCGAGCCCGAGCGTCGGGCCGCCGCGTCGCTGCGCTGGCATCCGCGCTACGGCGACAGGGTGCAGGAGCTGGCCGTGCTGACCTGCGGCGCCGACCCGGAAGAGATCGACCACGGGCTGCGCCGCGCGCTGCTCACCGACGCCGAGGTGGTCGCCGGCGAGGCCCGCTGGCGGGAATACCCGGACCCGTTCGGCTGGTACCACACCGACCCCTGCGGCGAGGTGGCACCGACCGCGCCGCCGATCCCGCCACCTGGCGGTAACCCCATCCGAGGACGAGAGGACGAATCGTAAAGCGCGCTGATTACCTCAGCTGAGCGGCCGCGGCGTCGGCCGGGAGCCTGGAGCGGCGCCGGTGCCGGGCCATCGACTCGACCACGCCCGGCCGGTCCTCCCGCTCCAATCGCTCGATCACCGCCCGGTGCTCCGCGGCGCGGGCGCGGCGGGAATCGGGCGTGATCATGTCGGCGAGGATGTAGGGGTGAGCCAGCCGCCACAGCCGCTCCAGCTCTTCGACCATGATGCAGTGCGGGGACAGCCCGAAGATCGCGAAGTGGAACTCCCGGTTCAGCGCCGCGGTCTCTGCCACTTCGTAGTCATCGGCTACCTCGAGCAGCCGGTCGTTGAGCGTGTGCAGCCGGGTGACTTCCTCGGCGGTGGGCCAGCGGATGCTGGCGAGCACGTCGTCCTCGATCAGCTCGAGCATCCGGGCGAACTGGGCGACCTCGTGCGCGTTGCGCTTAGCCACGAAGAAGCCCCGATGTTTCTGGTGAACCAGCACCCGCTGCTCGGCCAGGGCGTGCAGCGCCTCGCGCACCGGCACCCGGCTGAACCCGAGCTCCTCGGCCAGGTCCTCCTGGCGCAGCTGCTCGCCTGGATTCAGCTCGCCGGACGCGATCCGGGCCAGCACAGCGGCCACCACCCGGTCGACCGAGATGCCGGGCTTGGCCAGCCGAAGCGGGGCGGGTTCCGACATGCGGCTCCTGTTGCTCGACGTGGCCGC
>DASWST010000175.1:0-52001 GCA_036402515.1 Pseudonocardia sp.
CCCCCCCCCCCCCCCCCCCACGACTCCAGCAGGCGGCCGTTGGCGACTTCCCAGCGGCGGGTTACCCGCACCGCGTCCAGCATCCGCCGGTCGTGGGTGACCAGCAGCAGGGTGCCGGGGAACGACTCGAGCGCCGACTCGAGCTGCTCGATGGCCGGCAGGTCGAGGTGGTTGGTCGGCTCGTCGAGCACCAGCAGGTTGACCTCCCTGGCCTGCAGCAGCGCCAATGCGGCCCTGGTGCGCTCGCCAGGGGAGAGTGACTCGGCCGGCCGGGGCGCGTGCACCGCGGTCAGCCCGAACTTGGCCAGCAGGGTGCGTACCTCCGGCTCGGTCCAGCTCGGCACCTCCGCCCGGAACGCGGCCACCAGCGACTGGTCGCCGAGGAAGAGGCCGCGCGCCTGGTCCACCTCGCCGACCCGCACGCCCGGGCCCAACGACGCGGAGCCCGAGGTCAGCGGGAGCCGCCCGAGCAGCGCGGCCAGCAGGGTCGACTTGCCCGACCCGTTCAACCCGGTGATCGCGATCCGGTCCGCCCAGTCCACCTGGGCGTCCACCGGCCCCAACTCGAACTCGCCGCGCCGCACCACGGCGCCGCGCAGCGCGGCCACCACCGCGCCCGCCCTGGGCGCCGCCGCGATGGTCATCCGCAGCTGCCACTCCTTGCGCGGCTCCTCCACCGCGTCCAGCCGCTCGATCCGGCGTTCGGTCTGGCGCACCTTGGCGGCCTGCTTCTCGCTGGTCTCCGCGCGCAGGTTCTTACCGATCTTGTCGTTGTCGGGGGCCTTGCGCCGCGCGTTGCGCACCCCGGCGGCCATCCAGTTGCGCTGGGTGCGGGCCCGCTCGGTCAGCTGGCTCACCGTGCCGGAGTACTGCTCGTACGCCTCGCGGGCATGGCGGCGCGCCACCTCCCGCTCGTCCAGGTAGGCCTGGTAGCCGCCCTCGTAGACACCGACCTTCCGCTGCGCCAGGTCCAGCTCGACGATCCGGTTCACCGTCCTGGCCAGGAACTCCCGGTCGTGGCTGACGATCACCGCGGGGGAGCGCAGCGCGCCGACGAACGCCTCCAGCCGGGCCAGCCCGTCCAGGTCCAGGTCGTTGGTCGGCTCGTCCAGCAGCAGCACGTCATACCGGGAAGCCAGCAGCGTGGCCAGCCCGGCGCGGGCGGCCTGGCCACCGGAGAGCGCGGTCATCGGGACGTCCGCGCCCGACTCCAGGCCGACCTCGGCGAGCACCCCGTCGATCCGGTCGTCCAGGTCGGCACCGCCCAGGGCCAGCCACCGCTCCAGCGCGACGGAGTACCGATCGTCGGCACCTTCACCCCCACCCTCACCCGCGCCGAGCGCCTCGGCGGCCGCGTCCATCTCCGCCTGGGCCCGCGCCACCCCGGTGCGCCTTGCCAGGAACTCGCGCACGGTCTCCCCGGGACGCCGATCGGGCTCCTGCCGCAGCAACCCGACGCTCGCGCTCGGCGGGGCCAGCGCGACCCGGCCACGCTCGGCGGTGTCCAGGCCGGCGAGCAGCCGCAGCAGCGTGGTCTTGCCAGCCCCGTTCGCGCCGACCAGGCCCACCACATCACCCGGCGCGACGATCAGGTTCAGCCCGCTGAACAGGCTGCGGTCGCCGTGGCCAGCGGCGAGGTCGGTGGCCTGCAAGGTCGCGCTCATCAGAATCAGACGTTACGGCGTTTGACTTCGCCTCGGTGGGGCAGTCGGCTGGGTGGGCCGGTGGTGATCGAAATCGGGCGCTCTCAGTGACCCCCGTCGGGCATAACAGGATCCAGTGATTACAGGTAGGTTCGAGGCATGACTCAGGTACCCAATATCCGACTGAACAACGGCGTTGAAATCCCTCAGTTCGGCTTCGGGGTCTTCCAGGTTCCGCCGGATCAGACCGCGCAGGCCGTTCTGCAGGCCTTCGAGGCCGGCTACCGGCACATCGACACCGCCCAGATGTACCGCAATGAGGAGGGTGTCGGCCAGGCCGTCGCGGAATCTGGCCTGCCCCGCGACGAGGTGTTCATCACCACCAAGCTGAACAACAACGGGCATGGCTACGAGTCAGCCATCTCCGCGCTGGACGAGAGCCTCAAGAAGCTCCAGCTCGACTACGTGGACCTCTACCTCATCCACTGGCCGCTGCCGCACCTGAACCGCTACGTGGAGACCTGGAAGGGCTTCGAGAAGCTCCTCGCCGACGGCAAGGCGCGCTCCATCGGGGTGTCCAACTTCCAGCCCGCGCACCTGGACCGGCTGGCCGCCGAGACCGACACCGTGCCAGCGGTCAACCAGATCGAGCTGCACCCCCGGCTCACCCAGGTGGAGCTGCGGAAATACCACAAGGCACACGGCATCGCCACCGAGGCGTGGAGCCCGATCGCCAAGGGCGAGGTGCTCGGCGACCCGGTCATCACCAGCCTGGCTGAGAAGTATGGCCGGACGCCCGCCCAGGTGGTGCTGCGCTGGCACGTGCAGATCGGCAACATCGTCTTCCCCAAGACGGTCAACCCTGACCGGATGCGGGAGAACATCAACGTGTTCGACTTCGAGCTGGCCGCTGACGACGTGGCCTCGATCGAGTCGCTGAACACCAACTACCGCACCGGGCCGGACCCGGACACCTTCGGCCGCTGACCTTCCTCGGCCGCCCGCTGAGACCGTCCCGACACCCTCGCCGAGCGGGTGCGCGACGATGCATGGGTGAACTACGCACTGACTCTCGTTCCCGCGCTGGATCGGCCGGATCTACTGGCCGATCCGGTGCGTGACGCCATAGCCGGGTTGCGCCTCGCTGACTCCGCCATCCAGGTCGCCGAGATCGACCCCGAATTGGCCGACACGGCGGCGTTCTGTGAGCGCTACCGGGTGCCGTTGGAGGAGTCGGCCAACTGCGTGTTGATCGCCGGCAAGCGCGGCGGGGACATCCGGATGGCCGCCGCGCTGGTACTGGCGACCACTCGGGCGGACGTGAATGGCGTGCTGCGCCGGCAGCTGGACGTGCGCAAGGCCTCCTTCGCCTCCCGCGAGGTGGCAACCGGGCAGACCGGGATGGAGTACGGCGGTATCACCCCGCTCGGGCTGCCGGCGGAGTGGCCGGTGTACCTGGATGCGGCGGTGCTGGGCGCCGAGCATGTGGTGATCGGCTCCGGGGTGCGACGCAGCAAACTGGTGCTGGCCCCCTCGGTGCTTGCCGGGCTGCCCGCCGCGACGGTGGTGGAAGGGCTGGCCAGCCCGGTCGGCTCGTCGGTCTAGTGAACCCGTCTACGGCGCAGGCCCAGGTACTGGTCGACGAGCTGGTCCGGTGCGGGGTGACCGAGGCGGTGCTCTGCCCCGGGTCCCGCAACGCGCCGCTGTCCTTCGCGCTGCACCGGGCGGACGCGGCCGGCCGGCTGCGCCTGCACGTGCGGATCGACGAGCGCACCGGGGCCTTCCTGGCGTTGGGGCTGGCGCTGCGTTCCGGGCGGGCGGTGCCGGTGGTGTGCACCTCGGGCACCGCGGCGGCCAACCTGCACCCGGCGGTGCTGGAGGCCGCGCACGCCGGCGTCCCGCTGCTCGCGTTGACCGCCGACCGGCCGCCCGAGCTGATCGGCACCGGCGCCAACCAGACGGTGGTGCAGGCCGGCCTGTTCGGCGACGCCCCCCGGCTGGAGCTCAGCCTCGGCGTGGCTCGGCGCGCGGACGGTCAGCAGGCCGGCTGGCGGGCGGCGGTGGCCAAGGCGGTCGCGGTGGCGGTCGGCCGGGTCGGGGGTCGGCCCGGGCCGGTGCACGTCAACGTGCCGTTCGCCGAGCCGCTGATGCCGGGCGCCGCCGGGGCCGACCTGGCGGACTGGCCGGAGTCGCTGGACGGTCGGCCGGGCGCCGCGCCGTGGACAGTTTTTCCCCCACCCCCCGACGCCCAGCGGGATGCCCCGCCGCTGCCGCTGGACCCGGACCTGCCCACCCTGGTGGTGGCCGGCGCGGTGCCGACCGGCCCGCTACCCGCCCCGCCGGGCGACGCGCCGGTCGTCGCCGAGCCCCACTCGCCGCTCTGGCCGGGGTCGCTGCGCACCGGTCCGTGGCTGGTCAACGCGGCAGCGGACGACCAGTTACCCCGGCCGGCCCAGGTGCTGCTGCACGGCCGTCCGACCCTGCACCGATCGATCGCCCGGCTGCTCGCCGACGATCAGGTCGCGGTCTACGCCGTCGCCGGCACGGTGGGCGCCGAGCTGCCGCCCTCGGTCCGTGCGGTTGGCCGGCCGCCGAGGCTTCGCCCGCCGCCGGCCTGGTGCGCCCGGTGGTCCGCCGCCGACCAGCTGGCCGCCGACGCGCTGGACAAGGCCCTCGCCGAGCCCGGCGCCCCCACCGGCCAGCGGTTGGCCGCCGCCCTGATCACCGCGCTGCCGCCCGGCGCGCTCCTGCTGCTCGGCTCGTCCAACCCGGTGCGGGACGTGGCGCTGGCTGCCCGGCCCCGTGCCGGGCTGACCGTGCTGGCCAACCGAGGGGTCGCCGGGATCGACGGCACGGTGTCCACCTCGGCCGGCGCGGCGTTGGCGCACGCCTCGGCCGCCGGCGGCCGGGCGGCCCCCGGATACGCCCTGATCGGCGACCTCACCGTGTTGCACGACCTCACCGGGCTGGTGCTGGGCCCGGACGAGCCGCGACCCGACCTCACCCTGGTGGTGCTCAACGACACCGGCGGTGGCATCTTCTCGCTGCTCGAGCAGGGGGCGCCGGAACATGCGGCGAGCTTCGAGCGGGTCTTCGGCACGCCGCACCGGGTCCGTCTCGACGCGGTGTGCGCCGGGCTGGGCGTGGCGTACCGGCGGGTGGACGACCTGAGCGCGCTGCCGGGTGCGCTGGGCGGGGCCGGCGACGGCGTGCGGCTGGTCGAGGTCCCGGCCAGCAGGGAAGGTCTGCGCGAGGGGCACGCGGCGGTGCGGGCGGCGGTGCAGGCGGCGCTGAGCTGACTCGGGCTGACGGAATCCCCGACTCGCGGAAGAAGAGGTCGTGGGTTAGCGGGGGCGGCCTTCTAGGGCGGAGCGGACGGCTACGAGCTTGGCGGCGGCTTCGGCGACCTCGTTCTCCGGGTCGGAGTCGGCGACCACGCCGCAGCCGGCAAACAGGCGGGCGGTGGAGCCGGACAGCTGTGCGCACCGCAGCGCCACGCCCAGCTCACCGTCGCCGTGCGCGTCCACCCAGCCGACCGGGCCGGCGTAGCGGCCCCGGTCCATGTCCTCCAGCTCGGCGATCAGGCGCAGCGCGGGTTCGGTCGGGGTGCCGCCGACGGCGGCGGTGGGGTGCACGGCGCCGGCCAGCCGGAGCAGCGAGGGTGGGTCGGCAGGGTCCAGGTTGGCGGTGATGTCGCTGGCCAGGTGGGTCACGTTGGGCAGCCGCAGCACGGAGGGCTGCTCCGGGGCATGCACCTCGGCGCACAACGGCCGCAGCCGCTCCACCAGCGACTCCATCGCGTACCGGTGCTCCTCCCGGTTCTTCACCGACGCCAGCAGCGCGGGGCCGAGTTCGTCGTCGGTGAGCTCTCCGGCCAGGTCGCTGAGCCAGTTCGTGCCGGCCAGCACCCGGGAGTTGACCTGGGTGCCGGTGCGCCGCAGCAGCAGCTCCGGGGTGGCCCCGACCAGCCCGTCCACCGAGTAGCTCCAGCAGGTGGGGTACCGGTCGGCCAACCCGGTGAGCAGGAACCGAGGATCCAGCGGCTCGTCGGCGGTGGCCAGCAGATCGTGCGCGAACACCGCCTTGAACAGCTCGCCGCCGCGGATCCGCCGGACCGCCTCGGCCACCGCGCGCCGCCAGCGTTCGACGGAGAGCACGCCCTCGCTGTAGCGCACGCCCGTGGCCGGCCGGATGGGCGAGACCCGGCGTACCGGGGGGCGCGTTCTGGTGCCGCCGCCGGTGTCGATCTCGGTGATCCAGCCCACCCCGTCCCGGCTGCCGACCACCACCCTCGGCACCACCAGCACCGACTCCGCGGAGTCCGGCGCAAAGGCGAAACTGACGAACGCGACCGCCCCGGAGCCGGGCAGCCCCACCTCGTCGGTCACCTCGAGCCGGTCGCTGAACGATCGCCACCAGGCGTCCGCCGCCTCGAACCGGTCCTGCCCCCGGGTACTGAACCGCGCCACCTCACCCCAGCCGACCAGGCCCTCGGACTCGCGGACCCAGCACAGCGGGCCGTGCTCGTCGGGCAGCAGCTCGATCGGCCGGCCCGGGTCCGGGATGGCGCGGGTGCGGACCCGCACCGGTTGGGCAACAGGAGCGATGCTCACGACTCGAGGGTAAGAGGCGCCGGCGTGTGGCGCTTAATCGGCGGGACGAGGTTCTGGCCACACCGGTTCGGCCGAGCGCACGGGCCGTGCAGGGGCACCGGGCAGCCGTGCCCTCGGCCGCATCCGTAGAATCCTCTCGATGACCACGGTCTCCGGCGCTCCTCCCAGCGCCACCGGACGGCTGCTCGACGAGCTGGCCGGTCTTCTGCTGCCGGTGGTAATGCCGCTGGTCCGCCGGCTGCCGGCGATGATCCTGGTGCTCGCCGGGCTGATCACCCTGATGGGCGTGCTGACGCTGATCGGGGCGCACCAGGATGACGCGCAGATCCAGGCGCACAGCGCGGTGGCTACCGCCGAGGTGCTCCCCGGCTCGGACTTCAGCCGCACGCTGATCACGTTCACCACCGCCACCGGGGAAACCGTCTCGCCGGAGCGCGGCGTGTTCTACCCGCGCGGCCTGCAGCCCGGCCAGATCGTCCGCGTCGAGTACGACTCCACCCACCCCGACCGGGTGCGGGTGCTCGGCCGCAACGCGTCGGTCGGCTCGCTGCCCATCGGGATCATGCTGCTGGTGACCTGGGCGGTGGCGTTGCCGGTGGGGTTCTCACTGCGCGGTCGGCAGCTGCAGCGGATGGAGGCTGCCCGGCTGGCCCTGGCGGAGCGGGTGCTGGCGGAGGCGGCCGCGGCGTCCGAAGGTGCCGCCTCAGAGTCGGGGTCGACGGAGTCTTCGGCCGGGGATATGCCCGCCGAGGAGCCTGTCACCGCCGTCGAGCAGGTCGCGGCCGAGCACGCACTCGCCGAGCAGGCTGTCGCCGAACAAGTGGTCGCCGAGCAGGTGGCGGCCGAGCAGGTCTGTGCCGGGCAGGTTGTCGCTGAACAGGCTGTGGCCGCGCCGGCGTCGAGCGTGTTGCCCGCCGCGTCCGTGCCGGCTCAGGCGGGCTCGACTCAGCCCGCGTCGACGCAGCCCGTGCCGGCCCACTCGGTGTCGGCCCAGCCGGTGTCGGCCCAGCCGATGTCGACCGAGTCGGCCTCGACCGGACCTGCCTCGACCGGACCTGCCTCGACCGGACCTGCCTCGACCGACGCCGCGTAACCGAGTTCACCGCCGGGTTCAGGACGCCTCGGGCTGGGCCTCCACACCGGCCGCCTGCCACCAACCGAGCACGTCGGAGGTCGCCGAGGGAGCGGCCACCAGCAGACCGCCGGCCGGCACCGGGTCGGGACGGCCCGACCGGTCCAGCACCACCGCGCCGGCCTCCAGCGCGAGCGCCAGCCCGGCGGCTACCTCCCACTCCCGGTAGTCCTCGAGCACCGCCGCGACCGCGTGGCCCAGCGCAACCTGGGCGATGGCCAGCGCCGGCGAGCCGAGCATCCGCACCCCGCACCGGGCCGAGGCGGCGAGCCCCAGGAACCGGGGCAGGCCAGGCCAGCCACCGTCCCTGGCCAGCTCGATGCACACCGGATAGCCGAGGGCGGCGATCTGCTCCGGCAGTTGCACCGGCACACCGTTGACCCGGGTGCCGCGCCCCCGGGCTGCCGCGTAGATCTCCGCCCGGCTGGGATCTGAGATCACCCCGACCACCGGCCCGGAGTCGTCCAACAGAGCCAGGCTGTAGCCGTACCAGGGCAGCCCGGCCAGGTAGTTCGCCGCGCCGTCCACCGGCGCGACCAGCCAGCGGTACCCCGTGTCCGACGCGCCGGGCGCGCCGTCGTCCGAGCTGTACTCCGGGCCGACGACCGGGATGTCCGGGAACTCCGCCGCGAGCACCCGCCGGGTGTGCCGTTCCAGGGTCCGGCCGGTGTCGGTGACCCAGTCGTAGAGATGCGCCCCGGTGTTCGGCCCGACCCGACAGCCTCGGTCCGCCGTCGCGGCGATCACCTCGGCCGCATCGTTCGCGAGCCGGCCGCCGACCTCGAGGGCACGGGACAGCAGCCCGGGGTCGGCCGGCTGGGCGGGTCGGGAGTACAACACGGTCATAGAAACCCAGCGTGTCCTGGCAGGGTGACCCGGGTGCGTCCGGCGGGTGACGGGTCGTGGATCACCAGGTCAACTCCCGGCCGGGTGGTGACTCCCGGTGTCGCTCGGCGCGCCGTCGGAGTGGCCCGTCATCCGGCCGTGAGATCCGTGCGCGGCGGGTGCTAGCGGCCCAGCGCGCGGGGAGTTCGCGATGTTGTTGCCGAGTTCCCTCGCTGGTCACGCCGTCGTCGGCTCCGCGGGCCCTGGTCCAGGCATGGTCTGCGATTGTGCGTGTGGCGATCGTTTCGGAATGTTTCCTGCCCACCGTGAACGGTGTCACCAACTCGGTGCTCCGGGTGATCGAGCACCTCCGCCGGGACGGCCACCAGGTGATGGTGGTCGCGCCGGGCGCTGGCGAGGACGAGTACCTCGATGTGCCCGTGGTCCGCCTCCCCGCGCTGGACCTGCCGGTGGTGAACTCCATGCCGGTCGGGCTGCCCTCCCGGCGGGTGCTCACCGCGCTGCGCCGGTTCGCCCCGGACGTGGTGCACCTGGCCTCGCCGTTTGTGGTCGGGGCCAAGGGGCTGGCCGCCGCGCGGCGGATCGGCGTGCCCACCGTGGCGGTCTACCAGACCGACGTGGCCGGGTTCGCCGCCTCCTACGGCCTGAGGCTGACCGCGCGCGCGGCCTGGCGCTGGACCTGCCGGCTGCACTCACTGGCCGACCGCACTCTGGCCCCGTCCAGCTGGGCCGCCGATGCGCTGCGCTCCCGCGGCGTACCGAGGGTGCACCGGTGGGCCCGCGGGGTGGACATTGCCCGCTTCCGGCCGACTCGACGGTCTGCCCAGTGGCGCGCTCGGCTCGCCCCGGGCGGCGAGCTACTGGTCGGCTACATCGGACGGCTGGCCCCGGAGAAGCAGGTGGAGCGGCTCACCGCGCTGGTCGCTCAGCCCGGCATCCGGCTGGTTGTGGTCGGCGACGGGCCGAGCGAGGCCAAGCTGCGGGAACTGTTGCCCGGGGCGGCATTCCTCGGCTTCCGGGGCGGCGAGGAGCTGGCCCAGATCTACGCCTCGCTGGACGTGTTTGTGCACACCGGCCCTTCCGAGACGTTCTGCCAGGCGGTGCAGGAAGCACTGGCCTCCGGGGTGCCGGTGGTGGCGCCGGATGCGGGCGGCCCGCGCGATCTGGTGGCGCCGGGGCGCACCGGCTACCTGGTGCCGCCGGGGCTCGACCCGGCCGACGTCGAGTCGGCGGCGGCGCTGCGCGCGGCGGTGACCCGGCTGATGGACGACGAGCACCGGGGCAGGTGCGCCGAGGCGGCCCGCCGCTCGGTGCTGCGCCGGGACTGGTCAACCGTGTGCGACGAACTGCTCGCGCACTACACGGAGGTGGTCGGCGCCGGCCCGTTGGGCGGGCGGGCCGACCGGCACGCGGCCTGAGCGCGGGGATGCGCATCGTCCAGCTGGCCAACTTCTACGGCCCGCGCTCCGGTGGCCTGCGCACCGCGCTGCACCACCTGGGCGCCGGGTACGTGGCCCGCGGCCACCAGGTCACGCTGATCGTCCCCGGCGGGCGGCACACCGACGAGCGGCTGGCCACCGGAGTGCGGCGGATCACTGTGGCGGCGCCGAAGCTGCCCGGCACCGGGGGGTACCGGGCGGTGGACCCGTGGCGGGTGCGGCTGCTGCTGGACCGGCTGCGGCCGGACGCCCTCGAGGTGTCCGACCGGCTGACCCTGCGCGGGTTGGGCGGCTGGGCGGCGCGCCACGGGGTGCCCAGCGTGGTGATCTCGCACGAGCGGCTGGACCGGCTGCTGGAGCAGTTCCTGCTGCCCGGCCCGACCGCCCGGCGGTGGGCGGACTGGGCGAACCGGCGGATGGCGGCCAGCTACGACACCGTGGTCTGTACCACCGGGTTTGCCCGCGCCGAGTTCGACCGGATCGGCGCGCGGAACGTGCTGCGGGTGCCGCTCGGAGTGGACCTGGCCGCGTTCTCCCCGGACCGCCACTGCGTCGAGCTGCGCGGCCGGCTGGTCGGGCGGGCGGACACGCTGCTGGTGCACTGCGGGCGGCTGTCCGCCGAGAAGCACGTGGAGCGCAGCGTGGACACGGTGGCGGCGCTGCACGAGGCGGGGCATCACGTCCGGCTGGTGGTGGCCGGGGACGGACCGCGCCGGGCGGCTCTGCAGCGGCGGGCGAAAGGCCTGCCGGTGACCTTCCTCGGGTTTGTGGCCGAGCGGGCGGCGGTGGCCCGGCTGCTGGCCACGGCGGACGTGGCCCTGGCGCCGGGGCCGCACGAGACGTTCGGACTGGCCGCGTTGGAGTCGCTGGCCAGCGGCACACCGGTGGTGGTGTCCCGCTCGTCGGCGCTGGTGGAGATCGTCCGGCCGGGCTGCGGGGCGGCGGTGGCGGACGACCCGGTGGCGTTCGCCGGCGGCGTCCGTGGGCTGCTCGCCTTGTCCGAGTACGAGCGCCGGGCGTTGGCCAGGGCGCGCGCGGAACAGTTCACCTGGCCGGCCGCGGTCGCCGGCATGCTCGCCGCACTCGGAGGCTAGCGATCGCGATCGCACACGACCTCGGCCAATCCGCGCTCGGCGCCGCCGGGACCGCCTTAACGTCCCGGCAGGCCAGATCCGCACCCCGAGGGCAGGACCGACATGCAGCCCGGCAGATCGTTTTCCAGGCGGACGCGGGTTCGCCTGGTTGCGGCCGCGCTGGTCACCGTCGCCGTGGCCGCCGGGGTCCTGGCCACGCCGCAGCTGTGGGTGTTCCGGCACGCGCACGGCGGATCGTCCGTGCTGGCGTTCCAGGCGGGTGACGACTCCGGATCCGGTGCCGGATCCGGCGGGGGCTGGTGGGGCGGCGACAGCGGTACCGGCAACGGCGGTACCGGCGGCGGCTGGTGGGGTGACGGCGGTTCGGGCAACGGCGGGTCCGGCAACGGCGGATCGGGCGGCGGCTGGTGGGGTGACGGCGGTTCGGGCAACGGCGGTTCCGGCGGTGGCGATTGGTCGAACGGCGGATACGACGACTCCAACGGCGGCGGCTACGGCGGCGGCTACGACGACGGCTTCGGCGGCGGCTACGGCGGGTCCAACGGCAGCTCCAACGGCGAAGGCTGCCGGTACCCGTCGCAAATCCTGGACCTGAAGAGGTGGAAGCTCACCTTGCCCACCGGCTCGGAAGGCAGCCCCAAGGAGATCACCCAGCCGGCCCTGGACACCTTCACCAGCGCGCCGTGGTTCGAGCCCACGTCCGACTGCGGCGCGGTGGCGTTCCGCTCGGCGGTGGACGGCGTCACCACGAAGGGCTCCAGCTACCCGCGCTCAGAGCTGCGGGAGATGGCCGACAGCGGTTCCAACGCGGCCTGGTCGTCGGGCTCCGGCACCCACACCATGACCGTGACCGAGGCGTTCACCAGGCTGCCGGAGGGCAAGCCGCAACTGGTCGGGGCACAGATACACGACGACTCCGACGACGTCTCGGTGTTCCGCCTGGAGGGTTCCAACCTCTACATCACCGACGGGGACAACCCGCATTACAAGCTGGTGACCAGCGACTATGCCCTGGGCGCCAGATTCCAGGCCAGGTACGTGGTGAGCGGCGGCACGGTCGAGGCCTACTACAACGGCGAGTTACAGGCCACGTTGTCCAAGAGCGTCTCGAACGCCTACTTCAAGGCCGGCGCCTACACGCAGGCGAACTGCGAGAAGGTCTCGTCCTGCGGCAGCGACAACTACGGCGAGACGATGATCTACGACCTGCAAGTCAGCCACGGCGATAGGGGCGAAACGACGTCCTGAGGTCGGCGAGCACCAGGTCCGGCTCTTCCAGCGAAGCGAAATGCCCGCCCCGGTCGAACCTGGTCCAGCGCACGATGTTGTCGCTGCGCTCGGCGATCCGGCGGATCGGCACCGAAATGTCGTGCGGGAAGACCGCCACCGCGGTGGGCACCGTGGACGGCCGGGCGGGCTGTCCCCAGCTGGCGGCGCCGTCGCGGTAGAACCGGGCTGACGAGCCGGCCGTACCGGTCAGCCAGTACAGCATCACGTTGGTGAGCATGGCGTCCCGATCCACCGCGTCCTCGGGCCGGTCCGTCACGTCGGTCCACTGCCGGAAGCCGTCCACGATCCAGGCCAGCTGGCCGACCGGGGAGTCGGTGAGCGGGTAGCTGATCAGCTGTGGCCGGGTGCTCTGGATGGCCGCGTAACCGGACAGCTCGTACTGGTAGCGCCGGCCGGCGGCCACACTCCGGCGCTCCTCGGGGTCAGTCAGATCGGCGGTTTCCTCGGTGACCGAGGCGGTGAAGATCTGCGGTACGTGCAGCGCGACGACGTGCTCCGGATCGGCCAGCCCGAGCTCCCGGGTGATCGCCGCGCCCCAGTCACCACCGTGCGCCAGGTAGCGGGCGTAGCCCAGCCGGCGCATCAGCTCGGCCCACGCCCTGGCCACCCTCGGCGCGGCCCAACCCGTCTCGGTGGTCACCCCGGACAGCCCGAAACCGGGGATGGAGGGGATCACCAGGTGGAACGCGTCGGCTGGGTGGCCCCCGTGCGCGGCGGGATCGGTGAACGGGCCGATCAGGTCCAGGAACTCGACCGGCGAGCCCGGCCAGCCGTGCGTCAGGATCAGCGGTACCGCGGTCGGCTCGGCGGAGCGGACGTGCAGCACGTGCACCCGCTGGCCGTCGATCTCGGTGGTGAGCTGGGGGTACTGGTTGATCCGCGTTGCGCCAGTCGTAGCCCTCCCGCCAGTACTCGACCAGCTCCCGCAGGTAGTCAACCGGCGGGCCCAGGTTCCAGCCGGCGTCCGAGGGGCTCGCCGGTCTCGGCTGGTCCGGCCAGCGGGTATCGGCCAGCCGCCGCCGGAGGTCGTCGAGCGCCGAATCCGGCACGTCCAGGCGGTACGGCGTGAGCGAATCGTTGCGGGCGATGTCGGTCATGCAGTCACCCTAGGAACCGAACAGGCCAGTTTCTGTCCTGAATTCGCTGCGCTCATCGCCGTAGGACAGCCCGGACGAGCCGCCATCTACTCGCTGTCCGGCGCCCACGTAGCCTTGGCGACCGTGCCGAGAACAGGGTCTAGAGCCGGCCTGGACAAGGATCCCCGCGACGTCGCCCGGATGTTCGACGCGGTTGCCAGCCGCTACGACCTGACCAACACGCTGCTCTCCGGCGGGCAGGACAAGCTGTGGCGCATCGCCACCCGTCGCGCGCTGGCCCCCGTCGCCGGTGAGCGCGTGCTCGACCTGGCCGCAGGCACCGGGGTGTCCACCGTCGAGCTGGCCCGCGGCGGCGCCTGGTGCCTAGCCGCCGACTTCTCCCTGGGCATGCTGCGCAACGGGCTGCACCGGGGCGTTCCGATGGCCGCCGCCGACGCGCTGCACCTGCCCTTCGCGGACGCCAGCTTCGACGCGGTGACCATCTCGTTCGGGCTGCGCAACCTGGTCGACCCGGTGGCCGGGCTGGCCGAGATGGCCAGGGTGACCCGTCCCGGCGGCCGGCTGGTGGTGTGCGAGTTCTCCACCCCGACCTGGGCGCCCTTCGCGGCGGTCTACCACAACTACCTGATGCGTGCGCTGCCCGCGATCGCCACCAGGGTGAGCAGCAATCCGGACGCCTACGTCTACCTGGCCGAGTCCATCCGGGCCTGGCCGAACCAGGCCGAGCTGGCCGCCCGCATCGCCTCCGCCGGGTGGGTCGACGTGGCCTGGCGCAACCTGACCGGCGGCATCGTCGCACTGCACCGTGCCACTCGCGGGCAAGTCGAGGCGCACTGAACGCGCAACTCACTCAACGGGGTCTTACACTCACAACGGACTTCGTGAATCAGTTCACAAGCACCCGCCGAGCCAGTACGACCCGCACCACCCACCACCACACGCGCACCGATGCACCGGGAGAGCCGCATGGCCCAGCCGCCCGCCCAGACCTTCGCGCAGCCCGCCGCGCCGAGAGTCTCCGGGAGCGATGCGGACGTGATTGTGGTCGGCGCCGGGCCGGCCGGCTCCACCGCCGCCGCCTATCTGGCGCGCGCGGGGCTGGACGTGCTGCTGCTGGAGAAGTCCACCTTCCCCCGGCCGAAGGTGTGCGGTGACGGCTTCACCCCGCGCGGCATGAAGCAGCTGATCGACGTGGGCATCGACTGCTCGGAGCGCAACGGCTGGCTGCACAATCGCGGCCTGCGGGTGCTCGGCGGCGGCGTCAGCCTCGAGCTGGACTGGCCGGACCTGGCCAACTTCCCCAACTTCGGCGCCGTCCGCCCTCGCCAGGACTTCGACGAGATGCTGGCCAGGCACGCGCAGAAGGCCGGGGCGCGGCTCTACGAGGAAACCACGGTCACCGAGGCCGTCACCGACGAGCGCACCGGGCGGGTCACCGGGGTCAAGGGTTTCGTGCGCGGAGGCGCAAACGGCAGAGACAAACGTGAGGTGTCCTACCGTGCCCCGCTCACCCTGGCCTGCGACGGGGTGAGCGCCCGGGTCGCACTGTCCCTGGGCATGACCAAGCGGGACGACCGGCCGATCGGCGTCGCGGTCCGCCGCTATTTCACCAGCCCGCGCACCAACGACGACTACCTCGAGTCGCACCTGGAGCTGTGGGACCGCACCGACCCGAAGAACCCGAAGCTGCTGCCCGGCTACGGCTGGATCTTCGGCATGGGCGACGGCACCTCCAACGTGGGCCTTGGCATCCTGTCCACCAGCCGCGCCTTCGGGTCCACCGACTACCGGGCGCTGCTCAAGTCGTGGCTGGACGGCACCCCGGAGGAATGGGGCTACCGGGACGAGAACGCGGTCGGCGGCGTCGGCGGCGCGGCGTTGCCGATGGGGTTCAACCGGACGCCGCATTACCGGCCGGGATTGTTGCTGGTCGGCGACGCGGGCGGGACCGTCAACCCGTTCAACGGGGAGGGCATCGCCTACGCGATGGAGTCAGCGTCGATCGCGGCCGCCTGTGCGATCCAGTCGCTGGCCCGGTCCGGTCCGGCGGCCGAGCACGCGCTGCGCAATTACCCGACGGCGCTGCGCCAGTCGTTGGGCAGCTATTACCGGATCGGCAACCTGTTCTCCAAGGCCATCGGAAATCCGACTGTGATGCGATTGGCCACTCGGCACGGGCTGCCCCGCAAGACGCTGATGGCGTTCCTGCTCAAGTTGTTGGCGAACCTGTACGACCCGAAGGACGGCGATACCTCGGACCGGCTCATCACCGCGATGACCCGGCTCACCCCCAGCCTCAAGTAGTAGTAAGGCTCGCCTCACTCAGTAGTGGTCTGAGTAGGTGATTAGGGTCGGCAATAACTGTCGACCAAGGAACGTCGACCGCGTACCGGAGGAGAGAGATGCTCCAGCCCTACCTCCCCATTGTGTTGTTGATGGCGCTGGCCGCGGCGTTCGCGTTCTTCTCGGTCACCATGGCGCCGCACACTGGGCCGAGGCGGTACAACCGGGCGAAGCTGGACGCCTACGAGTGTGGCATCGAACCGTCCCCGCACCCGATCGTCGGCGGCGGACGGATCCCGGTCGCCTACTACCTGACCGCGATGCTGTTCATCCTGTTCGACATCGAAATCGTCTTCCTCTACCCGTTCGCCGTCACCGCGGATTCGCTCGGATTGTTCGGGCTGGTCGAGATCGTGCTGTTCATCGCGACAGTCGGTTTCGCCTACGTCTATGTGTGGCGCCGAGGCGGGCTGGATTGGAATTGAGGGCTAGGCCATGACAGGGCCGATGACTATGGCCGACATCGAGGAGGCATGGCCTGATGGGGCTTGAGGAGAAACTGCCCAACGGCGTGCTGCTGGCCAGCGTGGAAAAGTTGGTCAACTGGACCCGCAAGTCTTCGCTGTGGCCGGCCACCTTCGGGTTGGCCTGCTGCGCGATCGAGATGATGACCACCGGCGCGCCCCGCTACGACCTGGCCCGCTTCGGCATGGAGGTGTTCCGGGCCTCTCCCCGGCAGGCCGACTTGATGATCGTCGCGGGCCGGGTGAGCCAGAAGATGGCCCCGGTGCTGCGGCAGATCTACGACCAGATGCCCGAGCCGCGCTGGGTGCTGGCCATGGGGGTGTGTGCATCCTCCGGCGGCATGTTCAACAACTACGCGGTGGTGCAGGGCGTGGACCACATCGTCCCGGTGGACATGTACCTGCCGGGCTGCCCGCCCCGCCCGGAAATGCTGATGGACGCCATCCTGAAGATCCACGCCAAGATCATGGACGAGCCGCTGGGCAGTAAGCGGGCCGCCGCGCTCGCGGCCAGCGGCCACCGCACCGAGATGATCCCGTCGTCGATCAAGTATGCAAAGAAGTGAGCTGAGAAGGTGACCGAGGAATCCACCCCGGAGCCGGGGCACGAACAGTCTTCGGCCGAGCGGCCGAGCGACGAGCTGGTCGCCGAGGAGCCGGCGGATCTGCAGGGTGAGCGCCCCGGCCTGCCGCTGATCGCCGGTCACGAGCGGGCCGGCATGTTCGGTGTGCACGACTCAGGCGACACGTCCGGTTTCGGCGGCCTGCGGCTGCCCGCGTACGCCCCGGCCCCGGCCGAGCGCCCCTACGGCGGCTGGTTCGACGACTTCGCCGACGAGCTGGGCGCCAGCCTGGCCGATCGGGGTATCCCGGGCAACGCCATCCGCCAGGTCACCGTGGACCGTGGCGAGATGACCCTCTACGTGCACCGGGACCGGATTCTCGAGCTGTGCCGCACGCTGCGCGATTCACCGGGGTTGCGCTTCGAGCTGCTGTCCAGCCTGTCCGGGGTGGATTACGGCGAGCAGGTGCGCGAGCGGCTGCACGTGGTCTACCACCTGCTCTCGATGACCTTCCGGCGGCGCATCCGGCTGGAGGTCTCGGTGAGCGTGGAGGATCCGCACCTGCCGAGCGTGGTGGAGGTCTACCCGACCGCGGACTGGCAGGAGCGGGAAACCTGGGACATGTTCGGGGTGATCTTCGACGGCCATCCCGCGCTGACCCGGATCCTGATGCCGGACGACTGGGACGGCCACCCGCAGCGCAAGGACTACCCGCTGGGTGGGATCGCCGTGGAGTACAAGGGCGCCGAGATACCACCGCCCGACCAGCGGAGGGCTTACTCGTGAGCACCGAAGGCGACAGCGGAGCCGAGGCATGAGCACCGACACGAACGACCCGCACGCACCCGAGGACGAGCGTGCCGAGTCGAGGGTTGCTTCCGAAGACGAGCGTGCCGAGTCGAGAGTCGCTGAGGAGCGGCGGACCACCGAGGGGCCGGTCTACACGGTCACCGGCGGCGACTGGGACAGCGTCCTAGGCGCGGTTACCGACGATCACGACGAGCGGATCGTGATCAACATGGGGCCGCAGCACCCGTCCACGCACGGCGTGCTGCGCCTGGTGCTGGAGCTGGAGGGGGAGACCGTCACCCAGGCCCGTTCGGTGATCGGCTACCTGCACACCGGCATCGAGAAGAACTGCGAGTACCGCACCTGGACCCAGGGCGTCACCTTCGTGACCCGGTGCGACTACCTGTCCCCGCTGTTCACCGAGACCGCGTACTGCCTGGGCGTGGAGAAGCTGCTGGGCATCACCGCACCGCGCCGGGCCACCCTGGGCCGGGTGCTGCTGATGGAGATCAACCGCGTCGCCTCGCACCTGGTGGCGCTGGCCACCGGCGGCATGGAGCTGGGCGCACTGACCGCGATGACCGCCGGCTTCCGCGAGCGGGAGGTGGCGCTGCACCTGCTGGAGTACCTCACCGGGCTGCGGATGAACCACGCCTACATCCGCCCCGGCGGCCTCGCGCAGGACTTCCCGGAGGACTACCGGGAACACGTCATGTACTTCGTCGACTGGATGGACAAGTACCTGCCGGACTACGACAAGCTGCTCACCGGCCAGCCGATCTGGCGCCAGCGGATGGAGGGCGTCGGCTACCTGCCGGTGGACGGCTGCCTGGCGCTGGGTGCCACCGGCCCGATCCTGCGCTCCGCCGGCCTGCCGTGGGACATGCGCAAGACCGAGCCGTACTGCCTGTACGACGAGTTCGAGTTCGAGGTGCCCACCGCGACCGAGGCGGACTGCTTCGCCCGGTACCGGCTGCGGGTGGCGGAGATGCACGAGTCCCTCAAGATCATCAGACAGTGCCTGGACAAGCTGGAGCCTGGCCCGGTGATGGTCGGGGACAAGAAAGTGGCCTGGCCGGCGCAGCTGAGCCTCGGCTCGGACGGGCTGGGCAACTCCCTGGAGTACGTCCGCAAGATCATGGGCCAGTCCATGGAGTCGCTGATCCACCACTTCAAGCTGGTCACCGAGGGCTTCAAGGTGCCGGCGGGGCAGGTCTACAGCGCCGTCGAGTCCCCCCGCGGCGAGCTCGGCGCGCACCTGGTCTCGGACGGCGGGACCCGGCCGATGCGGGTGCACCTGCGCGAGCCCAGCTTCATCAACCTGCAGACCATGCCGGCGATGAGCGAGGGCGGCATGATCGCCGACGTGATCGCCGCGGTGGCCTCGATCGACCCGGTGATGGGGGGGTGCGACCGATGACTAGCAGCACCGGCGGAATCAACCCGGAGACGTACGAGCCGGTGTCCGCGCCCGGGGAGGTGACCTTCGAGCCGGTGGCGGCCGAGGAGCTCACCTTCCAGCCGGGGCCGGACGTGCGCCAGCAGGTGCCCGGGCCGGTCCAGCCGTTGTTCGACGAGCTCACCCGGCAGCGCGCCAAAGAGGTCATCAACCGGTATCCGCAGTCGCGCTCGGCGCTGCTGCCGCTGCTGCACCTGGTGCAGTCGGTGGAGGGCTACGTCAGCCAGCAGGGCATCGAGTTCTGCGCCGAGCAGCTGGGCCTGAGCACCGCCGAGGTCAGCGCGGTGGCCACGTTCTACACCATGTACAAGCGCCGCCCCGGCGGTGAGCACCTGGTCAGTGTATGTACCAACACGCTCTGCGCGGCGCTCGGCGGGGACGCCATCTACAAGCGGGTGTGCGAGCGGCTGGGTGCGCCCGGCAAGCCGCTGGGCCACGAGCAGACCGTCGGCGAGCCGGGCAGTCCCGGTTCGATCACCGTCGAGCACGCCGAGTGCCTGGCCGCCTGCGACCTGGCCCCGGTGCTGCAGGTGAACTACGAGTACTACGACAAGCAGACCGTCGAGTCGGCCACCGAGTTGGTGGACGCGCTGCGCCGGGGGGAGAAGCCGGCGCCCACCCGGGGTGCCCCGCTGACCGACTGGCGCACTGTGGAGCGCGAGATCGCCGGGTTCCACGACGACCTGCCGACCGCCGCCGACGGACCGTCCGCCGCCGAGGAGACGCTGATGGGCGCCGCGCTGGCGGAGGCCAGCGGCTGGACCGCGCCGGCCATGCCAGAGCACGCGGAGCTGCCGCACCTACCGGAGAAGAAATAATGCAACAGCCGTTGACCCCGGTGCTCACCCGCCGCTGGATGTCCCCGTACTCCTGGTCCCGGGAGACCTACGAGCGCCTCGAGGGTTACCAGGCGCTGCACACGGCGCTGCGCGGGCACCCGGACCAGCTCATCCAGCTGGTGAAGGACTCCGGGCTGCGTGGCCGCGGCGGCGCGGGCTTCCCCACCGGGATGAAGTGGTCCTTCATCCCACAGGGAACCACCGGCCCGGCCGCCAAGCCGCACTACCTGGTGATCAACGCGGACGAGGGCGAGCCGGGGACCTGCAAGGACATCCCGCTGATGATGGCCGATCCGCACTCGCTGATCGAGGGCTGCATCATCACCAGCTACGCGATCAGGGCCAACTTCTGTGCGATCTACATCCGGGGTGAGGCGCTGCACTGCATCCGCCGGGTGCAGCAGGCGGTGAACGAGGCGTACGAGGGCGGCTACCTGGGCAAGAACATCCTGGGCTCCGGGTTCGACCTGGACATCGTGGTGCACGCCGGCGCCGGGGCGTACATCTGCGGCGAGGAGACCGCCCTGCTGGACTCCCTGGAGGGTCGGCGCGGGCAGCCCCGGCTGAAGCCGCCGTTCCCGGCCACCGCCGGGCTGTATGCCGCGCCCACCGTGGTGAACAACGTGGAGACCATCGCCAGTGTGCCGGCCATCGTGCAGGGCGGCAGCGAGTGGTTCCGCTCGATGGGCACCGAGAAGAGCCCAGGGCCGAAGATCTACTCGCTGTCCGGCCACGTGGAGCGGCCAGGCCAGTACGAGGCGCCGCTGGGCACCACGCTGCGCCAGCTGCTCGACCTGGCCGGCGGCATGAAGGACGGCATCCCGCTCAAGTTCTGGACCCCGGGCGGCTCATCCACCCCACTGTTCACCGCCGAGCACCTGGACGTGCCGCTGGACTTCGAGGGCGCGGCGGCCGCCGGGTCGATGCTGGGCACCACCGCCGTGATGATCTTCAACGAGACCGTCTCGGTGCCCTGGGCGGTGATGAAGTGGACCGAGTTCTACAAGCACGAGTCCTGCGGCAAGTGCACTCCCTGCCGGGAGGGCTGCTACTGGCTGTTGCAGATCCTGGAGCGGATGGTGGCCGGCGAGGGCACCGAGGCCGACATCGAGACGATGGTGGACATCTGCGACAACATCCTCGGCCGCTCGTTCTGCGCGCTGGGTGACGGCGCGACCAGCCCGATCACCAGTGGGATCAAGTACTTCCGGCAGGAGTTCCTGGACCTGTGCAAGGCCCAGCCCGCCGTCGCGCGCCCGGATCAGCTGGACGATCTCGTGGGAGCACAGTCATGACGCTGACCCAGGACACCGCTACCGGGAACAAGCCGGTCCCGGAGGGCCACGTCCGACTGACCATCGACGGTATCGAGTTGGATGCTCCCAAGGGCGAGATCCTCATCCGTACCTGTGAGCGGCTGGGCATCATCGTGCCCAGGTTCTGCGACCACCCGCTGCTGTCCCCGGCCGGCGCCTGCCGGCAGTGCCTGGTCGAGGTGGAGATGGGCGGCCGGCCGATGCCCAAGCCGCAGGCCAGCTGCACCATGACGGTGGCCGACGGCATGGTGGTCAAGACCCAGCACACCTCCAAGGTGGCGGACAAGGCGCAGCAGGGCGTGATGGAGCTGCTGCTGATCAACCACCCGCTGGACTGCCCGATCTGCGACAAGGGCGGCGAGTGCCCGCTGCAGAACCAGGCGATGAGCAACGGCCGGGAGGACTCCCGGTTCATCGACCGCAAGCGCACCTTCCCGAAGCCGCTGGCGATCTCCACCCAGGTGCTGCTGGACCGGGAGCGCTGTGTGCTCTGCCAGCGCTGCACCCGGTTCTCCGACGAGATCGCCGGGGACCCGTTCATCGAGCTGCTGGAGCGCGGCGCCAACCAGCAGATCGGGGTGGCCCAGGACAAGCCGTTCCAGTCCTACTTCTCCGGCAACACCATCCAGATCTGCCCGGTCGGCGCGCTGACCAGCGCCGCCTACCGGTTCCGGTCCCGCCCGTTCGACCTGGTTTCCACCCCGTCGGTGTGCGAGCACTGCAGCTCCGGCTGCGCGCAGCGCAACGACACCCGGCGGGGCACCGTGCTGCGCCGGCTGGCCGGCAACGACCCTGAGGTCAACGAGGAGTGGAACTGCGACCGCGGCCGGTTCGCGTTCCGGTACCTGAGCGCCAAGGGACGGATCTACCGGCCGCTGGTGCGCGGCGCGGACGGCGAGCTGGCCGAAGCCTCCTGGACCGAGGCGCTGCGGGTGGCCGCCGAGGGCCTGTTGGCCGCCCGCGCCGGCACCCTGGCGGTGCCCGCGACCACCGCCGAAACGCCGCTGGAGCTGGCCGAGGGTGTGGAGGAGCCGGCCGAGGCGGTCGAGGTGATCGAGCCCAAGGACCCGCCAACGGGCATCGGTGTGCTGGCCGGTGGCCGGCTCACCGTGGAGGACGCCTACGCCTACGCCAAATTCGCCCGGCTGGCCGCGCGGACCAACGACGTGGACTTCCGGGTCGGCCCGGACAGCGCCGAGGAGCTGGAGTTCCTGGCCACCCACGTGGTCGGCACCACCCCGGAGACCGGCGGGCTGACCTTCACCGAGCTGGAGCACGCCCCGGCGGTGCTGTGTGTGGCGCTGGACCCGGAGGAGGAGTCGAGCATCGTCTTCCTCCGGCTGCGCAAGGCCAACCGGCACCGTGGCACCCGGGTGTTCCACCTCGGCCAATGGACGACGCCCAGCGTGGCCAAGACCAACGCCACGCTGCTGCCGGCGGTGCCGGGCAGCGAGCCGGCGGTGCTGGCCGAGCTGGCTACCGACGTGCTGGATGCGCTGGGCCAGGCCGGCTCGGCAATCCTGGTCGGCGGCCGGGCCGCGGACGTGCCGGGGCTCTACTCGGCGGTGTCCGCGCTGGCCGCGCGCACCGGGGCGAAGCTGGCCTGGATCCCCGGGCGAGCCGGTGACCGGGGTGCCTTGGAGGTCGGCGCGGTGCCCACCCTGCTGCCCGGCGGCCGGTCGGTGACCGACGCGGCCGCGCGCGGCGTACTGGCGGCGGCGTGGGGCGTGGACGAGCTGCCCGCCGAGCCGGGTCGCGGCACCGAGGAGATGCTGGCCGCGGCCGCCGACGGCGAGCTGGCCGCGCTGGTGGTCGGTGGGGTCGACCCGTACGACCTGCCGGATCCGGAGGCGGCGCTGGCCGGGCTGCGCGGGGCGGCATTCGTGGTCAGCCTGGAGCTGCACGAGTCGGCGGTCACCGAGCTGGCCGACGTGGTGCTGCCGGTCGCCCCGGACGTGAACCGGGACGGCAGCTACCTGAACTGGGAGGGGCGCCGGCGCGACTTCGGCATCACCCTGCCCGAGCCGGGCATGCTGCCGGACTGCCGGGTGCTGGACACCCTGGCGGTGGAGATGGACGTCGACCTGTTCACCCAGACGCCGGCCGCGGCTGCCGCCGAGCTGGCCAGGGTGGGCCTGGTGGGCGCGGCCCGGCCGGCCGGCCCGGTCGCCGAACACCAGAACGGGACACACCGCGCCGCGCCGGCCGACGGGCAGGCGGTGTTGGCCACCTGGCGTCAGCTGCTGGACATCTCCAGCCTCGGGGTGGACGAGCCGCACCTGGCCGGCACCGCGCGTGCCCCGGAGGCCCGGCTGAACGTGGCCACCGCCGCCCGGTTGGGGCTGGTCGAGGGCAAGCCGGCCGTGGTGGCCACCGAGCGGGGCGCGATCTCGCTGCCGGTGCGGCTGGCCGACCTACCGGACGGGGTGGTCTGGCTACCGGCCAACTCACCGGGCTCCCGGGTCCGCGCCACCCTCGGCGCCGGACACGGTGACCTGGTCACGGTCACCGCTGGAGGGAACTGATGGTCACCCAGTTCAGCGCCGACAGCGTGCTGGCCCTCTCCGAGGAGCAGACCCAGCAGCTGCTCGCCCAGGACCCGATCTGGCTGGTAATCCTCAAGGTCGTCGTGCTGTTCGCCTTCGCGATGCTGATGACCTTGATCATGGTCAACGTGGAGCGCAAGGTGGTCGGCCGGATGCAGCACCGGCCCGGGCCGAACCGGACCGGCCCAAACGGCTGGCTGCAGTCGCTGGCCGACGGCCTGAAGCTGGCCTTCAAGGAAGACATCAGGCCGATCACCGCGGACAAGGTGGTCTTCTTCATCGCCCCGACGCTGGCCGCCATCCCGGCGTTCGTGGCCTACTCGGTCATCCCGTTCGGCCCCGAGGTGTCCATCTTCGGTCACCGCACCGTGCTGCAGCTGACCGACCTGCCGGTCGGCATCCTGGTCACGCTGGCCTGCTCCTCACTCGGGGTGTACGGCATCGTGCTGGCCGGCTGGTCGTCCGGCTCGCCCTATCCGCTCTACGGCGCGCTGCGCTCGGCCGCCCAGGTGATCTCCTACGAGATCGCCATGGGGCTGTCCATCGTGGCGGTCATCCTGTACGCCGGCACGCTGTCCACCGCCGGCATCGTGAACGCGCAGGAGAGCGGCTGGTACATCTGGCTGCTGCTGCCCAGCTTCGTAATCTTCTGCATCTCCATGGTCGGCGAGACCAACCGGGCCCCGTTCGACCTTCCGGAGGCCGAGTCGGAGCTGGTCGGCGGCTTCCACACCGAGTACTCGTCGCTGAAGTTCGCGCTGTTCATGCTCTCCGAGTACGTGGCCATGGTGAGCCTCTCGGCGATAGCCACCTCGCTGTTCCTCGGCGGTTGGCGGGCCCCGTGGCCGCTGAGCCTGTGGGCCGGGGCGAACGAGGGCTGGCTGCCGGTGGTGTGGTTCATCGGCAAGATGCTGGTCTTCCTGTTCGTGTTCATCTGGCTGCGCGCCACGCTGCCCCGGCTGCGCTACGACCAGTTCATGAAGATCGGCTGGAAGGGCCTGGTGCCGACCAGCCTGCTGTGGATCCTGATGATCTTCGCAATTCGCACCTGGCGGACCAGTGGCGGCGGCCAGGGCGCCACCGCACTGGTGGTGATCGCCGTGGTCGTGGTGGCCGCGCTGATCTTCGCCTTCCTGGTGCCGGACCAACGCAAGCCGGAGCCGCCGGAGGTCGAGCCCGCCTCCGACTTCCCGGTACCCCCGCTGGATCTCGCCGTGCCGTCCCAGCCTCGACATCGGCGGCGCACCACGGCCGGGTCGGGCGCCGGCCCACTGGGTGGCGCGAGCTCGACCGAGCCGGGCGCGCTGGCCGGTTCGACCCGGCCCGCCGCCCCCGCTCAGACAGGGAGCAACGACGATGCTTGACGCATTCAAGGGCTTTGGCGTCACCTTCTCCACCATGTTCAAGAAGGTGGTCACCGAGCAATATCCGGAGGACTTCCGCCCCACCGCCCCGCGCTACCACGGCCGCCACCAGCTCAACCGGCACCCGGACGGGCTGGAGAAGTGCGTGGGCTGCGAGCTGTGCGCCTGGGCCTGCCCGGCGGATGCGATCTACGTCGAGGGCGGCGACAACACCGAAGAGGCGCGGTTCTCCCCGGGGGAGCGGTACGGTGCGATCTACCAGATCAACTACCTGCGCTGTATCGGCTGCGGGCTGTGCGTCGAGGCCTGCCCGACCCGGTCCCTCACGATGATCAACTTCTACGAGCTGGCCGACGACAACCGGCAGAACCTGATCTACACCAAAGAGCAGCTGATGGCCCCGCTGCTGCCCGGCATGGAGCAGCCTCCGCACCCGATGCGTCTGGGCGACGACGAGCAGGACTACTACGTGCAGGCGCCGCACCAGGCGGCCGACCCGGAGATCAACGACGCGGTTGAGGAACAGGTCAAATGATTGCGTTGACAACCGTGCTCGCCCAGGGGGCCGCCAACGCGGGTGCCACGGTCAGTATCGGCGAGGCCATCGCGTTCTGGGTGCTCGGCGTCATCGCGCTGGCCGGCGCGCTGGGGATGGTGTTCGCCCGCAACGCGGTGCACTCGGCGCTGTGGCTGGCGATGACCATGCTCTGCCTCGGCGCGCTGTACATGGTCCAGCAGGCCCCGTTCCTGGGCTTCGCGCAGATCATCGTCTACACCGGCGCGGTGATGATGCTGTTCCTGTTCGTGCTGATGCTGGTCGGCAGGGACAGCTCCGACTCGGTGGTCGAGGTACTGCGTGGCCAGCGGCTGGCCGGCGCGGTGCTCGGCCTGGCGTTCGTGGTGCTGCTGGTCGGTGCGTTGGCGGGCGCGCTGGGCGAGGTGGCGCCGGTCGGGCTGGCCGGGGCCAACTCCAGCGCCGGCGGCAATGTGGGCGGCATCGGCCGGCTGGTGTTCACCCAGTACCTGTTCCCGTTCGAGCTGACCTCCGCGCTGCTCATCACCGCCGCGCTGGGGGCCATGCTGCTGGCCTTCTCGCAGTCCAAAGCCGCCGCGAAGCGCGGCCAGCGGGCCACCGTGGAGGCCCGGCTGCGCGGCGAACACGCCAGGATCTCCCCGCTGCCCGGCCCCGGTGTCTTCGCCACCGCAAACTCGGTGGCCACCCCGGCGCTGCTGCCGGACGGCTCGATCGCCCCTGAATCGCTGTCGGAGCTCATCGAGTCCGCGCCGGCCGACGAGCCGGAGCTGCCCACCCACGACGCGCACGCACTGACCGGCGGGCGGGCCGTCGAGCCTGGAAGTGGATCCGAACTCAACGGGGGGACCCGATGACTGTGCTAGCCCGGCGGACCTCTCGCTCCGCTCCTCCCTCGCAAGCTCGGTCGATGCTCACGAGCCCACCTCGCTGCGCTCGGCGTGCTCGTGAGCAGCATGCTGCTGTGACATTGGTTCGCTCGCTTCGCTCGCTCACGATCGGCACCGCCTCATGACCCCGACTTACTACCTGTTGCTGTCCGCGCTGCTGTTCTCCATCGGCGCGGTCGGGGTGTTGGTGCGCCGCAACGCCATCGTGGTGTTCATGTGCATCGAGCTGATGCTGAACGCGGTGAACCTCACCCTGGTCACCTTCTCCAGGATCAACGGCCGGCTGGACGGCCAGGTCATGGCGTTCTTCGTGATGGTGGTCGCGGCCGCCGAAGTGGTGGTCGGCCTGGCCATCATCATGTCCATCTTCCGCACCCGTCGGTCCGCCTCGGTGGACGACGCGAACCTGCTCAAGTACTAGGGGATGTCTGGTGGATCATCCAGCCGGCTGCGCGGCGCCCATTTGGTGTCCGGCGGCGTTGTCGTCGGTCACCATAGCTCCGCTATGGCTCCCTCCTCCGCCTTGCCAGCCACCAAATGGATCACCGCTCGCTCGGCATAGATCCACCAGACATCCCCTTGGAGTACGGAACGTGTGTAGCTCCCCAGCCGCGGCGGCGGCATGAGTACCGCGCTGATCCTGGCCCAGGGCTCGGAGGTTGCGCCGGCCACTGGCATCGGTGAGCTGGCCTGGCTGCTGCTGGCGTTGCCGGCGTTCGGCGCCCTGGTGCTCTTCCTGGGCGGTCGGCGGACCGACGCCTGGGGGCACCTGCTCGGCTGCCTTACCGTGATCGGCGCGTTCGTGGTCGGCCTGCTGCTGTTCCTGCAGGCCCTCGGCGCGTCACCGGAGCAGCGCACCACCGAGCTGCACCTGTACGACTGGATCCCGGTGAACGCGCTGCAGGTGGAATTCGGACTGCGGCTGGACCCGCTCTCCCTCACCTTCGTGCTGCTGATCACCGGGGTCGGCTCGCTGATCCACATCTATTCGATCGGCTACATGAGCCACGACCCGGGCCGGCGGCGGTTCTTCGCGCAGCTGAACCTGTTCATCGCGGCCATGCTGCTGCTGGTCGTGGGCAACAACTTCGTGCTGCTCTACATGGGTTGGGAAGGCGTCGGCCTGGCGTCCTACCTGCTGATCGGCTTCTACCAGGACCGCCCGTCGGCGGCCACCGCGGCGAAGAAGGCCTTCCTGATGAACCGGGTCGGCGACGTCGGCCTGGCGTTGGCCATCTTCCTGCTCTGGACCCACCTGGGCACGGTGAAGTTCAGCGAGGTGTTCGCCCGGATCGGCGAGCTCAGCCCGAGCGTCGTGCTGGGCATCTGCATCCTGCTGCTGCTGGGCGCCTGCGGTAAGTCCGGCCAGTTCCCGCTGCAGTCCTGGTTGCCGGACGCGATGGAGGGCCCGACCCCGGTCTCCGCGCTGATCCACGCGGCGACCATGGTCACCGCCGGGGTGTACCTGGTGGCCCGGTGCAACCCGATCTACAACATCAGCGCGGACGGCCGGCTCATCGTTGCGCTGATCGGCACCATCACGCTGCTCATCGGCGCGGTCATCGGTTGCGCCTACGACGATATCAAGAAGGTGCTGGCATACTCCACGGTCAGCCAGATCGGCTACATGATGCTGGGCGTGGGGCTGGGCCCGGCCGGCTACGCGCTGGGCCTGATGCACCTGTTCACCCACGGCTTCTTCAAGGCCGGGCTGTTCCTCGGCGCCGGCTCGGTGATGCACGCGATGAACGACGAGGTCAACATGCGCCGCTTCGGCGGGTTGGCCAAGTACCTGCCGATCACCTTCACCACCTTCGGGCTCGGTTACCTGGCGCTGATCGGATTCCCGTTCCTGTCCGGGTACTACTCAAAGGACGCCATCATTGAAGCCGCGGCGGCTCAACCCGGCTGGCGGGGTGTGCTGATGGGCGGGCTGGCCATGCTGGCCGCCGGGCTCACCGCGTTCTACATGACCCGCCTGGTGATCATGACGTTCTTCGGCGAGGCGCGCTGGAAGAACCTGCGCACCGCGGACGGGCACGAGTACCACCCGCACGAGTCACCGGCGGTGATGACCGTCCCCATGATCATCCTGGCGATCGGCTCGGTGGGCGCGGGGTTCCTGCTGCAGGCCAACCACACGCTGGCCGACTGGCTGGCGCCCACCATCGGCGAGCTGCGCGAGGGGGAGGGCGGGAACATCCCGCACAACCTGGTCGGCATCGGCACCCTGGTGATCTCCGCACTGGGTGTGCTGTTCGCCTACCTGCTGGTCGCCAAGCGCCCGACCCCGGTCGAGCGGCCCGAGCCGGTGGCCTGGCCGGTCCAGGCGGCCCGCCGGGACCTGTACGCCAACGCGATCAACGAGACGCTCATCGCCCGGCCGGGCACCTGGTTGGCCCGCGCGCTGGTCTATGTGGACAACAAGGGCGTGGACGGCGTGGTGAACGGGATGGCCGCGCTGCTCGGCGGCACCTCCGGCCGAATGCGGCGATTGCAGACCGGCTTCGTGCGCTCCTACGCACTGAGCATGCTCGGCGGTGGGGTGCTGCTCATCGCGGCACTGCTGGCCGTCCGGTTCGGGACGCAATGATGACTCAGACAAAGAGGCCGGCGTGAATAGCTCGCACAGCGTGTTGCTGCTTCTCCTGCTGCTGCTCCCCCTGGTAGGCGCGGTGGCCGTGGCGCCCCTGAAGGACAACCCCAGGGCGGCCAAGTCGCTGGCCCTCGCGGTCGCCCTGGTGGAGCTGCTGCTCACCGCGGTCACCTGGTTCTCCTACTCGGTGGTGGGCGCCGCCACCGAGCGGTTCCAGCTGGTCTTCGACGTGGCCTGGATCCCCAGCTTCGGTACCCGGATCACCCTCGGCGTGGACGGCATCGCCCTGGTGATGCTGGCCCTGATCGCGGTGCTGGTACCGATCGTGATGGGTTCGTCCTGGGCGGACCGGCTGCCCGAGGGGCGCACCGCCGCCGGGTTCTACGCCCTGCTGCTGACCACCCAGGCCACCCTGGTCGGCGTGTTCGCGGCCACCGACATATTCCTGTTCTACGTGTTCTTCGAGGCCATGCTGATCCCGATGTACTTCCTGATCGGACGGTTCGGCGGCCCGAAGCGGCAGTACGCGGCGGTGAAGTTCTTCCTCTACTCGCTGCTCGGCGGGCTGATCATGCTGGCCTCGGTGATCGGCGTGTACGTGGTCAGTGCGCAGCGCCTGCCGGCCGGCACGTTCAGCTGGACCGCGCTGCAGTCGATCGCCGCCTCGGTCCCCGAGTCGGTGCAGATCTGGCTGTTCCTCGGCTTCTTCGTGGCGTTCGCCATCAAGGCGCCGCTGGTGCCGTTCCACACCTGGCTCCCGGACGCCGGTGCCGAGGCCCCGATCGGGGCCGGCGTGCTGCTGGTCGGCGTGCTGGACAAGGTCGCCACCTTCGGCTTCCTGCGCTACTGCCTGCCGCTGTTCCCGGCCGCGTCCAAGACCCTCGCGCCGGTGGTGCTGGTGCTCTCGGTGATCGGGATCATCTATGCCGCGCTGCTCGCGGTCGGCCAGAACGACATGAAGCGGTTCGTCGCGTACACCTCGATCGCCCACTTCGGCTATATCTCGCTGGGCATCTTCGCCTTCTCCACCCAGGCGTTCGCCGGGTCCGTGCTGTACATGGTCAACCACGGCATCACCACCGGGTTGCTGTTCATCGTGGTCGGCATGCTGATCGCCAGGGGCAACTCGCGGCTGATCACCGACTACGGCGGGGTGGCCAAGCTGACCCCGGCGCTGGGTGGGGTGTTCCTGCTGGCCGGGCTGGCCTCGCTGGCGCTGCCGGGGACCAACTCGTTCGTCAGCGAGTTCCTGGTGCTGATCGGCTCGTTCCCCCGCGAGCCGGTGTACACGATCATCGCCACGGTCGGCATCATCTTCGCCGCGCTGTACGTGCTGTGGGTCTACCAGCGGCTCTTCCAAGGTCCGGTGCGCGGGAACGCGGTGCTGGCCAGCCTGCCCGGCCCAGGCACCATGACCGATCCCGGCTCGGCGCTCGGCGAGGCGAGGAGCACCTTCGCCGACCTCACAAAGAGGGAGATCGGGGTGCTCACCCCGCTGGTCGCGCTGGTGCTGCTGCTGGGCATCTTCCCCGGGCCGGTGCTGGAAGTGATCACGCCGTCGGTGACGGCGACCTTGCATGAGGTCGGCCTGGCTGACCCAGTAGGAGGAGTGACCCGGTGACGGTCGCAGTCCAGACGCTCGGTGTGTTGGCTCAGGGGCCGATCCAGACGCCCTCGGTGGCCTACTTCGCGCTCTCCCCGGTCCTGGTCATCCTCGGCGCCGCCTGCCTCGGAGTGCTGGTCGAGGCGTTCCTGCCCCGACACCAGCGGTGGGCCGCCCAGGTCAGTCTGGCGCTGCTGGCGTTGGTGGTGGCCGGCGTGCTGCTCGGCGCCTACGCCAGCTCGGGCGCCCCAGCGATCAGCACCCTCGCCGGCGCGATCTCGGTGGACCGGCCCACGCTCTTCCTCTGGGGCACGCTGCTGGCCCTGGGTCTGGGCGGCGTGCTGCTCATCTCGGATCGCTCGGTGGAGCCAGGTGGCGCGTTCGTCACCGACGCGCCGATCCCGCCGGGTACCCCGCAGGACCGGATCACCGCGTCCCAGGTCGGGATGCAGACCGAGGTGCTGCCGCTGACCCTGTTCGCGCTCGGCGGGATGATGTGCTTCTGCGCGGCCAACGACCTGCTCACCATGTTCGTCGCGCTCGAGGTGCTGAGCCTGCCGCTGTATCTGTTGTGCGGCCTGGCCCGGCGGCGGCGGCTGCTCTCCCAGGAGGCGGCGGTCAAGTACTTCCTGCTCGGCGCCTTCGCCTCGGCGTTCTTCCTCTACGGGCTGGCGCTGCTCTACGGCTACGCCGGCTCGGTGAAGCTCTCCGACATCGCACTCGCTTCGACGGCCTCGCAGCGATCCGACACCCTGCTGTTCGGCGGCCTCGCCCTGCTCATCGTGGGGCTGCTGTTCAAGGCCTCGGTCGGCCCGTTCCACACCTGGACCCCGGACGTCTACCAGGGCGCCCCGACGCCGGTCACCGCCTTCATGTCGGCGGCCACCAAGGTCGCCGCGTTCGGCGCCATCCTGCGGGTGCTCACCGTCGGCTTCGGCGACACCCGGTGGGAGTGGCGCGGTGTGCTCTGGGCGGTGGCCATCGTGTCCATGGTGATCGGCGCGGTGATCGGCCTGACCCAGACCGACGTCAAGCGGATGATCGCCTACTCGTCCATCGCGCACGCCGGGTTCATCCTGATCGGGGCCATCGCGATCACCGCGCAGGGCCTGTCCGGCACGATGTTCTACCTGCTCACCTACGGGTTCACCACGTTGGCCGCGTTCGGTGTGGTGAGCCTGGTGCGGGACGGCAACGGCGAAGCCACCCACCTGTCCCGGTGGGCCGGGTTGGCCAAACGCTCGCCGGTCACCGCCGGGGTGATGTCGTTCCTGCTTCTCGCGCTCGCCGGCATCCCGCTGACCAGCGGCTTCACCGGTAAGTTCGCGGTGTTCTCGGCGGCGTTGGCGGACGGTATGGCCCCGCTGGTGGTGATCGCGCTGATCGTCAGCGCGGTGGCCGCGTTCTTCTACCTGCGGGTGATCGTGCTGATGTACTTCAGTGAACCGGCCGCCGACGGACCGACGGTGACCGTGCCCGGCGCGTTCACCACCGCCGCCATCACCCTGGGCGTACTGATCACTTTGCTGCTCGGGGTGGCCCCGACACTGGCCTTGACGTGGGCCAGTGGCGGGCCCTTCGTAAGCTGATAGGTGTGGGCGGAACGAATCGGGTGGCCGGGGTCGAGTTTCTCGACGCCAATCTGGCCGAGGTCATCGACAGCGGGCTGACGCGGGTCGAGGAGCTGCTGCATCGCGAGGTGCACAGCCAGTACGACTTCGTGACCGAGACGTCGCTGCACCTCATGGAGGCCGGCGGCAAGCGGTTCCGGCCGCTGTTCACCCTGCTGGCCGGTCAGGTCGGGCCTCGCGGCGACTCGCCCGACGTGGTCACCGCCGCCGCCGTGGTGGAGCTGGTGCACCTGGCCACCCTGTACCACGACGACGTGATGGACTCGGCCACCATGCGCCGGGGCGCGCCGAGCGCAAACGCCCGGTGGGACAACTCGGTGGCCATCCTGACCGGCGACTATCTGTTCGCGCACGCCTCGCGGCTGGTCGCCGACCTGGGCCCGGAGGCGGTCCGGATCATCGCGGACACCTTCGCGGAGCTGGTCACCGGGCAGATGCGGGAGACCAGGGGTCCGAGGGCCGGAGAAGACCCGGTGAAGCACTACCTCGCCGTCGTCGCCGAGAAGACCGGTTCGCTGATCGCCACCGCCGCCCGGTACGGCGCCATGTTCGCCGGTTGCCCGCCTGAGCAGGTGGTCGCGCTGCGCCGGTTCGGGGAGATCATCGGCACCGCGTTCCAGGTGTCCGATGATGTGATCGACATCGCCTCGCCGGAGGAGGACTCGGGCAAAACCCCCGGCACCGACCTGCGGGAAGGCGTCGCCACGCTGCCGATGCTCTACGCGGCGCAGCAGGCCGGCCCGGCCGCCGAGCGGCTGCGTGAGCTGCTGGCCACCCCGCTCACCGAGGATGCCCTGGTGGACGAGGCGCTGGAGCTGTTGCGCGCCGGGGACGGGCTGGATCGGGCCAGGGACACCCTGCGTGAGCAGGCCACCCAGGCCCGCGAGGAGCTGGCCGTGCTGCCCGACTGCTCCGCGCGGGACGCGTTGGCCTCGCTCACCGTGTTCGTGGTGGACCGGACCGGCTGAGCGGCTCCGGGGTGGCTTCGGCCGCCCGGTTCCGGTTCCGCCACAGGTCCGCGGTGAAGATCGCCAGAGCGACCCAGACCAGCACGAATCCGGCCAGTTCGCTGGCCGGCATGGGCTCTCCGTTGACCAGTACTCCCCAGAGGAACTGCAGGGTGGGGGTCAGGTACATCAGGGTGCCGACCGTGGCCAGCGGGATGCGCCGGGCGGCGGCGCCGAACAGCAGCAGCGGGATCGCGGTGATCGGCCCACCGATGATCAGTAGCGCGGTGTGCCACGCGCCGTGGCCGAACGAGCCTTGGCCGAGGGCGCCAAGCCAGACCAGGTAGCCGACCGCGATCGGGCCGAGCACCAGGCCCTCGGCGGTGAGGCTGGCGGTGGCCGGCAGCGGCACGGTCTTCTTGAGCAGCCCGTAGACCCCGAACGAGGCGGCCAACGCCAGCGCCAGCCACGGCGGCCGGCCGTTCTCCACGCTGAGGGTGAGCACCGCCACCACCGCGAGCCCCAACGCGGCCCACTGGGCGCGGCGCAACCGCTCACGCAGCACCACGACGCCGAGCAGCACGCTGAGCAGCGGACTCATGAAGTAACCCAGCGCGATCTCCACGACGTGGTGGATCCCGACGCTGTGGATGAACAGCGCCCAGTTGGCGGCGATCGCGATGGCTGCCCCGGTGACCATCAGCCAGCCACGGCCGCCCAGCCCATGCAGTAGGGACCAGCTACCTCGGTACAGGGTCAGCACGCCGGCCATCAGGACGATCGTCCAGATGATCCGATGGGCGAGGATCTCCCACGCGCTGGCCGGCTGGAGCAACCCCCAGAATGCCGGAAACAGGCCCCAAATCGCGTACGCGGCGACGCCGAGCGCAATGCCCCGGCCATCCGTGGTCCGCTCCCCGACGGGCCCGCCCCCGGGGTCGGCGAAGGTGGTACCAGGGCTGATTCCAGGCTCGGATGGACAGGGCCTCGTTGCGTCCGCCACTCACGCATCCGAACACGACACCCGCTGCCCTGTCGCCTGGGTTGTGGCGGATTTCTCTAGGTCGGCTTGGCCCAGGGAGCGTGTTCCTGGCGCTGCGCCCAAACGAGTCGGCGCGGCTGGCGGCACAGCCGTGGCCTCAAGCGGATCTTTCTGTGATTATCGTGCGTGATCGTGCCGATCGGCACCGGTGACGCGGGGTGAACGTGGCCGCCTGGCGGGTGCGGAGGAGGACAGGGCGATGGCAACGGTCTTGGGCCGGGGCTGGCTGGTCCCGTGGATCATCGCGGCCGTTGTGCTGGTCGTGCTCATCGCGGTGTGGTTGGTGGTCCGCCGAGCACGCCGGCGGAGACCCCCGGTCGCCGCCACCCCAGTTACCCCGGAGACCGCTCCGGCGGAGGCTGCCCCGGAGACCGCTCCGGCAGAGGCAACTGTCCCGACGGCCCCGGAGCCCGTTCCGGCAGAAGCAACTGTCCCGACGGCCCCGGAGACAGCTCCGCACGAGCCCGCGGAGGCCGCCGCCTCAGCGGACCTGGAGACCGCTCCGGCAGAGGCAACCGTCCCGACGAGCCCGGAGACAACTCCGGACGAGCCCGCGACGGCGGCCGCCGCCCCGGCTACCCCGGAGGCCGCTGCCGAGGAGCCCGCGGCGGAGCCCGTGGCACCGGTTACCCCTCCGGTGGAGGCTGCCGAGGCACGCGCCGCCGTCGCTGGTGCGCCAGCCGGCCTGGCAGCCGAGGAGTCGAGCGCGGAGCCGGAGACCGGCGCATCCGCCTCAGCCGCGGCCGAGGAGCCGACGGAGACCGGGCCGGGACAGCCACAGCCCGAGGAGCCCGCCCAAGCAACCAGCGACGAGGAGCCGGTCTCGGCGGCCACGGTCGCCCAGCCGGAGCCCCGCTCGGCCAGTGGCGACCAGCCCGAAACGGATGTCCCGGCCGGCGAGCTAAAGGCCGATCCGGAGCGCCCCGCCTCACCGCCGGCCGCCCCCGAGCTGCTCCGGTCGCCGTCCTGGCTGGGCGGGACCGGGTCCGACTCGGCGCTGGCGGCGCTCGACTCGGGCCGCTTCGTGACCAGCCTGCCCGAAGCGCCCGGATCAGCGGCCGCCGAGCGGGCTGGCAGGAGCATGCCGACCCCCAGGCCAGCCCCCGACGACGCGGGCCCCCCGGACGAGGGAACCACCACACCAGCCCCGGACCCAGATGCCGCTCCGCCCGGGGATGGGGCCTCCGACGAGCCTGCGACCGTGTCCGGGGTTGCCGTGCCCGTGCAGGGCGTCGCGCGAACCGATTCCGCCGCCGAGGCGCCAACCGGCAGCGCCGCCGACACCCCCGCCGAGACGCCAGCGGGCAGCGGCCCCGAAGCCCCCGCCGAGACGCCAACCGAATCCGCCGGGGAGATTCCCGCCGACGCGCCAGCCGACTCCGCCGAGGAAACAGCGGAGCAGCCCGACGCGGCAGGTGAGCCCGAACCCGCCTCGGTGCCCCCACTGGTACCGCTCTTCGAGCCGGAGGACGCCCAGCGGCCGCACCCCGCGGCGGCGGACGCCGAGCCGGACGAGGACGCCGAGCTGGACGAAGACGCCGAGCTGGACCAGGACGCCGGGCCGGAAGATGCCGCCCCGGCACACGATGCGGGGCCGTCAGAGGGTGCCGCGCCTTCGGAGGTCGCCCCGCGGTCGGACGATGCCGAGCAGCCGGAGGAAGCCGCCCCGTGGGATGCCGCGGTCTCTGCGGGTGCGGCGCCATTCCCAGGGGCCGCACACTCGCTGGCGGACGGGTCCGCGCCGTCTCCGGAGTACCGGGTGAAGGCCAACCTGGCGGTGAAGCGCTACTACACCGACCAGTCGGCGTACTTCGCCCGCACCGAGGCGCAGGTCTGGTTCCGCACCGCCGAGGACGCCGAGCGGGCCGGATTCACCTCGTCTGGCTAGGCGATCGCCCTAGTCCCGGGCCCCGCCGACGTCCCGGTCCGCGCCGACGGTCCAGGTGTCCTTGCCGCGCAACAGGGTGCCCAGATCGGCCTGGCCGGTGGAGCGGGCGTCCTTCATTTGCTGGCGGGCCCCGTCGTCGTAGGTGATCCGGTCGACGTTGCGGAACACCCCGGTGACCGTGTGGGTGAGGTCCTGGTCGGACAGCCGGGACAGGGCGAACGCGAAGCTGGGGTCGTCCCGGTGCTCGTCGTGCACCACGACCGCGTCCTCGCCGACCTGGGCGATCGGTGCGACGCGCAGCCCGTAGCCGTCCTCGGAGCGGACCACACCGAACTCGCCGTCCACCCCGAACCGGATCGGCTCGCCGTGTTTGAGCGGGATGATCCGCTGCTTGGCCTCGTCCCCGCCGCGCCGGATCACGTCGAACGCCCCGTCGTTGAAGATCGGGCAGTCCTGGTAGATCTCCACGAACGAGGTGCCGCGGTGCGCGGCGGCCGCGGTCAGTACCTCGGTCAGCTGTGCGCGGTTGGCATCGATGGTCCTGGCCGCGAAGGTGGCCTCCGCACCGAGCACCACGGAGAGCGGGTTGAACGGGTGGTCGAGCGAGCCCATCGGGGTCGACTTGGTGACCTTGCCGACCTCTGAGGTGGGCGAGTACTGGCCCTTGGTCAGCCCGTAGATCCGGTTGTTGAACAGCAGGATCGTCATGTTGATGTTGCGGCGGACCGCGTGGATCAGGTGGTTGCCGCCGATGGACAGCGCGTCGCCGTCGCCGGTGACCACAAACACCGACAGGTCGGGACGGGTGACCGCCAGGCCGGTGGCGATTGTCGGGGCGCGGCCGTGGATGGAGTGCATGCCGTAGGTGTTCAGGTAGTACGGGAACCGGCTGGAGCAGCCGATGCCGGACACGAACACCACGTTCTCCCGGCGCAGCCCGAGCTGCGGGAGGAAACCGCGCACGGCGGCCAGCACCGCGTAGTCACCGCAGCCGGGGCACCAGCGGACCTCCTGGTCGGAGGTGTACTCCTTGGCGGTCTGCTTCTCGTCGGTGGTGGGGACACCGTCCAGCCCACCGAGTGAAGGTAAACCCAGATCCAGAGCAGTCACAGCAGATCACCCTTCAGCGCGTCCAGGAAGACGTTCTGCAGCTCTTCAGCCTTGAACGGCAGCCCCGACACCTTGGTGTAGGACTTCAGATCAACCAGGTAGCGGCCGCGCAGCAGCAGCGCCAGCTGGCCCAGGTTCATCTCCGGGAGCAGCACCGTCTTGTAGGCGCGCAGCACGTCACCGAGGTTGGCCGGCAGCGGGTTGAGGTGCCGCAGGTGCGCGTGGGCGACCGAGAGGCCCATCGCGCGGACCCGGCGGGCGGCCGCGCCGATCGGGCCGTAGGTCGAACCCCAGCCCAGCACCAGCAGCTCGGCGTTCCCGTCCGGGTCGTCGATCACCACATTCGGTACCGGAATGTTGTCGATCTTGGCCTGGCGCAACCGGACCATGCGGTCGTGGTTGTCCGGGTCGTAGGAGATAGAGCCCTTGCCGTCGGCCTTCTCCAGGCCGCCGATGCGATGCTCCAGGCCCGCCGTTCCGGGCACCGCCCACGGGCGGGCCAGGGTCTCGTCGTCGCGCTGGTACGGCCAGAACTCACCGGACCCGTCGGTGGCGTTCGCCTCGGTGGCGAAGCCCGGGTTGATGGTGGGGAGGTCGGCGACGTCCGGCACCTTCCACGGCTCGGACCCGTTGGCCAGCGAGCCGTCCGAGAGCAGGATCACCGGCGTCCGGTAGGTCACCGCGAGCCTGGTCGCCTCGATGGCGGCGTCGAAGCAGTCGCCGGGTGAGCGCGGCGCGATGATCGGCAGTGGCGACTCGCCGTTTCGGCCGAACATGGCCTGCAGCAGGTCGGACTGCTCGGTCTTGGTGGGCAGCCCGGTGGACGGCCCGCCCCGCTGCACGTCGATGACCAACAGCGGCAACTCCAGGGCGACCGCCAGCCCGGTGGCCTCACTCTTCAGCGAGATACCGGGGCCGGAGGTGGTGGTCACCCCCAGGGCGCCGCCGAACGCGGCGCCGATCGCCGAACCGATGCCGGAGATCTCGTCCTCGGCCTGGAAGGTGGTCACGCCGAAGGCCTTGTGCTTGCTCAGCTCGTGCAGGATGTCCGAGGCCGGGGTGATCGGGTAGGAACCGAGGAAGACCGGCAGGCCGGACTGCTGCCCGGCCGCCACGATGCCGTAGGCGAGCGCGGTGTTCCCGGTGATCTGCCGGTAGGTCCCGGTGTCCAGCGGGGCGGGGTCCACCTCATAGGTGACCGCGAAGCTCTCCGTGGTCTCGCCGTAATTCCACCCGGCGCGGAACGCCAGGATGTTTGCCTCGGCCAGGTCGGGGCGGCGGGCGAACTTCTCCCGGAGGAACCGCTCGGTGCTCTCCGTGGGCCGGTGGTACATCCAGCAGAGCAGGCCGAGGGCAAACATGTTCTTGGCCCGCTCGGCGTCCTTCTTGGACAGGCCGGTCTCGGCCAGGGCTCCCCTGGCCAGAGTGGCCATTGGCACGCTGTGCACCGTGTAGGCGGACAGCGAGTCGTCCTCCAGCGGGTTGGCCTCGTAGTCGACCTTGGTCAGGTTGCGCTTGTTGAACTCGTCGGAGTTCGCGATCAGGATGGCGCCCAGCGGCAGGTCGGCGATGTTCGCCTTCAGCGCGGCCGGGTTCATCGCGACCAGCACGTCCGGCCGGTCACCTGGGGTGAGGATGTCGTAGTCCGCGAAGTGCAGCTGGAAGCTGGACACCCCGGGCAGGGTCCCGGCAGGTGCCCGGATCTCGGCGGGGAAGTTCGGCAGCGTGGCGAGGTCGTTGCCGAAAGCGGCGGCCTCGGAGGTGAACCGGTCACCGGTCAGTTGCATGCCGTCGCCCGAGTCGCCGGCGAACCGGATGACAACGCGCTGGCGCTTCTGTACCTCCACCTCGCGGTGGTGACCGTTCGTCCCGTTGGACGAGGGGGAGCCGTCGTTGGTTGTGGCCTGGACGGTGGTGTCCGGGATGGTCATGTGTTGTCTTCCGTCGACTGCGGATTCGTGCAGGCACTGCCCCACCTCAAGGGTAGTCCCCCTGCCCTCGACTGTCGGTCGAGACTGGCTCTACGTCACATCGGCGTTCTGATTTCCGGAACAATAGGTGAACGCCAGATCACTTCGCTCCGGATACCCGAGCCTTCAGCGCGGCCAGCCGCTCGGCGAACGCCGGAGACTCCAGCGAGGCCACCTGGGCCCGGATCTCCAACTCAACCGCGTCCAACTGGCTGGCCTGGTTGGCCGTCACCCGCATCGTCCGCTTCGTGGTGATCACCAGGTCCCGAGGTGCGTCGGCGGCCCGGCCGGCCAGCTCCACCGCGGTGGCCAGCGGGTCGTCCACCGCGCGCCACACCAGGCCGGCCCGCTCGGCCTCCTCTGCGCCCAGGTTCTCCCCGAACAGGGTCACCGCGGCCGCGCCCTGCGGGCCGAGCACCCGGTTCGCCATCCAGGTGTACCCGCCGCCCGGGTGCAGCCCGAGCTGCAGGAATCGGGAGTCGAACCGTGCCTTGGGCCCGGCCAGCCGCAGGTCACAGGCCAGCGCGAGGTTCACCCCGGCGCCCACCGCGGCCCCGTTGACCGCCGCGACGGTGGGTAGGGTGCACTGGGCGACGGCAAGAAAGCCCTGGTAGATCGTGCGCAGCCCGTCCTCCTTGGAGGCGCCCAGCTGACTCAGGTCGGCACCCGCGCAGAATGCCGGCGGCTCGCCGGTGACCACCACCGCGCCCACGCCCTCATCCCGCTCGGCGTCCCGGATGGCCTCGACCAGCTCGCCGGCCAGGTCCACCGCCATCGCATTGCGCCGCGCCGGGTCCGACACGGTGATCACCGCGACCCGTCCCTGTCGCTCGACGCGGATCTCCCTGGCGGCCGCAGGTGCCTGCGCCGAGGAGGGATCCGCCGGTCGCGGGGTTGCCGGTGCTTGCGTCGTCGCGGAGTCAGCCATGCCGCCATCTTCCCGCGCCCGGCGCGTCGCCGCCGGCCGACTACCCCGCGGCCAGGGTGGGCGTGGGGGGACCGGCGGCTGGCTGGCGTCGCCTGCGTCACGCCGAGTGGCGGAACCGGCGTGAGCGCTCAATCGTTCACCGCACAAGGAACAGGATCGGGCGGTCCCGTTTCGCAGAAGGAAGTGAAGCGTCGTGCACAACCACCACATGAACGGTGTGAAAACCGCCGTTCTGCTCGGCGGGCTCAGTGCGCTGGTGCTGCTCGTCGGGTCGCTGATCGGCGGCCGGACCGGGCTGGTCATCGCGCTGGTCATCGCGCTGGGCATGAACGGCTACGCGTACTTCAAGTCGGACAAGCTCGCGCTGCGGGCCATGCATGCCCGGCCGGTCACCGAGGCAGAGCAGCCCGCCATGTACCGCATCGTGCGCGAGCTGGCCAACGCTGCCCGCCAGCCGATGCCCCGGCTCTACATCAGCCCGACCGCCGCCCCGAACGCGTTCGCCACCGGCCGCAATCCGCGCAATGCCGCGGTCTGCGCCACCACCGGCATCCTCGAACTGCTGGACGAGCGGGAACTGCGCGGGGTGCTCGGCCACGAGCTCTCGCACGTGTACAACCGGGACATTCTGATCTCTTGCGTGGCCGGCGCGCTGGCTTCGATGATCAGCTTCATGGCCAACATGGCGATGTTCGCGTCGTTCTTCGGCGGCGGCGACGAGGAGCGCCCCAACCCGCTGGCGATGCTGCTGATCATGTTGGTCGGGCCGATCGCCGCCGGCGTGGTCCAGATGGCGGTGAGTCGTTCGCGTGAGTACCAGGCGGACGCCAGTGGCGCCCAGCTCACCGGCGACCCGCTGGCGCTGGCCTCGGCGCTGCGCAAGCTGCAGCTGGGCACCCAGTTGGCGCCGCTGCCACCGGACCCCCAGCTGGTCTCCCAGTCGCACCTGATGATCGCCAACCCGTTCCGCCCGGGCGAGCAGATGGCCAGGCTGTTCTCCACCCACCCACCGCTGGAGGACCGGATCCGCCGGCTCGAGCAGATGGCCCGGCGCTAACCCAGTGCCTGGCCGCCGCTCTAGGTCGTGGCCTTCCGCACCGCGTACCGCAGCGACACGATGCCCGATGGGTACGGCTTCGCCGCCACCAGCGTGACGGCCCCGGTGTCCTCGGTGAGCAGCTGCCTGCCCCGGCCGATCACCACCGGAATCACCAACAGGTGCAGGGTGTCGACCAGGCCGGCGGACAGCAGCGACCGGGCCAGGGTGAGGCTGCCCCACAGGATGATGTCGCCACCGGGCTGGGAAACCAGCCGGCGCACCTCGTCCACCGGGCTGCTGGCGACCACGGTGGCCGGCTCGAACCGACCCCATGGCGCCTCGCTCAGCGTGCTGGAGAAGACGACCTTCGGGATCGAGTTCACCCGCGCTGCCACGATCTCGCCGTCCGCCGTGGGCCAGTATTCCGACAGCATCCGGTAGCTCACCCTGCCCAGCAGGATGGTGTCGACGGTGTCGAGGATGGTCAGGTTGTCCGTGTCCGGCCCGCTGTAGTCCGACACCGCATCGAAGAAGTCCAGCTCGCCGTTCGGTCCGGCTGTCATCCCATCGACGCTGACCAGCTCCTGCACCATGAGTTTGCGCATGTGCACCCCTTCGCTCGCGTACTGGGTAGACCGGCCGTGTGGCCAAGAACCATCGGCCCGGCGCACCCAAATCTCCTCGACGGCTCAGTCGCGGCTAGGCACGCTGGACAGGTGGCGGACGGCGGAATCGGCGAGCACAACAACCCAGTTGGGTACGACCCAGGCACGTACGACGGCGCGGTCGAGTACGACGGTTCGGAGAAGTACGAGGTGGACGACGACCCGACGCGGATCGACCGCGACGCGGTGTGCGCGTTCCTGAGCACCGAGGTGTACTGGGCGCGCTGGCGGTCGGTATCGGTGATCCGCGAGCAGATCCGGACCGCGTGGCGGGTGGTCGGGTTGTACGCCCCGGACGGCTCGCAGGTGGGCTTCGCCAGGGCGTTCTCCGACGGGTGGGCAATGGCCTACCTCGCGGATGTGTACGTGCTCCCCGAGCACCGGGGCCACGGCCTGGGCAAGCGCCTGGTCCGCAAGATGATCGACGAGGGGCCCGGCGCCAGGTTCCGCTGGCTGCTACACACCGCCGATGCACACGGCCTCTACCACCAGTTCGGGTTCGCCCAGCCCGACAACACCTACCTAGAACGCCCCACCACCCTCACCTGACCAGGGCGCCCACCGAACTTCCCGCGAGTCGGCGCTCTCAGCACACTGAGTCGGCGCTCTTCAGCACACGGGCTGGCTTCGCCGACGGCTCAGCCGGTGGCTCCGGCGGCCAGGGCGATCGACATCACGTACTCGCCGTAGCGGGAGTTGCCCAGCTTCGCGCCGAGCGCGTAGCAGGCGTCCGCGTCGATGTAGTTCATGCTCAGCGCGACTTCTTCCAGACACGCGATCCGGATGCCCTGGCGGTGCTCGAGCACCTGCACGTACTGCCCCGCCTCCAACAGCGAGTCATGCGTGCCGGTGTCCAGCCAGGCGAAGCCCCGGCCGAGGTCGATCAGGGTGGCGGTGCCCAGCCGCAGGTACGCCTGGTTGATGTCGGTGATCTCCAGCTCGCCCCGCGCGGAGGGCTTGATCTGCTTGGCGATCTCCAACACGTCGTTGTCGTAGAGGTACAGCCCGGTGATCGCGCGATTGGAGCGCGGGTGCGCGGGCTTCTCCTCGATCGAGATCAACCGGCCGTTGGCGTCCGCCTCGCCGACGCCGTAGCGCCCCGGGTCCTTGACCGGGTAGCCGAACAGCACGCAGCCGTCCAGCTCGGCGATGCTGCGGCGCAGCTGGGCGGGAAAGCCCGGGCCGTGGAAGATGTTGTCCCCGAGTACCAGCGCGGCGCTGTCGTCCCCGATGTGGTCGGCGCCGATGAGGAACGCTTCGGCCAGGCCGTTGGGCTGTGGCTGCTCGGCGTAGGTGAGGCTGATGCCGAGCTCGGAACCGTCCCCGAGTAGCCGCTTGAACTGCGGCAGGTCGGCCGGCGTGGAGATGATCAGGATCTCCCGGATGCCGCCGAACATCAGCACGGACAGCGGGTAATAGATCATCGGCTTGTCATAGACCGGCAGCAGCTGCTTGGACACCGCGCCGGTGACCGGGTACAGCCTGCTGCCGGAGCCGCCGGCAAGCACGATTCCCTTCATCGCTGACCAACCTAGCGGCCGGATCCCGCGATTGCCTCGTACGAATTAAGGAGCGCGGCTGGCGGCCGCGGCGGCAGGGCACCAGGCTCGTCTAAACTGCCGCCGCGTCCTCGGCCAGCCGTTGGGCCAGCGCACGGACCGCGGCGCGCAGTTCATCCGGGCTGTGCACGCTGAATCGCCAGCCCAGCCCGGCCAGCATGGACGCCAGCCCATCCAGCCGCTCGGCGCGCCCGCGCAGCAGCGTGCCGTCCGGATGCGCCTCCAAGGTTCCGGCGGAGCGGGGCAACCGGGCCCTGACGTCATTCAGCGGCGCATGCAGCACCACCTTCACCGGCGTCGCCCACCGCACCTCGCCGATGCCGGCGACCACCGTGCCCACCGGGTCAAACCCGACCGGCGGCGGGCTGCCGGCGCCGACCTGCCGGACCGAGGCGACTCGATCCAGCCGGAAGGTGCGGACGCCGTCGCGGAGGTGGTCATGGCCGGTGACGTACCAGCGTCCGGCATGGAAGACGAGCCCGAAAGGGTCCAACTCCCGCTCGCTCGGTGCCCCGCTCCACGAGGTGTACTCGAGGCGGACTCGCCGGTGGTCGCGGGTTGCCTCACCCAGGCTGAGCAGCACATCGGCCCGGGGCGCAGCTACCGAGGGCTCTTCCGAGGAGCGCCCCGGGGAGCGCATCGAGGCGGAGAAACCGAGCGTCTCGGCCACCGCGCGAGTGCGTTCCCGCAGCTCAGCGGGCAGCACCCGGTCGATCTTGGCCTGGGCACTCGACACGGCGGGGGCCGCGGCGTGCAACCCGGTGCGCTCGGCGGCCAGCAGGCCGAGCACCACGGCCACCGCCTCATCCCCGGTGAGCATCAGCGGCGGTAACCGGTAACCGGGCAGCAGTCGGTAGCCGCCGTGGCGCCCCCGATCGGCCACCACCGGAACGCCCAGGCTGTCCAGGGTGGCCAGGTGTCGACGGACGGTGCGGGGATGAATCCCCAGTCGGGCGGCGAGCTCCGGCCCGGTCAGCCCCGGGCGGGCCTGCAGCAGCTCGAGCAGGGCCAGTACTCGTGCGGCGGACATGGCCTAGATTTTGCCAAAAAAGCGGGCGGGATCTGCCCTGATTCCCCTCTAGCGTCACCCGCATGACGACTTATGTCTTGCTTCCGGGCTTCTGGTTGGGCAGTTGGGCGTGGGACGAGGTGGCCGCGCCGCTGCGCGCCGAGGGGCACGAGGTGATCGCGCTGACCCCGGGTGGCGTGGCCGAGCGCGGCGGCGAATCCGGCGCCACCATCGAATCGCGAGTCGACGATGTGGTGGAGGTGCTCCGGGGTCACCACGACGTGGTGCTGGTCGGGCACAGCGGTGGCGGCCCGGTGGTCGTGGCGGCCGCCGAGCGGGCCAGGGAGCATGTCGCGCGGCTCGTATTGGTGGATAGCGGCCCGCTTCCCGAGGGCGTGTCACACCTCGACTTCCTGCCGCCCGCCGTCCGTGCCTGGGTGGAGAAGCGGCGGGCGGAGCACGGAGGCTGGTACCCGATGCCGACTAGCGAACAGCTGGCCGAGAACGGGGCGAGCACGGAGGGCATCGACGACGCGTTGTTTGCCCAAGTGCACGCGCGCTCGACCGCCGAGCCCGCCGGCACGATCACCGGGTCCGCTCGCCGGGGGCCACCTGATCCGACCCTGCCCAAGACGGTGATCGCGTGCAGCTTCACCGAGGCCGACGCGCGTGGCCTGATCGCGGCCGGGATTCCCACATTCGTCGAGATGGGCGGCGCGGCGTGGTCCTTTGTGGCGCTGCCCACCGGGCACTGGCCGATGTTCTCCAGGCCGGGCGCGTTGGCCGAGCTGCTTCTGGCGGAAGGCGCGGCCGTCTGACGTGCACATGGGGGTGGGGTAAGCCCTACCTGCGTTCGGGGGGTGACACCTAAACCTTGGGGGATCACACCATCGAGTGAGGCGGTGTGCGCTGTCACTCTGGGCTGGACCCCAAGTGCGTGCAATACCCCAATGAGGAGCACTCGACGTGAGTTCCCCACACTTCGACCCGCAAGGGCCTCCCCCGCGGTCGTCCCGTGGGATCTCGGCCCGCACCACGATTCTGCTATTCCTGGTCGCGTTTGTCGTGCTGGTCGGTATCGGCGCCCTGATCGCCGGCCCGATCTCGAGCCCGAAGAAGGCGCCGAGCACTCCGAAGGTGGAGGCCGCCGCGTCGGTGCAGCTCGAACCGACCTCCTCGCCGGGGGAGAACCCGTTCATGGCGCCGGTCGGCACCGATCAGGCGGACGTCACCGCGCCGGCCAAGACCGCCGGCCAGTTCACCGGTGACACCCCAGGCCTTTTCGCGGACAACGGCAACCAGACCAGCTGTGACGGGAAGACGTTGGTGGCCAATCTGCAGGCCGACCCGCCGCGGGTCACCGCCTGGTCCAGCGCGCTGGGCATTACGCCCCCGGAGGTCCCCAACTTCGTCAACACGCTGACCCCCGTGGTGCTGCGCACAGACACCTCGGTTACCCAACACGGCTACCTCGACGGGACATACTCGCCCTACCCCGCGGTCCTGCAGGCCGGAACCGCGGTGTTCGTGGACAGCTACGGCGAGCCGACCGTGAAGTGCTACAGCGGCAACCCGTTGACCGCGCCGCAAGCCGACCCACAGCCGAAGTACGTCGGCGTGGCATGGCGGACATTCCAGCCGACCTTCGTCACCTACATCCGGCCGACCACCGTCGTGATCAACGAATACACGTTCATCGACGTGCACATCCACCGGCCGATCAAGTGCAAGCGCGAGCACTGGTGGCCGCGTCGGCACCACGACAACGACTGGGACCACGTCTGGGACAAGGACAAGAAGGACAAGGACTACTGGGATAAGGACAAGGACTGGGACAAGAACAAGCAGGACCAGGACAAGGACAAGCAGGACTGGGACAAGAACAAGCAGGATCAGGACAAGCAGGACCAGAACAAGGACCAGCAGGACTGGGACAAGAACAAGCAGGACCAGAACAAGCAGGACCAGAACAAGCAGGACCAGAACAAGCAGGACCAGAACAAGGACCAGAACAAGGACCAGCTGGACAAGGACAAGGGCAAGGGCCCAGACCCAATCGTCGACCCGTCGAAGGGTGACCCGACAGGCCCGAAGGACCCGGCGGACACCAACCAGAACGGCCCGAAGGGCCCGGCAGTCCCTGTGGTGGACCCGCCCGCGGGCCCGAACCCGCCCGCCGGCCCGAACCCGCCCGCCGGTCCGAACCCGCCAGGTGGTAAAAACACCGGTCCGATCGATCCCAACACTGGCCCGGACAAGCTGCACCCGAAGATCGAGACCAAGGAGCAGTCGAAGATCGAGCTCAACAAGCAGCCGAAGATCGAGCTCAACAAGCAGCCGCCGGCACCGCCGCAGCTGAACCGGCAGCCGCCGCCGCAGATCCAGGTGGTCGGTCCGCCGCCGCCGCCGCAGAAGTTTGAGGTGCTCAGGCCGAACACGGCGCCTCAGGTGTCCAAGCAGTTGGAGCAGGAGCCGGCTAAGTCCTCCAAGTCCAAGGAATCAAAGGGCGACAACTAGAGGTCAGGCCAGCACAACCGGCCGATGCACCCAGCCTGGATCCACCGTCACCGTCATGACGGTGGATTCACGCTGTCCCCGGGTAGCCAGGACGGAACAGCGTCGAGGCTCCTTGCGGCCAGGGAATGTCGAGTAGACCGTGCTCCCGGTGGGCCGTCCGCTGGTGCAGGTCAGCGGCGCGGCTAATCCACCGCGGCGTGGCCCCGGTAGCCCACCAGTCAAAGGGTGCACCTGTCAGGATCCGGAGAAGGCGCTCATCATGATCCAGCAGGCGGTCACGGGGCTCCGCCGACCCCGGGGCCCTGGTAGCCGGCTTTGGACGAGTCGTCCATGCCGACTTCGTACGCGGTGCCCGGCGCGATGATATTGCCGGCGACCTTTGCGCCCGTGGAGTTGTTCTGCAGGGACCACGCGTGGTTGGGCCCATCAACTACGTTGCCGCTGATGGTGGCGTTCTGCACGTCATTCAACGACACTGCCGCGCCCTGAGCTCGGCAGTAGTTATTGGTGAACCTGATGTCGCTGGTTTGGCCCTGGCCCGTTCCGCGGGGGCCATGCGGGCCGGCAGCGGATAGGCAGGCATAGGTGGTGTTCTCGCAGCGGTTGCTGTCGATCAGCACGTTGTGACTGGGTGAGCTGCTGACATCGGTCGAGGACGTCTCGATGCAGTTGGGCGTCTCGGCGGGATCGCCGCTGTTGCCGCCGAGAGTGTTGTGCAGGATTTTGATGTTGTCGCCGAAGAACTGCACGCTGTCGTACTCGGCGGTGGTGGCATGGCGAGCGACGGTGTTCTGCAGGGTGATGTTGATCCCGTTCAGCTGGATCTCCGGCGATTTGGCGTTCAGCACGGTAAATCCGTCGACCAGGACATGACTGGCATCCACGTCGATACCGCGAACGCGGGTTTGCCCGTCGCCGACGACCTGGATCGGTGCCTGTTCGGTGCCGGAGTAGTTGATTTTCATGCGGAAGTCGCCCAGGTCCCCAGTGATGCAGATCTTGTCCCCTGGCGAGGCCTTAGACAGTGCCTCCTTGGCCGATGGGGCATCTGTAAGGCTGTGGGTGCACCCCGACAGAGCGGGCAGCGGCCTGATCGCGCCCCTCCCGTCCGCCGCGGTGGCGTTCACGCCAACAGCAGGTGGTGCGGGCGCAACCGACACCCTGGGTTTCTCTGGCCCCTTCGGCGGTGCCGAACCGCCGCAGGCGGTCAACACCCCCGCGGCCAGGACCGCCACGGCCAGCACGCCCACCGTCGGAAAGACCCTGGGAAGCCCCCGCCAGCGCGACCGGGCCCTACTCCGGCCCGTTGACTCACCAGCGGTCGTGGTTGCCAACCCATCGCGGACTGTCCCTTCGGGAAATATGAGCGGAGCCGGTGCGCTTGACCATGCCGGCCACGTCCGGGGGACCATCGTCCTCCTCAAAGTCTGTGGATCAGGAACTTGGCAGGCAGCTTGCCATCAACTCTGCAAACGGCAACGCTCCGCCCCGTAATATCGCCAACATTTAGTAGTCGATGTCGTGCTCGTCACAACGGTCCGGGAAATCGGTGCCATGCTGGGTTTTCTTTGCTGAGTGCGTCAGCAAGACATACCGATCCCCCCACGGGAAGTGCCGGCATGGCCCCGCTGATCGCGGCGGCGGTGGATCCGATGCGGTCAATCTCGGTGGTGGCTGGGATGATCCGCGGGCATTCTTGTGCCCCTACCAGGACGGGAGTCGGCGGACAGGCACGTCGTCGAGCTGGCCGTGACGACCCGGGCGGCCGCCGCGGTCCGCGCCCTTCGCCTGGGTCTGTACGTCGCTCGCCTGCTCACCGCGCCCGGGATTGAGCAAGGGTGCGGAGCCGAGGCTCGGACCGTTCTCGAGTCCGCGCTCAGCTGCGCCCAGGTTGTGCCCGGCAGGGTGCCGGGTGATTTCCCGCGGGTCAGAGCGGTCCCGCTAGCGGTAGTTGGTGAACTGCAGCGCAATGCCGAAGTCCTTGCCCTTGAGCAGCGCGATCACCGCCTGCAGGTCGTCCTTCTTCTTCCCCGACACCCTCAGCTGGTCGCCCTGGATCTGGGCCTGTACGCCCTTGAACTTCTCGTCACGGATGGCCTTGGAGATCTCCTTGGCCTTGTCCGAGGCGATGCCCTGCACAATCGTTCCGGTGACCCGGTGGGTCCGCCCGGACGGCTGCGGGTCTCCGACCTCGAATGCCTTCAACGAGATGCCGCGTTTGATCAGCTTCTCCTTGAACACCTCGACGGCCGCCCGGCAGCGCTCCTCGGTCTCTGCCTGGATGCTCACGGCTTCCTCCCCGGACCAGCTCACCTGGGCGCCGGTGCCCCGGAAGTCGAACCGCTGAGAGAGCTCCTTGGATGCCTGGTTCAGCGCGTTGTCCACCTCCTGCCGGTCAACCTTGCTGACCACGTCGAACGAAGGGTCTGCCACCGTCTCCTCCTCCAAAGCCCGAACCCGATGTGACCACCTCAGGTCACTGCCGTATCCTCTCCAATGCGCGATTGCCTCGGTGACGCGCACCCCGGCAGGTTGCCCGAGCGGCCAATGGGAGCGGACTGTAAATCCGTCGGCTTACGCCTTCCAAGGTTCGAATCCTTGACCTGCCACCCAGCCGAAACCGGCCCCTGATCAGCGGAAACGCGGACAGGGGCCGGTTCGCTGTCGGTCCGGCTCCGTCCAGCTCTGAACGGCTTTTTACGGGCATTTACGGACGCATCACGGACGCGATCATGAACGGCCCTCTCGCAGAGCTTCCTCGACCCGCCGCCGGAGCACGTCCTCCTGACCGGCGATGCACTTGGCGTAGACCCGCAGCAGGACGTCCACACTGTGCCCCGCCCACGCCGCCACCTGGGGAGCCGGAACACCTCCGTTGAGCCATGTGGAGACCCCCGCGTGGCGAAGGTCGTACGGTCGCCGGGCCAGAGGAGAGGTCACCTCCTCGGCGGTCAGCGCCGCCGCCCGAGCCTTCGCCCACAAGCGCCCGTACAGGCTCTCCGAGAGCGGACCGCCCCGAACCCACGGAACAGCCGGCCATCGGGAGTCGTCCCGTGCTCGTCCAGGTGCTCCCGCAACAGCACCCTCAGTTCCGGCGGGCACGGCACGATCCGAACCTCGTCCACCCCGCGATGCTTGAGCTGACGCGGCTCCCGACGCGTCCCGGACTCGCTCCACGAACGCCCGGCGGACGGGGACGACGAGCTGAGGTACAGCTCACCTCAACCGGTGGCCGGCAGCGACAACGCCTCCTCGCGAAGGTCGACCGCCTCACCCGGACGCAGCGCCCCGTAGTACATGACCGCGAAGAACGCCACCAACCGTGGACCGGACAGCTGGACCTTGACCGCCTCCAGCAGTGCTTGCGCCTGGGCATGGTTGATCACCACCCGGGGGTCGACGGCCTCGCTGGTCGTCGGCGCCCGCCTCCTCCAGGCGCTCCCACGACGCACAGCTGATCCATTGTGAGGTGCTCGCACGCCTTTCGGGCCACCGCCTTGCGCAACCTGATCATGCCGCCTCTCCCCGAGTTGCCGACCAGTTGTCGTGCGGTGGTTCGCAGGCCTTGAGCTGTGCGGCCAGGTAGTCGGCCTTCCAGCGTTGGCGCTAGCTGATGGCTTGCAGTAGCAGTGCCGGGCGGGTCGGGACGTCGGTGTCGCCGGGTCTGGTCGGCTCCCACAGGAACGGGCCGTCCTCGACCGCGTGGGAGAGCTTCACGCCGGCCTTGTCAAGGCGCCGCGTCCGGCGGCGCTGGCCGGCTTTGCCGGCCCGCTCGGCCACGCCCTCCACCTCCGGCCCGGGCGCAGCCGGCGGGCCGCGCCGACCGAACCCACCCCCCGTATCGGTCGCTCAGCACACAGCACATCAACTCTGTCGCGCTGGAGCGAAGTGTCCGCAGCACATGGCGACCGCGCCACGGCCTCACCCGTGCCGGCCGCGTGAAGGTCAGGTAACCGCTGCCGTCACAAATCGCTCGAATGGAAGGGGTGTGAGGCAGTCGGAGCGGTCCGCGAAGTAGCGTTCATGTAGCTCCTGGCCGCCGATGTTCTCGACCACCGACAGCCCACAGCGCTCCGCCATCGCTTCGGCCTCGGACGGCGAGAAATACGTATCCATCGGCTCACCAGATTGTGCAGCCAGTTGCCCGAAGACTGCCAGGAACTCCGCGCCGAACTCGTCGAGGAACGGTGGAGTGGGGACGTAGCCCATCACGATCTCTGACCCGGCGAGGCCGCCGGCGACGACATGAAGGGTGGCTTCTATCGCGTCGGGCGCGAGGTAGCCAGTAACCCCGAGCCAGGAGTAGAGGGTGGGCTGCGACCAATCGAGACCCACCGCCGAAAGCGCATCGCGCAAGGTCGCTGTCTCGAAGTCCATCGGGGCGTAGACGTGGCGGCCGGTGCAGGGCAGGGCCAATGCGGCTACCCGTTCTCGTTTCCAGTCTTGGGTGGCTGGATGGTCGACTTCGAACACTCGCACCGACCTCAGCAAATCGGGGCGCCGCCAGGCGAACGAGTCCAGACCCGCACCGAGAATCACATACTGGGTGAAGGAGTCGTTCAACCGATCCTCGGCATACCGCGAGCGAGCAACAGTAAGCGCGGCCACCCGCCGCAATAGCGGCTCACTCACCAACTGGCCGATCCCTGCATACAGCTTCGGCCATGCCGTCCCAATCAGCGGCAGGGCAAATGGATCGTCAAGAACCCAAGGCTGCGCGTGCTCCTGGCGATGTAAACCCCTGCCGAGCGCTGTCATCATCGCTGTCCGGCTGGGCTCGCCTCCGCGCAAGCCAGCACTTCGGTCCCCAACTGCGCCGAGCACCACGACGGCCCCCCGACTTCGACGACGATGAAGGTAGCAGCGCAACGGGACGACGTCATCAGAATGAACCAGGGCGATAGGACACGGGTCGGGTAGCCCCGGCGCATTGCTTCGCCGCGGCCCCCTAGTAAGTGCCGGTAGAGGTTGATCTGGGGTCCATCGCGTCGCATCTCCTTCTCGGGAGTTGTTGGGTTCTGATCAAGCCACTTCCGAGGAGGTTGATGTGCCCAACGTCAGATTCCGGGGCCTCTTCGGCGTGCCTGAGCATGTTGAAGAGGCCACCGCGTGAGTCCCTGCGTGAACCCGCCAAGGAACACGTAGAGGGGCACGACGCGCTGGCCCTGGACCAGTCTGCCTTGCTCGAAGTTCTGGATGCACTGAAGGTCGCCGATGTTGGGGATCGTGCACGCCAAG